>CAZREP010000017.1:0-39767 GCA_964599035.1 uncultured Terrimonas sp. | reverse complement strand
CGCCACTGCCCACGATCGTGCCAAATCCAAAGCCGCTGGCACTACGGCTTCTTACGGCGTATTCACCTGCTGCCGCCACTTCAATCTCGGATACTCCTTTTGTTGTTTTTGCTTTCATGGCGTCATAGGCATCATCGGCGAGCTTGAATGCAGCACGGATCTGTGCTCTTTCCCATTCCGACTTTATATAACGTAGCCGCACAAACGCATCAGTCATATCTACCAGCTCAACCCCGCTAAAGCCTTCCACTATTTGCTGGTAACCCGCAGCAGGCATTCGCCCTGCGCCTACCAGCCCAACACGTTTGATATTGCCCAGCCTGCCGGTGAGCTCTTCAAATAACTTTTTAAAATCAATGATCGTGGCATTGGGATACTCTTCATCCGGCACCATAAAAACGGTGAAGTTCCGGGTCTCGGTGATCATGCTGTCCAGCCTGGCAAACGGTTCACTTTCCGGTCCTCCCAGTATCATAGGTTCTCCCTGCCTGGGTACCAGCACTGCACCGCTTTCAAACTGTGGGCACCAGCCTGTGAGATACCAGCCGTTGCCGATGTTGAATTCATCATAATACACTAATGCAATATCCAGGTTGTTTGCAGCTAGTAATTGCTGCACTTTCTGTATCCTGGCTTCTGATTCCTTTTTGATTAAATAGGCCATGTTTTTTTCTTTAGGGGATTATTTATTTTTTTGATTCAGCGCTTCCGAAAGCGGCACTCCGTGATTAATAACGGTTACTGCTACACGAGGATTGATATCTTTTCGACCTTCGCAGGAAAAAGCGATTGCGTTTTCACCTGCCAACAGCAATGGAACAGCCCCAACAGGTTTTACGTCCTTTATAAAGCGTCCTTTGGAATCGTATAATTTACAGTCTGTAATTGAATTGAATTCGAGATACATTCCTGATTCTATAATAACAGGGAACGTGATCTTTTTACCATTAACCATTATAGCGGGATTTTCCACCTTGTACGACACGAGAGGAAGTGCCTTTACCGGTGAAATGATACAGTTGACCTCTTTTCCTTCCGGAAGATTATTATACCATAGCTGGAGCTTATCCACCTTGTTGTATTGAACAGAATGCAGGTAAGATTTGTATACAAACAGGTCTTTTACTTTGGTATCTTTTATGATCTCTGAACCCGGCCACAGGTAATCTGTGAATGCAGCGGATTCAATCTCCACCAATTCAAAATATTTCCATCCTTTAAAATCTACTTTGATATAATGATCACCCCGAACACCGGCTGAAAGGTGCTCCGGCGTTTCCAGCCGGAGGTTCAGCAGTTGCCCGTTGCCGTCGCCTTTTACCCATACTCCCAAACCTTTATTCTTTTCCAGGTTTGCCCAGGGCTCAAATTTCTTTTCCAGCTTAAGCCAGGAACCCTTTTGAGGAGACAGTCCCGCACTGTAGGCCGTGAAAGAAGCAAGCTTTCCGGGGCGTTCTTTATCACTTACAGCAATATCGATAGCTCCGGTTACGCCCTTTGCTGTGCGTTTGTCTCCAAATTCATTGGGATCAGAAAATTGGGCAACCGTTATGGCAGCAGGGTCATTATAAGGCACTACCGACATTTGCGCCTGTATGCGCAGCTTCAACGACTGGGCGGCAAATTGGTTTTGCACTTTCCACTGCCGGGAATCTTCATCACCATTAAACAGGTGTTTCTGGTAGGTTACGGGCTTGAAGTTCCATCGCCCATTGGATTGCCTGAACAGGGTATATTCCCTGCCCGGTTCCCTGAGCAGCCGCTTTACTTCCTCGCTGAAATATTGCTGTTGCCTTAATGTTTCGTATTGTTTGATAATGGCATTCAAGCGCTTGAAAGAAGGATTCTCTTCTATGTCCTTTTTTTGGTAGCCGCTGGCCATGGAAAGTCCCGCATTGTTGCCGATCATTTTACAGCCCAGGTATTCCACATCATCCGGAAATAAAAATTCCGTATTCGGCGGATCCCAGGTAAAATGATGCCACCATCCTAAATGGAGCGGCAATAGCAATCCTCCGTTGGTCAATGGTGCATAGCGGTTAAACTGTGGGGTATGTCCCCGCCAGTATCCGTGATCTTCTTCTTCCGACTTCAGGGAGGAGGCATGAATATCCACAAACTTTTTATATCCGCGCCGTGGTACATCCCATGCCTGCCAGCGGGACCGGTAGTGCCACCAGAAATGAGACATTGCGCTCATTTCCATTCCTACCGGCTTTTTCAACCTGCCGGCTACCGCAAAAAGGAATTTGGTGCTGTAGTACCAGTAATTTTCCATGCCCCCCAATATGTCGCTTCCATCAATGGCATCAAAATAAATTCCGTCAAATCCGCAGTCGTTCACTATATCGGCGGTTCTTTGGGCCACTTCTTCAAACAAACCGGTTTCGGGCCTCGGCAGGAACCGTCCAAAAAGTTCCTTTAAATGATATGCACTTTCCCCCGTTTGGTGAGTTGCCGGTTTTGTGCCATTTACACCCCGTTTACACCCGGTAAATTTATAAGGTGCAGTTCTTGATACATTACTAAACGCTATCAGCTCATTGCCTATTCTTAAAGTGAGACTGTTGGGAAAATGAAAACCTGTGAACAGCGAAATATCTGCAGTAGACTCATTTACTACAATTTCATCGGCAGCATCATTTATCGGTTCAGCAAGGGTAAATGTCCTGAACGATGCCAGGTCGGGATGGGGCACAGGCGTTACGAAAGAAGATTGTTTGTCAATAAAAAAAGCATAGGTATGGAAGATAGAAGAGATCCCATTCTGATGCAGCTTATCATTTAGCCGTTTAAAACTTTTCCATCCATCGGGCCATTTTTCTTTGTTCAATTCAAAGCTCCCGAAAAGGAAAAAATTGCTATTCCCGCCGTGATGATCAATCTGGTTAAAGCCGACACTTTTGCAATAGTCAATCCATTCTTCTGCATTATTTTCCGTAAGTGTTCCGAAGTTCATCAGGTACGAGCCATACCCCTCTTTTGAAAGTTGGGCCCATGCCCCGCCGGCAGTGGAAGCCGGGATATCCTTTGCATTGGACATGATATTCCTGATGGCCGGCAATATCTCTTTTTGCGGCACGGCAACTACCGCCACCTTAGCACCAACAATACCGAAACGGCTGTGTGCCCGTGCATCAAGGTAGTTTTGAAGTGCAGGGAGCTGCTTTACTTCGGTTTGAATGTTGAGCGCAAGGGCGCATACAGCAAATGGTTCGCTCGGTAACCGTTGCAGGTCAAGCGGTATATCTAAGAAAACAAGCGATTCAACATTTCCTTTCATCTCCGCTATCTCCCAAAATACGGCATCATTATCTTTGGATATTTTAATAGACGCTGTTACCGGAAAGGGAGCAAAGTCGAGCTTTAAATATCCTGAGGCATCATAGCGTACGCTGCTGACCGGATGTTTTTCCCCTTCTACAACAATACTTGCACAATAAGAAATACCGGATTGTGAAAGATAGTTTTTACCGCTTGGCTTGTCTGTAAAAGCCAGGTTAACACCATCGTCTTTTATCAGGTAGCGATAATGCCTGTTCTCCAATACGATCTCTCCTGCCGTGGCGATATTGGTAATCCAACTACACAGCAGCAATAGCGAAATAAGTTTTATAAACTTCATGGAAACATATTATTCATTGATTTTTTGCTTATTCCTGACATTTTCCAGGGGGCGTCCCTCACTGATAACGGTTACCTGTACCCGTGGAGCTGCTTCTTCATCACTCCCACAATTGAATTCGAACTCATTATCCCCGGCATTCAGTACAGGGATATCCCCGGAAATATTGATATCCCGGATTAGCTCACCTTTTGAACCGTACAGCTTGCAGTCTTTTTCCGAGAAGAATTCAATGTACATGCCGGGCCGCATGGTTACCGGGAATACAACTGTTTTATTGCCAATCTTCACAGAGGGATTGGTGATCGTTGTTTCCACCAGTGGTAGGGCTTTAACCGGACCGATTACTGTCTGTACTTCCTTCCCTTTAGGCAGGTTGTTATACCAGAGCTGTAATTTTTCGATCTTATCAAAATCAATGGTATGGCGGTAGGAATCATATACATAAAAATGGGAATCATCGGGCCATATGTAGTCACTTATTGCTGAAGATTCTATTTCAACAAGCTCAAAGTATCTCCATCCCACAAAATCTATTTTCACGAACCGGTCGCCATGCGCTCCATGAGAGATGTTGATGGGGCTTCGAAGACTGAGATTGAGCAGTTGTCCATTCCCGTCACCTTTGATCCATACCCCCAGGCCTTTATTATTCTTAAGCGATAAAGGCTGGTCGTATTGCTTTTCTGCGCTGATAAAAGCAGCATCGGGAGGCGTAGCGCCTGCATTAGTGGCAACAAACGCTGCTGTTTTCTCTTTGTTAAGCGTTTCCTCACTGGCTGGAACTATTTTTGCTGAAATGCCGTCCGCAGTGTTTTCGAAAGCAAAACCCTGTTTTTCCGAAAAGTCTGTCAGCACAATCGCTGAAGGGTCATTATATGGTTTAACAGACATCAGGGGTTCGATCCTGAGTTTCAGAGGCTGGCTTTCAAAATCGTTGTGGGATATCCATTTTTTTGATCCCTGCCCGGGTCCCGACACTTTATGTTTCTTGTAGCTTCTGGGTTTAAATGTCCATCCTCCCTGCTTGTCGGGGATTAACGTAAATTCCTTTCCCGGCTGCCGAAGCTGTTGTAAAATACTTTCATCAAAATACTTTTGATGCCTTAGCATCTCGTATTGACGGATGATATCGGCAGCTTGCTTAAACAGGGGTTTGTCTTCCAGTGTTTTTTTGTCAACTCCACCTAACTGTGAATAGCCTGCATTGTTGGAAAGCATTTTTACAGCGAGGTATTCCACATCGTCGGAAAATGTGGGTTCGATCTGCGGAGGATCCCATGTTTGATTTCCCCACCAGCCCAGATGAAGGGGCAGCATCGTTTGACTGCTCTTAACTGCTGCATATTTGTCGATCTGTGGTGTATTACCTCTCCAGAGACCGTGTTCCCATTCGTTTGACCTTATCTTATCAGGCAAAAAAAGGCTTGGGTTTTTGATGGAGGCGAGGTGAATATCAATAAAGCGTTTATACCCGCGAACCGCCCTGTCCCAGGCCTGATACCTGGAACGGTAGTGCCACCAGAGATGCGCCATAGAGCTCATTTCCATACCCACGCTTTTCTTTAAATGCTTTGCTATGTCAAATATGAACTTGGTACCATAGTACCAGAAATTCTCCTCTCCTCCGAGCACTGCGCTCCCGTCTATTGCGTCTAAGTAAATACCATCGAAATTGCAATGGTTAACAATGTCAGCATGCTTTTGGGCTATTTCACGGAACAGTTCAGAATTGGGATCGGGTACAAATCTTCCGAAACGTTCACTAAGATGGTATGCCTTGATATTCGTTTTGTGAGCGGTGATATGCGTTCCATTGGCTCCCCTTTTCAGACCTTTGAACTTGAAAGGGGCCGACCTGGTAACCTCGCTGAATTCAATGAGCTCATCACCAATCCTTAGTGTTACGCTGTTTTCCGTATGGAAGCCGGTGATAGTGGATATATCTGCAGTTGATTCATTAACAGTGATCTCATCAGATGTAGTTGTCAAAGGTTGAGCAAGGGTGAAGGTTTCCACATAGCCTAAATCTTTATGAGGAACGGGCGTAACGTACCTGGTAGTTTTATCAATAAAAAAAGCATAGGTGTGGAAAATATGGGAGATCCCGTTCTGGTGCAGCTTTGCATTAATTCTTTTAAAAGTATCCCAGCCATCCGGCCATTTTTGACGGTTAAGCTCAAGTGTGCCGAAATCAAAAAAGCCTCCGCCTCCGTGGCTGTCTATCTGGTTAAACCCGAGCGCTTTGCAGGTTTCGATCCATTCATCGACTGTCTGCTCGGTAAGTGTGCCGAAATTCATTAAGTATGAACCGTAACCTTCTTTGTTTTCCAGGGCCCATGCTCCTCCCTGATCGGAAAAGGGAATATCTTTGGCTTTTGAAATCACGTTCCGGATCGTGGGGAGTATGTCTTTTTGAGGCACCCCAAGGATAGCGGCTGTTGCACCTTTTATGCCAAACCGCTTGTAGCAGGCAGCCCATAAATGACGCTGCAGTGCGGGAAGCAGGCGTACATGCGTATACAAATTAAGGGAAAGCGCGCAGGTTGCGAAGGGCTCGTAAGGCATGGCCTCCAGCTTCAGCGGTATATTCAGAAAAACCAGCGATTCCGGATCTCCTGTAACCTCTGCAACACTGAAAACCAGATAATCTCCATACGTTTGAATTTGAATTTTTGCAGTTACATTTCTGCCAAAATCAAGTACCAGTAAATTCTTTTTTTGTATTACTGACTGAACGTTCAACACTTTTCCCTTAAGAATAGCATTAGCACAGTAAGATGATGTATCTGAGTAGAGATAATCAGTTCCGGAAATTTTATCCCGGAAATGGAGATTTTTGCCTTTGTTTGAGATCTCATAAGAGAAATAGCTGTTTTGAAGAATAATTTGCGCTTTTGCCGGTGAAGTCCACAAAAGGATGATAAAAACAAACCATACACCATATCCTATTCTTTTGTTTGGCCGAGCACAATAATTTTTATCCATCATAACTTTTGTCTTTATAGTTTTATTGATAATAGCCTTCCGTGATACCAGGGCTATTGGAATTTACTGTGGTGATATTCCATTACTGATGATTATTTCAGATAAGCCGATTACTCACTAACCATTGCCCTGATATCACGAAAAACGCCATTATTTTAAAAACAATTTTAATAAGGAAATTACTAATATCCCGGATTTTGCTTCAGGCTGAGATTTAATTGTAATTCTCTGTAAGGTATTGGATAGATCAGCCTGTTTTCAGTTACATTGAATGAGTTGGCAGGAAGAAAGCTATATTCCTGTTTCATCCGTTGCCCATAAGCGCTCAGCACCTCAATGGCTTTACCTGTACGAATAAGATCTGTCCAGCGCTGATTTTCGAATGCCAGCTCGTGACGCCTTTCATTCAGCACATTCTCCAATGTGGCTACAGCCAGATCGGGAAGACCTGCTCTGTCCCTTACTTTGTTTAGGAATGGAAGCGCTTCATTGTTTTTATTTTGCTGCACTAAATTTTCTGCCAGCAGCAACAATGCATCGGCAAACCGGAATACCGGCCAATTTTCACCTGTATTATTGGGTTGGGCATATGGACCGTGTACATATTTTGAAACATATGGAAAATAGAATTTACCAGGTTCGGGGACATAGCTGCCCACCTCTTTTACGGCAAGGCAAACGATAGGATCAAAATAAGGATCTCCACCTGCTACTGTACCTTCCACTATTTTAATTGATTTTGGTAATCTTAAATCGCCAGGTTCGTATGAATCTATGAATTCCTGATTGGGAACATTCCATCCGCCCGGGGTCACATTATTTGCACTTAAACCTGTTATCAGCCAGGTATCTGCAGTTTTGGGAAGCATATAGTAAAGAAAATTACTTTGCTGACCGTCGGGTCCTTCTCTATATTGAATTTCAAATATTGATTCCGCATGGTTCTTGTTTTTAGGGTCGAAAACAGCTCCGTAATCATCTAAAAGTGTATAGTTCATATCCAATATATCACGCAGCTCTTTTTCTGCAAGCCCATATTCCCTTTGCGGCCTGGACATATATGCTTTTGCTAACAGCATTTTTGCTGCACCTTTGGTTGCTCTCCCTGTTTGAGGAAAAGAGGCAGCTACCGGTAAATCGGGTATGGCGCTGCTTAAATCGCTTGTTATTTGAGCATATACTTCTTCAATGCTGGCGTTTGATACATACGACGACTGCTCATCACTAACCTCTTCGAGATATAAGGGCACTCCCCCGAAATGGGTCACTAAGTCAAAATAATAGAACGCTCTTAAAAAGAGGGTCTCCCCGAAGATTTGTTTTTTTACTTCTGCCGAGATATCAGATGTTTCCAGTCGGGATAAAATGGTATTAGTCCTGGAAATACCTCTGTAATCAGCATAGTACCTGTTATTTACAGCTGTTGTTTGTGATTGATCGGTCCATTGTATAATATCTTCTACCCAATTTGCCGGTCCTCTGTCTGGTGCGTAATAACGGAAAAAGGTGTTATCAGATCTCATTTCATCCATATAAAGCCCCGGGTAAACAATGTCACGCAGAGGTTCATAGGCAGCAACGAGGGCTAAGTTGAAGTGTGATTCGGTTTTATAAAATGTAGTTCCCGTGATCGCTGTTTCCGGAGAAATTTCGAGGAAACTTTTACTGCATGAGTTCAATAAAAACACTGCAGACAGGTAATATATTAAATGCTTTTTCATAACCACAATTATTTTAAAAATTTACGTCTATTCCCATGGTAAATGTTCTGGGTATCGGGTAGGGGGCAAAATCCCGCCCTTCATTAAGCCCGTTCAAGCCGTACTGGCTGGCATCCGGATTGGGACCCGGGTATTTTGTAATAATGAAAGCGTTTTGAGCGCTGATATAAACCCTGGCATTCTTAAAGATCTTTGTTGCTGTTTGTGGTATGTTGTATCCAAGCACTATGTTTTTTCCGGCAAGATAAGATCCGTCAAAAATTTGCCTGCTGTTATTAAAACGGTGAAGTGGATTGGAATTGCTTCTGGGCAGATCTCCCTTACCCGGATTTTCAACTGATCTCCACCTGTCTAATGCAGCGGGTCTTACATTAAACACACCGTCAATGTTCTCAATGGAGAGCAGATCTCCCTTAAAAACATCTCCTCCAACCCTGCCGATTAAGCTAATGCTGAGGTCAAAATTTTTATACGAGAAGTCGTTGGAGATGCCGTAAACAAAGGTAGGATTGGGATCGCCAATAAATGTTTTATCATTGATCGGGTCAATTAGTCCGTCGGGAACCCCGTTGGGGCCGCTGATATCCTTAAGCCTGACTGAACCCACATCAGAGCCGCCATATACCGTTATATGAGGGCCTTTGGCCAGTTCTGCTTCATTCATAAAAACACCTTCATAAATATAACCATAGAACTGTCCTATCGGGTGCCCTACCTCTGTCCGGTTAAAGTCTACATTTTCCTGAACTCCTCCAATGGGAACATTTTCGGTTCCGAGCTTTTTCACCAGGCTCCGGTCAAGCCCGAATGTGATGTGTGTATTCCATTTAAATTTGTTTACAAAATTTTTGGTTTCTAAACCAAACTCATGTCCCCAAAAATTAAATTCACCAATGTTGGATTGAATGCTGCCGAACCCGGAAGCCAGTGGTATGTTTACGGCGTATAGTAGTCCGTTAGTATTTTTCCAGTAATAATCATACGCAAAAAAGATCCGGTCATTAAATAATCCCAGGTCAAGCCCCAGGTCATATTGTACTGTAGTTTCCCAGGTCAGTGTTGAATTTCCCAGATTAGATATGGCTTTTCCGGGAACAACTGCATTATTAAATACATAATTCACATTGCCAACGGAACTGATGTGGGAATAGTTCCCGATATTATAGTTCCCGACTTCCCCATAGCTTGCCCTGATCTTAAAGAAGTTGGCAATATCCCTGATTCCATTCATGAAGTTCTCTTCAGAAACTACCCAGCCAACGGAAGCAGATGGAAATGTGCCGTATTTTTTACTGCTGCCAAATCTTGATGAACCATCTCTTCTTACCGCAACAGATGCCAGATATTTGCTTTTGTAGTTATAGTTCAGTCTTCCTAAAGTTGATAATACCGAAAACTCGGAGACCGATACGCTACCAATCCTGTTGGTAGCTGCATTTATCCAGGGAACTTCGTCATCGGGGAATTGAGTGCCATTAATTGAACTTCCTTCATTTCTTACCTGCTGTGCTGAGTAGCCGAGCAGTATATCCAGGTTGTGCACACCGCCGAAACTTTTATTGTAGTTTAATGTATTTTCCACCTGCCAGTTTGAATAACTGGAGGCACTATAGGATCCTGCTGCAGGATTGGGAGGTGACTGGAACATAGCTCCCTGGGCTGTGGATGGGCTCCAATACCTGTTTTTTGAACCTCCAAGATCAATATCGGCCCTTAGCTTATATTTTAATCCTTCAATAATCTTGTATTCTCCAAAAACATTCCCTGTCATATTGAGTTGCTGTAGCGGATTTTCTCTTTCTGTTAAGACTCTGTACCAGTTTGGATTAGGGAACATTCCAGGGGAAGAGAAACCTACAGGTAATGTACCATCGGCATTCTTATACTCTAATGTTGGATCCATTATATAAGCGGAAGAAAGAAAACTCCAATACGCAGGCTCGAAACTTTGATTATCGGATTTTCTATATGCTGCAGCCAGATTTAATCCAAAGGAGAAACGGTCTGAAACAGTAAATATATTATTGGCTCTGGCGGTAACCCTTTGAGCCATAGTATTAAGGAGGATCCCTTTCGTGTTGTTGTAGCTTAGATTAACAACCGATTTAACCTTTTCTGACCCATTTGCAAATGACAGGTTATAATTTTGTAGGGTAGCGTTGGGGTTTAGCAATACCTCAAACCAGTCGGTACCATCGTTGGGTCCATATTGCTCAGGGTGCTGATATCTCTCCGGAACTTCTAAGCCCTGGTCGCTGTACCATTCATTTTTGTACTGAGCAAATTGCCGTGCATTCATTACATCCGGTCTTCCCCGCTGGGGAACTTTTTGAATGCCGCTATAAACACTTAATTTAACGTCGGTTTTGCCTTTTTTTGCTTGCCTGGTGGTGATGAGAACAACCCCATTGGCAGCTCTCGAACCATATAAAGCCGAGGCTGAAGCGTCCTTCAAAACGGAAATATCCTCAATCTCTTCAGGGCTTAAGGCATCAAGTCCTGTACTGGAGGGAAAGCCGTCAATCACGATCAAAGGGGAATTCCCGGCGTTTATGGAAGCCTGCCCCCGAATCTTGAATGCAATACCCTGCCCGGGAACACCTTCTATCTGGTTGATCCTTACGCCGGGCAGTTTGCCCTGCAAACGCTGTCCAAGCTGGCTTATCGGTGCTTTTTCCAATTCGTCGGCATTTACAGAGCTGATAGCACCGGTGAGTTCTCTTTTCTTCTGTGTTCCGTATGCAACTACCATTACCTGGTTGAGGGTAGAAATAGCTTCCTCCATTACCAGATCAATTTTTGACCGGCCATTAACAGGCATTTCCTTGGTTGTAAACCCTATAAAGGAAAATACCAGTGTGCCGTTGGGAGGCACATCTATGGAATAATTCCCACTTTCATCAGTTGAGGTACCTGTAGTAGTTCCTTTAACTACCACACTAACCCCTGTTAAAGGCTCTCCTTGGGAATTGGTCACTTTTCCTCTTATGATATTGGCAACAACCTCCCGGATATCTTTATTGACAGGTTTTTTTTCCTCAACCACCATTCTCTTGTACAGCATGATCGTTTTATCCTCGATCTTGTAGGCTAGCGGCTGGTCTTTCAGCATGATATCCAAGAATTCCCGGAGGGGCACATCGTATACGGAAATGGTAACAGGGTTTGTTCCGTTGAGATCGGAATGGTTGTAGAATACAACATATCCGGTTTGCTTTTTAATGGCGGTGAAAACTTTTTTTAATTCAACATTTTTGCCTGATAAAGTGATCGTTTGGGAAATGCCGCTGGCGTAAACATTCAGACAAGCAGCAGTTAAAAAGAGGATCGTTAGTTTCATCACTAACAGGGTTTTGGTAAGGTTACAGCTTCTCCACCACGGAATACGGTAACCGTAAACAATTTTTTGCATAAATTGCACTTGTTTAGTTGTAAAAGAATGCGTTTGAACGACGGTTTTAGACCAACTAAATGCGCCCTCAGGCGTTGCCGGAAGTGCTTCGAACCATTTCCGGTTTTTTATTGGTACTACTGTGAATTTTTTAGTGATTGTTCATGTTTGATTGGTTTTAAATTATTAAATGATGTTTGTGTTATGGGTGGCCAGCGGTCAGGTGTCAGGCAAGGTCTTAGGTGTCAGCAGTAAGTTGTGGGCGATGGTTATTAGCCATTCACTATTGCCCATTCACCCCTACGGCATCACGATCAGCCGGTTTCCTTCTTCGATCCGGAAATGAACACCGGCACGTTCAAGACCACTCAAAAGCCCCGCCAGGCTCACATTCCGGCTCATTTCTCCACCAAAGATCATTTTCGGTATGCCTCGTTCATACACCACTTCAATATCATACCAGCGTGAAAGTTGCCGCATGACCTCTTCGAGGGAAGCATTTTCGAAATTGAATAAGCCGTTTTTCCATGCCATTACCTGGTCTGTATTCACCGATTCATTCAATTTTATTTTATTCGCTATTTCTGCCTGTTGACCGGGCTTTAAGACTATATATTCCGGGGTTTTACCTGTACCTAAAAGTGATGTTTGTATGCTTCCTTCCAACAGTGTGGCCTTTATGCCCGGTTCCCCTTCATAAGCATTGATATTAAAGTGAGTGCCCAGCACCTTCACCTCAGCCATATCGTTAATGGCAGCATGAAAAGGCATATCCTTCATTTTAGCCACCTCAAAGTAGGCCTCCCCCGAAACTTTCACCCGTCGGGCATTTCCGGTAAAAGTGGCAGGATACGTGATGGAACTTGCCGCATTCAGCCAGACTTTGGTGCCATCAGGCAATACCAGCTGAAACTGCCTGCCCTGGGGGGTTGTCATGGTATTATATAATATTTCTCCCGGTTTTTTCTTACCAGCATCGTACACCAACTGACCTTTCTTTAGTTCTACTTTTGTTCCAAGCTGGGTTGCTATCACGCCATCGGCGAGACTATCTAATACCACTTCCCTTCCATCCGCCAGTTTTAATATAGCACCGTTTTTCCCCGGAGGAACATCTATATGGTGTTGAACTGTGGCAACAGGCTCTTTTTCATTATTTCCCCGATTACCAAAGAGCCACCATGAAACTGCTCCTGTTAATATAAAAAATATGACTGCTGCCGCCCGCTGCCAGTTCCGTATAAAAGCCTTTTTAGCAGCCACCATTGGGTGTTGTGCCAGGTGATTGCTTTCATCCAACTTTTTGATTTTCTGCATTATCCCTTCGGTAATAGCCCTCTTTTCTGACTCCCGACCCTCGAAAAAATAAGTATCATTCATGAAGGTCAATAAGAGTTCTTCATCAAGGTAAGCCAGTTTTTCAGGATCATCGAGTGCATCCTTTAACTGCTTCCACCCTTCTCCGGATAATGTGCCGGCGACATAATTATCTATCAGGTCAATAAATTTCGATTTATCCATACAGTGTGTTTCCTTGAAAGAGCGGCTTTATTAATGAAGACGCAATGCGGGAGACCAGGTACAGGTAGGTGAAGGAATTTTTTTACAGATTATAAAAATGAAGCAGTAATAAAATGAGAACCACTTTATAATCAGCGTCTTTTAAAAACAGGCGCAACGCATTTAAAACCGCTGTCATATGAAACTTTACTGTTCTTTTGCTGATATTCATTTTAGCAGCTATTTCTTCCTGGCTAAGCCGGGAGTTCCTGCTCAGGGTAAAAACCATGCGTTGCTGGGGAGGCATTTGTGCCACAGCGGCAGCAATATATTTTTCAAGCTCTTTAGCTTCAAGTGTATTGTCGGGGCGCACAATTTCATGCAGCATATCTTCATCCTGCAGGCTCACCCGGTCCATCACACGCTTACGGATCGCAGAAACCAGGTAATTGCGGCTGATAATAAAAAGGTAAGCAGGAAAATCCTTTACCTCTGTCAGGCGGTCCCGCTGTATCCATATTTTAATAAAGATATCCTGCACAATTTCTATGGCTTCATCGTAAATTTTGACATAGGTGAGCACATGCGAAAATACCCGGCCCCTGTACTGTTCAAGCAATAGTGCGAATGCCTGTTCATCTCCTGCTGCGATCTTTGCCAGGAGGGCGCGGTCGGTATGCAATTTTTTTCTATTCAAGCAAAATTGATATCAACAAAAATAATCAGCAAACCCGAATGAAAAAAACGTACTGCAGATAGTTATGGTTACAAAACTTTTCCCGCAGCGATGCAGCGGCACCACGGTATGGTAATATATCAGTTACATATACCCTTGCTGAAAACGCCGCAGATACGCAGATTTAATCTACGTATCTGCGGCTAAAAAGATAGGGTATATTATTTGTTTTTTACGCATTCCTGCCCGGCTAATTTGAAATACGCCTGATTTCATCAATTTTGTTTTAATGAGGTTGATAAACCTGATCGGAGATAAAATAGGATTAGTTATTGTAGCTTTTGTATTAGCATCAGGGTATCAAAGAAGATATTTTTGATGAGATCTGATGAACAAAGTGTTTAAATGTCAATGCTCATAAGTATGCAAACAAGGATCAATCGCCTGATAATTTATTTTTTCAGGCAGAGGGCTTTATTAGGCATAAACCCAATGATCTTAATGCTTGTTATTGTTATTGTTTCTCCGGCAGGGGTTTTAGCTCAGTATGACAGCGCTCGTATTATAATGGATATCCCCGGCTACCCCCGGGTTTTCGAATTAAATGTGGGTGAACAGTATGTTGTACGGTTGAAATATAAAGGCAAGTCCGTAAGCAGGAGTATAAAGCTTATATCAATAAAGCCGTATTTTGAGCCGTACCCTTTATTTAAAAAAGGACCTCCTGAGGTATATTCAAAAGTAGAAGTGGAAGTGGAAGTCTCAGGAAGACGGATATTATTATTGCATCGCCCATACCAGATGCCCGTAACCTTTAACGGGCTCCGTCTATATGTAGAGGCTGTGAGAGATTGGGCCCTCAGTGCGGATATCCAGGTTTTGAATAACATACAAAGACAGGTGCGGTTATCTGTATGCGCGGATGGTGAACCGTGGGGGCCGCCTATGATCTTTCCGATTAAAAATTATCGATGGAAAGCGGGAGTATATCAAAATACCTGGAGCGCTTTGGTTCCTTATAATCTGAGGTACTATCATCGCGGCGAAGATTACGGAGCTATACCCGGCAGATTGGAAGTAGTATCTCCGTTTGGCGGTAAGGTTACTGCTTCTCCATTACCATCCGGCGACGGCAAATCGAATGCTGTTTGCATTCAAAATAAAAGTGGGATTGTTTTCAGGGTGGCACATATGGATATTGAAACGATCCGGGAGCATTGCAAAGTGGGGAATTTTATAAAATCCGGGAGCATACTGGCTAAAACGGGAATGACCTGGGATGGACGAAAAGCCCAGGTTAATGATTCTCATTGCCATACAGAATTACAATATAATGGAACGCAGCTTGCTTCCTATCCTTATTTAATGGAAGCCTATTTAAAGTCATATCCCGACAAAATAATCGCGGTTGCGGGAGGATACCAGT
Source organism: uncultured Terrimonas sp. (assembly GCA_964599035.1). Classification (GTDB taxonomy): domain Bacteria; phylum Bacteroidota; class Bacteroidia; order Chitinophagales; family Chitinophagaceae; genus Agriterribacter. The sequence goes on along the minus strand of CAZREP010000017.1, from coordinate 24,440 downwards.
ATACTGTTGCAGGAGATCAATTAGTGCTTGACGCTACACGTTCTATAGCAAAGGAAGGAGAACGGATAAAATCGTATAGCTGGAAATTGCATACCGGTGAGATAAGAGATGCTGCGACAATAACTGTGCATTATGACCATCCGGGCCTATATACAGAACAACTAACGGTGAAGACTGCTTCGGGGGCAGAAGACTGTGATTTTTTACAGGTACGCGTTTTTGACCCTGTAAAAAACAAGAAATTAGCCTATGGTTGGGCGGTTTATGATCCCGTACGGAATATAAAACCGGGTACGAACGTTTTATTTTGGAACCGGCTGGTAAACACTAAAGGTACTGTTTTAATTGATTTTGGTGATGGAACAGAGGCAGTGCCTGTTAACAAAGAAATTTATCATATTTACAAAACCAAAGGAAGGTATGTAACCACACTTTCTTCGAATAGTATCTTTGATGAACCTGTTACCATCAAAATGGAAGTTGTTGTAGAATAATCCCGCAATAATCATAGAAAATAATAAAAGGTTCGTGAAAATATATATCAGCAGATACTTTACTTTGATCGTATTATTTTTAGGGAATTTTTGTGTGGTACGGGCAGGCGATATCGCTTCAATGGAAGCTTTGGTTGGAAGGGTAACCCCTCGCTGGGCCAATCAAATCATTTTTGAAAGTATTCCTTCAGACAAAGATATATTTACATTAGGCTGGCTCAATGACAAATTGGTAATAGGAGGAAATAATAATAATTCAATGGCAGTTGGGTTTAATTATTATCTCAAATATTATTGCCATGTTGACGTTACCTGGTATGGCTTAGATGAGAACGATATTCCTTCACGGATGCCTGAAATAAAAGAAAAGATCCTGCGGGAGACTAATTATAAAAACCGTTTCTTCCTTAACTATTGCACTTTTGGGTATTCGATGCCCTGGTGGTCGTGGCAGGATTGGGAACGGTTGATTGACTGGATGGCTTTGAACGGCGTAAATAGACCGTTAGCTATTACAGGGCAGGAAGCAATATGGTACAGGGTTTGGCGAAAACTTGGTTTAAGCGGCAAACAAATACGGAGCTATTTTACAGGGCCGGCTTATCTACCCTGGCACCGGATGGCCAACATTGACCGGTGGGATGGTCCCTTGCCTGAAAGTTGGTTAACCGGGCAATTGGAGCTTCAGAAAAAGATTGTTGTAAGGGAACGATCCTTAGATATGAAACCTGTTCTGCCGGCCTTTGCCGGACATGTTCCTGCTGAATTAAAATCCCGTTTTCCTAACGCTAAGATCGCTCTTCTTAATGCATGGGAAAAGTTTCCTGAAGGATATAATGCCAGTTTTTTGGATCCGCTGGATCCTTTATTTAAAAAAATCCAACAGCTTTTCTTAGAAGAACAAACTAAGGTATTTGGCACTGATCATATTTATGGAGCTGATCCTTTTAATGAGGTTAAACCGCCCAGTTGGGAGCCTTCTTATCTCGCCACAGTAGCCAGAACAATTTATCATTCCATGGCAGAGGTGGATTCGTTGGCAACCTGGCTCCAAATGGGTTGGATATTTTACCATGGCCGTAAGAACTGGACGGATGTCCGGGTAGATTCGTTTCTGACGGCTGTACCGAACCGGAAAATGATCCTGCTTGATTATTATGCTGAAAAAGAAGAAATATGGAAGCAGACCAATAGCTTTTTCAACCAACCGTATATATGGTGCTACCTCGGAAACTTCGGTGGCAATACAATGCTGGCGGGAAATCTGGCGGACGTAGCATCACGCATGGACGATACTTTTAAAAATGGCGGCAGCAATTTATCAGGCGTGGGCTGTACGTTGGAAGGGCTGGATATGAATCCGATAATGTATGAATTTGTATTGGAAAAAGCATGGAATGACAGGTCATCTGATGTCAATCAATGGGTCAGAAACTGGGCGATAAGGCGCTGTGGGAAGCCTGATAAAAATGTTGAAAAAGCATGGAAAATTTTATCTGAAAAAGTATATATTTCTCCTGCCGAAAACCATACTTCTCTTATTAATGGACGCCCTGGTTTGAAGTATAAACCCAGATGGCCATCTAAAATCACTTATCAGAATGCCGATCTATTACAGGTGTGGGAACTGTTGCTTCAGTCCGGCCTAAAGACACGCGAAACCTATCGTTTTGATCTGGTAAATATTGGAAGGCAGGTTTTAGAAAATTATTTCAGTGAGTTAAGGGATCAATTTATACTTCATTACAATCAACAAAATTTACAGGCACTTGTTTCCGATAGCAGCCGGATGATAGGATTGATAAATGACCTGGATACCCTGGTAGGTACGCAATCCCCGCTGTTGCTTGGGAAGTGGTTGATGGATGCAGGGAATATAGGAAAGAATAAAAGAGAGCAGCTTTATTTTAGAAAAGATGCCCGCAACCTGATCACTACCTGGAGCGGTCCCGGCCACGGATTGAATGATTATGCGAATCGTAGTTGGTCGGGATTGTTGAAAGACTTTTATGCCACACGGTGGAAAATGTTTTTATATGGTGTAATAAATTCAGTAAGAGAAAATATTCTCTTTGATGAAGATGCGTTTCATAAAGAAGTAACAGCTTTTGAATGGCGATGGGTACAGGAAGATAAAGATTTTCCCGCCGGGCCATCGGGAGACGCGGTTAAAATCAGCGAACGATTGTATGAAAAATATAAAGGCAGAATAAAATAAAAAAGCAGACTAAATGAAACGAAAAAAATTTTTACAACTCTCATCAACAAGCGCCATAGCCTTAAGCACTTTATCATTTCGTAATCTGTTACCTGTTATTTCACCGGAACTTTCTCCAAAACAATCAGGTACTCTCCATTTGGAAGAAATGAAAAACTGGCCTGTTATCATTAGCGGGGATGCCATTGCCAGTGAAAAGTACGCTGCTGATGAATTTCAAAGGATCTTTAAAAGTATTACAGGGCATGAATTGAAAATAAGCGCAAAGCCCGGTTCTAATAATGCAGTTTATATTGGCAACGAGGCCATAGAGCAATTCTTGTTTCCTGATTTTGAAGTGCCTGATAAAGGGGAAGAAAATTTTCGTATACAAATAGGTGAAAATCTATTGATTGCAGGCGCCCGGCCCAGAGGTGTTCTCTATGGTGTATATGAGTTCTTTGAGCGTTATACCGGGGTACGTTTTTTAACAACAGATCACACTTATATTCCTCCTGATGCTTCTGTAATTCCGGTTCCTTTCATTGGCTTTAGCTATGAGCCTTCATTTTTTTTCAGATGGCCCTATTACCAGGAAAATTATAATGACCCGGCATTTGCTGCCCGTCTTCGCATCAACACCATTTCTGATGAGGAGCGTTTTGGAGGCAAAACCAGCCAGGGGCTGATCACCCATTTGATTTTAGATTATTTGCCGGTTTCCGTTTATGGTAAAACACACCCTGAATATTTTGCCCTGGTGGATGGAGTGCGTAAACTGGATGTTGGTGGCGGCGGGCCGCAGGTGTGCTCAACCAATCCTGATGTCATCAGGATTATAACGGAGAATGTTACTAAAGCTCTTGATGCCGATCCATCCCTCACGAATATCAGTGTAAGTCAAATGGATAATGATGCAGTTTGTGAATGTCCTTCATGCAGCGCATTAAGTGCAAAGGAAGAAAGCATGGGAGCGCCGCATTTAACTTTGGTAAATGCCGTTGCTAAGGGTATCGCTGTTTCTCATCCGGGAGTAAAAATTGGCACATTGGTGTATTGGTACAGCCGGAAACCTCCCAAATACATAACGCTCCTGCCGAATGTTCAGATCATGCTGTGCAGCATTGAATGTTGTACTTTCCACCCTCTTGATGATCCATCCTGCAGCCGTAACAAATTATTCTGTGAAGATCTGTATAAATGGAAAAGTATTTGCAAAAATATCCTCATCTGGAATTACAACACCAACTTTACGGCCTATGATCTTCCCTTCCCTAATTTTAATACGATCGGAAAGAATGTCCGTCTTTTTCAGGAAAACGGCGTTCAGGGAGTTTTTATGCAGGCGGCGGGAAATGGCTTGTCTGCTGAAATGAGCGATCTCCGGAATTATGTGATAGCTCATTGCCTTTGGACTTCCGGAAAAGAAAGCTGGGAATTAGTTGAGGAGTTTTGCCGCTTACATTATGGTCCTGCTGCGTCGTCAATGCTGGAATACCTTCATTACCTGCATCAGAATGCTATGGAGCGGGAGGTTCATCCCAATTGCTTTCCCAAAGCTTCGGAAGTTGGGCTTGACTTTGAGGTTTCGCAAAAAATTTATGCCTGCTTTCAGAAAGCATTACAATCATCGTCTGATAGTACTATTCATAACAGGGTGGAAAAAGCCATGATACCTGCTTTACGCTCACTGTTGGTCACGGCTCCGCTGATTTATAAAGATAAACGCTATACCTACGATGATCCTTTTGTCAGCGAACAGGTTTTTGATCAGTATAAATCGCTGGCCAAAAAGTTTTCAATGAACAGGGTGGCAGAGAATAAGCTGACGGTTGATTATATAAATGAAATAGAAGCCGTCAAAAAAGGATTACCCGCAGTTCTTCTTGAAAATGAAACCTGGAGCGTTCTTGTTTTCCCGGAGCAAAAAGGGCGCATTGCACAAATTTTACATAAGCCTTCCGGGAATAGCTTGGTTAATGAACCGAAAGCAGAGGAAGCCGGCATAACCAGCGCAAAGGAAACTAAAAATACATGGCGCTATCACCAAAACCGTGTTTTTGTAACCAGAGAATTTAAAGATGGGAGTGTTTGGCAAAGGATAATATCGTTGCCCGGTGATAAAGATGAAATACGTATCACTGCTGAATATACTGCCGGCCAACAAAAATCCGGTTGGGAGGTCCGCGAGCGTCCCTGCATGTTTCGCATATCGGGATCAGAAGATCCAAAACTGGTGTCGGTTTATACCAAAAGCGGGGATTGGAGCCAGGGAAACCAGGATTGGCAATTCGACAGGGAAATCATATTCCAACGCCTTTTAAGGACTGACACAGCATGTACATCGTTTGCTTTCTATGATCGTTCAAAGCATTATGGCATCAGCCAGGATTTTGATCAGGGTACATTCCGGCGGTTTTTTCTTTTTTGGCACCCGGGGCGTAAAGAGCTTGGAATGGAAATGTGCACCCCATTACAAACTTTACAGGAAGGGCAAAAGATATCATTCAGTTACGGAATAAGTTATCTGGACTCTATTTTTTGGTAGGCGGGTGGAGACCTCCGCCTGTAGAGTCCGCTACCGGTCGGTGTCTCACCGACCGGAAAACTTGAGATCATCGTGCTCCTGACTAGTACGCCTGGTTAATAACATACTATGCTGGCAACTGTTCAATGCTGCACATTCAAAATAATATAGCCTTGCTTTTTTGTTTTGTCTTTCTGTTACTTTTTGTGGAAAAAGTAACCAAAAGCCACCCGAAAACGATTACATCCCGTTTTCGGGAAGGAGCCTTGATGTAGCTTTTGTGCTACTGTCGCTTCAGCTACATTGCCTAAAGTGTTATATTACCAATAAAGCAGCCAATTTATCATCGCTGATGATAAGCGAACCATAGCAGCGTTCACAGTAGCCATGCAGCCTGATCGAAGCGCACCGGTAAACGGCCGTACATCGTTTACCGGCGTGTTTTTAGCTTCCTTTTGCACGAGCAAAAGGAAGAAAATGGCAAACTGAGCCGCATCACTTCATAATTGAGCTGCGTCTAATCAAAAACTCGTAATGACGTTTAAACAACATTCCTGGCCGGTCCCTGGCTAAAAGTCAGGGTATATCCCATGTTTTGCAGGCACTCGCCTGCGGGACTAATTTGAAATGCGCCTCCCGTGCATCTATCTCTTCAAATTTTTCCTGTACTCTTTTGGCGATACGCCAACTTTTTCTCTGAATAATTTTGAAAAATAAAAGATAGATTCAAAATTTAACAGAATGGCAATTTCTTTTATGGAGAGGGAGAAATCAGCTAAATACATTTTTGCTTTCTCAATCCTTAACTGGATCAGATATTGCTGAGGGGCAATACCGGTATAAGCTTTAAATGATTGCCGGAACCATGAATAACTTACACATAATTCCTCTGCAACTTTTTCCATGCTAATGGCCTGTTCTATGTTAGTTCTCAATATCGCCCTTGCTTTATTTATAATTGATTCCGTCATATCTTCTGCCGGGAAATGCTGGTGTTTTAAAAACGAGTGAATGGCGCCAAGCAGATAGGTTACCATTCCGGCAACCAGGGGCTGATAGCCGGTTCTTTCATCTCTTATTTGTTCAATGATCTCTGTAAAAAGCTGAATGATGATTTCATGTAAGCCGATTTTCATCACAGCATTTTCTTTGCTGAAAAACTGTTGCCTGGCGATATTGTCAATTATATTCCCTTTAAACCCCACCCAATATTCATCCCACCCTGTTTTTACATCCGGCTTATAGCGGTGCCACTCATCAGGGAATAGCATCAGTATTGTTCCTTCATTTATTACCTGTTGTTTGCATTCCGCAGATTCAAAAATGCCTTTACCTTTTGCAATGTAAACGATATGATAATCGTTCAGCACCCTGCCGTTATCCCAATTAAAGTAGTGGTGTGCCGGATGCCCTGGCGAGGGATAAATTTCATTTTCATTAATTCTGCTGTGCCCCGCGTTTAAAACAGACAATCCCCAGTTCTCATCCTCTAAACTTGTTGGGAGGTATTTATAGAAATTGATCATGGATGGGTTAAGTGATGGATAAATAAAGCTTTTGGCTAAAACTAACCAGGCAATCCTGTATGGTCATAAAAGCGTTGATGGTCCTTTCAAAAAGGGTTTGCTGTAGTCTGTAATTTAAGGCAAATTTTATTGGAAGAAAAATTTATTGTCAATATGTACAACTGAAATGTCAATTCACATATTTCCTGTTTGAATATGGTGCTTTAGGTTTGTTGCTGAATTTATCAAATTTATTTGCGGCACAGATTCAATTTGTCAAAATAGAAAGCTGTTGTTGATATATTATCCTTTGCGATTTTGAAACAGGAAAAGAATTGATCAGCATAATGCAAGATACTAAGAGGCAGAAAGGATATGATAAACTACACTTCGAACTTTACTTAAAACATCAACAGGCAATTTTTTGATAACATTCTTTTTTTTAAACTAAAATTAATTGCTATGCCAAAAAAATCAGCCCGGTTTTTACAACACAAAGAGAAAGCATTTATACTTGCATGCTTTCTCTTTCTCTGTTTATTTTCATTTGCACAACAAAAATTAACGGTAACAGGGAATGTTGTTACGGATGAGAACGTTCCTTTAGCAGGTGTATCAGTAAATGTGCAAGGCGCTTCTTCCGGTACAACCACAGATGCAGAAGGCAGATTCACCATTCAACTCAACAGGGGAGCGACCCTTGTATTGTCGTTTATTGGTTATGAGGAGCAACACATTAAAGTAGATAATGAAAAAGATGTAGCCAATATAATAATGGTTTCAAAGCAGTCGTCTTTAGGAGAAGTGGTAGTCGTTGCTTATGGAACACAAAAGAAAGCAACCGTTACAGGAGCAATAGCATCAATCCAAACCAAAGAGATAAAGCAAAGCCCGGCTGCAAATCTGGCGGTAACCCTGGCAGGGCGCTTACCCGGGCTAATTGCCATTCAAACAAGTGGGGAGCCGGGCCGTGATATAACAAACCTGTATATCAGGGGACGGGGCACCATTAACAGCCAATCTCCGATAATGCTGGTGGATGGCATTGAACGTGATCTTACCAGTATCGATCCTAATGATATTGCCACAGTAACCATTTTGAAAGATGCTTCATCCACTGCTCTTTTTGGAGTGAGAGGTGCAAATGGTGTTATATTGGTTACAACACGGAGAGGGTCTTCTGAGATACCGGAGATCAGCTTTTCTGCTGAAACCGGGATGCAGGATTTCCCGAGGTTTATCCAGCCGGTAAGTTCTTATGATTATGCCGTGCTTAAAAATCTTGCTCTAAAAAATGACGGGCTAAACGAAATTTATTCTTCTGATATTCTTGAGAAATACAGAACAGGAAACGACCCATTGCGTTTTCCAAATACAGATCTCCGCGAGATCCTGCTGAAAGACTATTCAAGGCAGGAGCGGTATAATTTAAATGTTTCAGGTGCAGGCAAAGCCGTTAAATATTTTGTAAGCGCAGGCTATTTGAACCAGGGAGGCATATTTAATGTGGAAAAGGACCTCAATTACGATCCCTCCTTTTTTCTAAAGCGATACAATTTCCGCTCCAATATTGATATCCAGTTGAATAAAACTTTAAAAGCGTTTTTAAATGTATCCGGGTATATCGGGAATCAAAATGGCGCCTATGGCGGTGTATTAAGCAATATAGGAGACATCAATGATCCCAATAGTACGGCGTCAGTTTGGATCCTCGACAATATTGCGGCTACACCTGCTATCCTGCCGGGAGTGCTCACTCCTGATGGAGAGGTATTGACCATGAGTAATGCACCCCAACCTCCCTATGGCCAGGTGAACAGAACGGGATATATTCAAAGAGTTTACAGTAATGTAAATGCTACTTACGGAATGCAACAGGATCTTGACTTCATCACTGAAGGCTTATCTGCAAAGGCGGTATTGTCATTTGACAGTAAGACAACTAATAATTTATTTGCCGGAAAGACTTATGAAAAATGGGTTCAAATAATCAATCCTAATCTAACGGGAATGGATGGAGGCGATAGTGTATATTATCAACTGTTTAATAATGAAAAAAACACTCCTTTGTCTATTTCGGGTTCGAGATATTTCTCATCTACTTTTAATTTCCAGGGATATTTAAATTACAACCGCACTTTTCATAAGCATACCGTGTCCGGCCTGGTGCTTTATCAGCAGCAAAAAACTACCATCAATGCAGAGCTGCCCTATAATTTGAAAGGGATAGCTTCCAGGCTTACTTATGGTTTTGATAACAGGTATTTCGCAGAATTTAATGCCGGTTATAATGGATCTGAACAATTTGCAAAAGGAAGAAGATTCGGCTTTTTCCCGGCCTTTTCCGGTGCATGGCTTGTATCGAATGAAAAGTTTATGTCAAATGTCCGGATTATTGATCATTTAAAATTAAGAGGGTCTTACGGATTAGTGGGCAATGATCGCATCGGAAGCAGGAGGTTTTTGTATTTAGATGATATACAGGTTATAGCAGGTGGTTATACAACCAGCCTGGGGAATGGCCAGTACGTAGTTACTTCCTTATTAAAAAATCATGAGATCACCTGGGAAACTGCTAAGAAAGCCAACATTGGTTTTGAGATTGGCCTCGAGAACGGTTTGGGGCTAATCGTTGATATTTTCCAGGAAAAAAGAGATAATATACTAAGAAACAGGGGCACAGTTCCCGTTCTGAATGGTTTGCCGATCAGTGTACTTCCGCCGGTGAATATCGGGAAAGTAGTGAACAGGGGGTATGAAATAGAATTGAATTATAAGAAGTCGTTTAATAAAGACCTGTTTGTTTTAGCTAAGGCCAATCTTAATTATGCAAAGAACAAACAGACGTTTGCTGATGAGCCTTTACTGCCGGAAGAATATGCGTTCAGGTACCGGCAAACAGGCTATACCATTGGTCAGCGATTTGGATACATTGTTGAAGGCTATTTTAGCGATGCAGAGGATGTTGAAAAATCTCCTGTTCAGTCGGTTGGCGGGCATGCATCCCGGCCGGGGGATTTTAAATACAGGGATTTGAATGGGGACGGTGTTGTAGATTTAAAAGACCAGGCGCCTATTGGATATTCATCAGTGCCTGAATATACTTTCGGTGGTGTCCTGAATGTTGGGTATAAAAACTTTGATATAAGCTTTTTATTTCAGGGGGTGTCTCACGTTACCAATTATATTACCGGGAACGGGGTATTTTCTACTGACAATTTTGTGGCGAGGCATTTAGAAAGCTGGACGGCAGAACGGGCGGCGAACGGCGACCCTATAAACTATCCGAGATTAACAACGCAAACATCTCCTAATGAGATCGCCAATTCTTTTTTCATTGTTAACACAAGCTACATAAGGTTAAAGAATATGGAATTGGGTTATACTTTACCTGCTGAATGGTCAAAGAAAATAAGGGCTAAGCAGATCAGGATATATGCAAACGGGTTGAATTTGTTTACATGGGACAAATTACCTACCCATGAATTTGATCCTGAACTAATAAATAATACCACTTACCCGATTGAAAGAATATTCAACTTCGGTATAAACCTGACTTTCTAATCATAATAAGCTTTTAAAAATGAGAAAAATAATATTATTATATTTTGCAGGGATTATATTTTCCCTTTCGGGTTGCAGAAAAGACCCTTTGGATATTACACCTGATGGCAGGATAACGCTGTCTGAAGTTTTTGCAAATGAAAAGCATACGGAAGCTTACCTGAACACGATCTATAAGTCTATCCCAACCTATTTCTGGAATTACTGGCATTGGAGCTTTATGGCAGCAGCCACCGACGACATCCAGGATTCGGATGCGGGGACCAGCCCTTTTTCCCTTGGCCCACAATGGAATGTAGGCAGCCTCACTCCCAGCTACGATCCCTTTATGAGAGGCCAGTATCCGGAAGTGCGCTATGTAATGTTCTGGACCGGCATCAGGGATGCGAATGTTTTCCTGGAAAATATAGATAATGCCAATGTGCCCAGCCCCACCAACAGGAGCAGATTTAAGGCGGAGGCCACCTTGCTCAGGGCTTTTTATTATTGGGAGCTGATAAAGCAGTTTGGTCCTTTACCCACAATGGATAAGCCCTTTGAGGCAGCATTTGATTACACCGCTCTGAAGAGGCCTACTTTTCAGGAGGCGGTTGATTTTATTGTCAGGGATTGTGAGGAAGCTATTGCTAATCCCGATCTGCCTATGCGTATTACAACGGAAGGACAAAGAGGCCGTTTCTCTAAAGCCCTGGCTTATGCGATCAAATCGCAGGCATTGTTGTACAATGCCAGTCCGCTCTGGAACCCCACTAATGATGCTTCAAAATGGAAAGCTGCAGCGGATGCAGCTAAAGCAGCATTAGATGTGTTAACATCGGGTGGTCAGTACGCACTTGCACCGAATTATGGCGATTATTTTCTTACTCAAACAGATCTGAATACTTCCCCGCGGGACAGGGAAACCATTTACGAGCGGCCCGGAAAAGGGGATGAATGGATCCTGAGCGCCGTTCACAGCATCCCCAGTAAGACCGGATTATTCAAGGCGGGGAATTGTCCCACCCAGGAATTAGTTGATAGTTACGATATGCAGGCCACAGGTGAACCTGCCATAACCGGTTATAGTGATGCGGATCATTTACACCCTGTCATTAATGAGGCATCGGGGTATGATGAAAATAATCCGTATGCAGGCAGAGATCCAAGATTTTATGCTACCGTTTGGCATAACGGCGCCAAATATGATAATGTTGGCGGGGTTATTCATACAATGGAAACTTATTTGGGCGGTGCTGACGGTTTACTGAGTCCCTCGCCTTATAATACGCATACGGGTTATTATTTAAGGAAATATATTGATCCTAAATTACAAACCTATGAAGTGGGAAGCGCTCAATGGAAAAAATACAGGCTGGCAGAGCTCTATCTTAATTATGCGGAGGCTGAAAATGAGGTGAATGGCCCTAATTCTGAAGCGTACAAAGCTATAAACACGATCAGAAGGAGAGTTGATATGCCCGACCTTCCTGCCGGGTTAAGCAAAGATGAGATGCGTGAACGTATCCGTCGTGAAAGGCGGGTGGAGTTGGTTTTAGAAGAGCACCGGTTCTGGGATGTCAGGAGATGGAAGATCCTTCACCAAACCGACAAGCTCGTTACCGGTATGGAAATCAGGCAGACCGGGGCAGGACCAGTCGATCTGTCCAACGCCGGGTTCGAAGATGGAGATGAGGGATGGAAGGTTAAAGAGGGGGCTATTGTACAAACCGATGAAAGCCACACGGGTAGCGCAGCAGTAGCGATACCAAACGGAGGACACGTTTATCGGAAAGTGAGCGTGACCCCTAATACAGATTATGTGCTGAGTGTTTGGGTGATGGCAACGGCGGAATGGGGGCTTGTGGGTGTTCGGGAACATGGTAACGATGAGGTAAACGCTATGCAGTCTGCCGGTGGCGGATGGGTGCAAAAGACGGTCCGTTTTACAACGGGACCCACTGCTGAAACAGCAACCATTTTCAGCTGGTGGCCGGCCGGATCTGCGGGGTTTGTTGATGATTTTGAGCTAACAAAGGCTGCTGGTAGCGGCGAAACATCTGCATTTTCGTATACCCGTTTTGTTATAGAACGAAGGAATGCATGGCAGGACAAATTCCTTATTTTCCCGATACCCTTAACAGAGGTTTCGATCATACCTGATTTCAGTGCCAACCAGAATCCCGGATGGTGATTCTTTCACGGTTCAGTCTCTTTAACCTTAAATGAAGAAATAGTATATGAGTTTTAAATTTTCCGGTGCTCTGGTTGTAACAATTGGAATGCTTATACTGATAAGCTGGTGTGGAGCTGACGAAGATAAAAAATCTCAAAGCATAGATATTCTTGAAATAATATATGCCATTGCCGATAAAAAAGGCATGAGGGTAATAAACGATTTAAACATGTCTGGCGGACACTGGTATGGAAGGGTCAGTGCTGACAGTATGGAAAGAAAGACCAAAGAGTATGTGGCAGCATACCATGCACGGTATGGCCAACATCCGTCTTTCTGGGGATGGTATCTGAACAACGAGATCAATCCAATTAGGGTTGCTGAAACAGAAAAATCTGCTTTCTGGCGAAAAGTATGGAAGTCTATAGTTGATGAATGTCATCGTGTTCGGCCGGGGAGTATGGTCACTATTTCCCCATTCTTTTTGCTGGATAAAGACGAGCGACGCAGGTTTAAATACCTGGAGCCTTCTGAATATGAAGAGTGGTGGGGAGCTACTTTATCAGAAACTGGCATAGATATACTCATGTTGCAGGATTCAGGAGAGCATCTTTCATTGTACACCCTGGCGGAAAGGGAACCATTTTTTGCTGCATTCTCAAGAGCTTGTGAAAGAGCGGGCACTAAATTATGGTTAAATGTAGAGACGGGACAGGCGGATGTTAAAGATTGGTCTGAAGCGCTGGCTATGGAGAAGAAAAAACCCCGGCCTGAAAAATGGCGGGTATTTACGGAAATAAATTGGTTGTCACAAAAGCTTGAGCTTGCTTCAAAATATGGTGAGAACATCGTTAACTGGGGTTATTATCCACTTATGAACCCAACTAAAGAAGTAGCAGGTGCATACTTAAATGATGTGGGTGGCGCTCCGATAGATTACAAAGATCGCCTGGAAGCTTACGAGTCGTATAAGACGTATTATAAAACAGTTCCTGATAAAATACAACCCGGCCATAAAACCAGGCCGGTTATGAAGAGTACCCTATGGCATATCCCTTTAAATTATTCAGGCTTGCCGGTGAAGAAGCTGAAAAAGGTGATAGAACAACAAATAGGGCAACAACAAGCGATCGGTTTTGATCTGCTGTGGTTATGTAATACCCCGGCTAATATGGAACGGGTATTCACCCCTTTGAGAAATCCCTAAGGACCAGATAAAATAATTCAGCTATGACCACAAGAAGGAATTTTATCCAGCAATCGGTGATGACAGGACTTGCCTTAGGCGTACCTGATCCTTTATCTGTTTTTACAGACGATGATGTTTTTATTTACAAGTCTCCGTACTTCAAAATTCAACTGAAGAAGGACCGTCCCGCATTTACTTTTTTCTCTACAGACAGTTTGGGAGGAGGTATGTTGTCGGTAAATACCATTTTAGAAGCAGATTCATCTGAAGGGAAGGTATATGAAAGCCGTAGCGGACGGCATAGCATTGATTATTTTTCAAAACCCAAACGATCAAATATCCCTTTGTGGAAGTGCAGGGCATCCTCCCGGTCATTTTCGCTACAAACACGGTGGAATGGAAGCGATGAAGATGCCTTGCCGTTCAGCATCACCTTTGCGCAGAAAGTGAACCATTGTACGGTGCTGGGAAAAATGGAAGAAAAAAATGTGGTGCAATTTCCCTGTGTATTGCATTTCCCGGATATGGGGAGCTTCCGGGTATACTGCAGTGATCCTGCTGTAACCCTGTTTTATGATGCAGACCGGCTAGTAAAAAAGCCGTTCATAAAATTGGCATTCCCTGCTGCTGACGAGCACCATAAAGACATCACCTATTCTTTCGAATCGGTTGCTATTTATCCCAAACTGGATATTATTCGTAATGATTCGCGGTTCGATGGATTCAGGCGTAACTTCATCAATAGTTTTCAACTGAATCCGCGGATTTACTCATTGGCTAATAATGCTGCAAGTGATACCTGTGCATTGGCCTTGTATTTCTATGCCGAGGTAGCAAGATTTACACCCGAGTTAGTGAAGGGAGTAACTGCGATGGATTTAGTACGTAATACCCTGGACAGGTTTTTTGACGGAATGTTAGGCTATGGACAGGTTGGCTATATGAATGTAGGCGGGGGTTGGACAAGTGAGTATGATTCCTGCGATACTGCTCCTTCATTGATCATATCTGCCTGTAATTATATTCAGAGTACAAATGATCTGGAATGGGGCAAAACAAATTATAACCATATCCGGAATTGGGCAGAAAAAATGATAGCCACTGATAGAAACAATAACGGGTTTATAGAGTACGGCTATTCTGGTAATTCCGGCAGTTGGGATGGTGTAAAGCGACCAGCCGTTTGGTGGGATACCATTGGTTTCGGGCATGAGGATGCCTATTCCAATGCGCTGGCGTACAGGGCCTGTACCTTATTGGCAGCCGTTTCACAAATGCTCGGTAAGCAGGAAGATGCTAAAAGATTTGAATCATTTGCCACAAACCTTAAATCCCGCTATTACAACCATTTTTATAATTCCGAAACCGGGGTACTGGCAGGATGGAGGAGTAAAGACGGACAACTTCATGATTATTATTTTATAGGTATCAATGGGCTTGCCATCAGTTACGGACTTGTTGAGGAAGCTGAAGGAAGGCAGATCATGCAACGATTTTTTGCTAAGATGAAAATTGTTGGATACACCAATTTCAGATTAGGGCTTCCGGGAAATTTAATCAAAGTAGCGAATGAGGATTATTCCAGCCGGCGATTTAAATCGGGGTATGATGCTTTTCAGATTTATATAAACGGCGGTGCTACCGGGTGCCATGTTTATCATACCATTCATGCATTATATAAGCTTGGAATGAAAGAGGAGGCCGGAATGATTTTGATGCCTATGTTGGAAAGCTATAAGAATGGAGATTTCCAGGGATATTGCCCGGGCAGTGATGCAACAAAGGATTGGAAAGCATGGGATGGGAAATGCTGGGGGTATGAAGGGTATCTGGCGGAGAATTTCATGGCTGTCCTTGGTGTTTTTGATTACAGTGAAAAAATATTACATGAATTTTAAATTTTCTGTTGCTGCGGCTGTAATGATTGGAATGCTTATACCGATAGGCTCTTGTCGGATTAGTAAAGGCGAAGGACCTCAAAGAGAGATGGATCAAAGAACAGATATTCTTGAAATGATATATGCCATTGCCGATAAAAAAGGCATGAGGGTAATAAGTGATTTAAACATGTCGGGCGGGCGTTGGTACGAAAGGATCAGTGCTGACAGTATGGAAGAAAAGACAAAAAAGTATATATCAGCGTATCATGCGCGATATGGTCAACACCCGTCTTTCTGGGGATGGTATTTGAATAACGAGATCAGCCCGATTAAGACCACTGAAACAGAGAAATCCGGATTTTGGCGAAAGGTCTGGAAAGCGGTGGTTGATGAATGTCATAAGGTACGTCCCGGGAGCGTTGTTACCATCTCTCCGTTCTTTCTGTTAGATAAAGACGGATTACGCGGATTTGAGTATTTAGCGCCTTCCGAATATGAAGAATGGTGGGGAACCACTTTATCAGCAACAGGTATAGATATACTCATGCTGCAGGATTCAGGAGAGCATCTTGGATTTTTTAGCCGTACAGAAAGAGCGCCTTTTTTTGAGGCTTTTGCGAGGGCATGTAAAAAGGCAGGGACCAAATTATGGATAAATGTAGAGACCGGCCAGGTAGATGCCCGGGATTGGCCGGAAGCGGTTACTATGGAAAAAAATAAGCAAAAAAAATGGGAGTTTACGCCTATAGACTGGCTGGCACAAAAGCTTGAGCTTGCCTCGGAGTATGGAGAGGGAATTGTTAACTGGGGTTATTACCCGTTCATGAATCCCGCCGGTAAGGCAATGGGACCTTACATCAATGATGTGGATGGTCAGCAGATAGATTATAACAACCAGAAAGAAGCGTATGAGGCATATAAGGCGTATCATAAAACGATACCCCGGGAAATTGTACAGGGCCGTAAAGCCAGGGCTGCGATGCAGGGAACACTCTGGTACATTCCCGTTACCTATTCAGGCTGGTCAAAAGAACGGCTGGAAAAGGCGATAGAGCAGCAGATAGACGAGCAGCAGGCGGTTGGATTCGATCTATTGTGGTTATGCAATACCCCGGCTAACATGGAATGGGCATTAACCCCTTTGGGAAATCCCTAAGGGGCAGATACAATGGAGCGTGTATGAGTATCTTTAAAATGACACAATAATATACAGGATCAGTTTCATCTGATTCCCGGATAAAATAATTCAGTTATGGTCACACGAAGAACCTTTATTCAGCAGTCGGCAATGACAGGCCTTGCGTTGAGCATGCCTGATCCTTTATCTGTTTTTATAAATGATAGTGCTTTTATTTATAAGTCCCCATATCTCAGCATTCAACTGAAGAAAGATCATCCCGCATTTTCTTTTTTCTCTACAGACAGTCTGGGAGGAGGTATGTTATCGGTAAATACCATTTTAGGAACGGATTCATCCGGGGGAAATGTATATGAAGGTCGTGCCGGGCGGGATAGCATTGCCTATTTTTCGAAGACAAAACGCTCAAATATTCCTTTGTGGAAATGCAGGCTATCCTCAAGGTCGTTTTCGCTGCAGACACGATGGAATGGAAGCAGCGAAGATGCTTTACCATTTACCATCACCTTTGCGCAGAAAGTGAATCATTGTACGGTGTTAGGAATAATGGAAGCAACAAATGCAATGCAATTTCCCTGTGTATTGCATTTTCCGGGCATGGGAAGCTTCAGGGTATACTGCAGTGATCCTTCTGTAACCTTATTGTATGATGCAGACAGGTATACCGGTAGCCCATTTGTAAAGCTTTCTTTTCCCGCAGCCGACAAGGACCATAAGGATATTGTATATCGTTTTGAATCAGCAGCCATTTACCCGGAGGGACCCGGAATTGAAGCGGACAAAAGATACGATGGCTTCCGGAGAAATTTTATCAATATTTTTCAAATGAACCCCCGGATACGTTCCCTGGCTAATAATTCTGCCAGCGACGCCTGTACTTTTACGCTTTATTTGTATGCAGAAATGGCACAGTATACCCCTGAACTGGTGAAAGGGGTGACGGCTATGGACCTGGTGCGTAATTCTTTAAACCGGTATTTCGAGGGAATGAAAGGATATGGCCAGGTGGGATATAAGAATGTGGCAGGGGGATGGCAGAGTGAATATGATTCCTGCGATGCTGCCCCTTCTGTAATTATGGCTGCCTGCTCTTATATTCTGCACACAAAGGATATGGCCTGGGCACGGGCGAATTACGGGCATATCCGGAGCTGGGCAGAAAAAATGATAGCTACCGATCGGAACAAGGATGGAATTATAGAATATGGATTATCCGGTAATTCGGGAAGCTGGGATGGGATAAAGCGGCCGGCGAACTGGTGGGATACCATTGGTTTCGGACATGATGATGCTTATTCAAATGCCCTGGCTTACCGTTCCTGTGTATTGTTGGCAGCGCTCGCGCGTTTATTAGAAAAGACAGGTGATGATCAATATTTCAGTGCTTTTGCCGCTAAACTTAAAGCCAGTTATTTCAACAGGTTTTACAACCCGGAAACAGGAGTGCTGGCAGGATGGAGAAGTGAAGACGGCCGCCTGCACGACTATTATTTTGTTTTTGTGAATAGCATAGCGATCAGTTACGGGCTTGTTGAAGAAAAGAAAGCGGTGGAGATCATGAAACGGGTACTTGACAAAATGAAAGCGGTAGGGTTTACGGATTTCAGGTTGGGGCTTCCGGGAAACTTATTGCCCGTTCCAAAGGAAGATTACACAGATACCGACAAACGGTTTGGGTATGGAGCCTTTCAGGTTTATGAGAATGGCGGTGCAACAGGGTGCTATGCCTATTATACGGTTCACGCGCTTTATAAGCTGGGCATGAAAAGAGAAGCAGAGATGATTTTGATGCCTATGCTGGAGAGCTATAAAAAGGGAGATTTCCAGGGACATTGCCCGGGCAGTAATATGACGAAGGACTGGAAGTCGTGGGATGGTGAATGCTGGGGGTATGAAGGCTTTCTGGTAGATAATTTCATTACTCTGCTGGCAGTAATGGATCAAAAAAAATTAGTTGATGATAAGGTGCAGTAAGCATATACAACCTGATTGCTGTACGAAGCAAAGCAACCCTTTGTATAGTTATTTTCCATAAAAAGTCTTATTGTGATGAAAAGACACCTTTTTTGTGTGTTAATGATCCTGTCTGCAGTGGCTTGTACACGCTTTCGCCAATCAACGGAGATCCTAAATGTTCCGGATAGCAGCCGTTACACACGGATGGTGTTGGCGGAAGGACTGGATGAGCCTTTGCAAATGGCTATTCTTCCCAACAATAATGTATTGTTTGTGGAAAGGAAAGGAGGGGTGAAAATCTATGATGCCAGATCAAGCCAGGTAAAAACCATTGCAAATTTTAATGTATTCAGCGGAATAGAAGACGGGTTACTGGGAGTGGTATTAGACCCGGATTTCAAAACCAATCATTGGGCTTATTTTTATTATGCACCCGGAGGTGTTGACTCCGTAAACAGGCTGTCAAGATTTGATATTATTGGAGATAGCCTGCTACCGGGATCCGAAAAAATTTTGCTGGAGATCCCCACTCAAAGAATATTTTGCTGCCATTCTGCCGGCGGTATCGCATTCGGCCCCGACAGCCTTTTATATGTTGCTATAGGCGACAATACCAATGCGGACGATCCTTTTAAGGAAGGTGTTCAACCGGTGGATGAGCGGCCAGGTCATGAGCTCGCCGATGATCAGGGAACTGCAGCGAATACTAATGATTTACGCGGAAAAATATTGCGTATCAGGCCTGAGCGGGATGGAAGCTATTCTATTCCGGAGGGAAACCTGTTTCCCGAAGGAACTCCAAAAACAAAGCCGGAGATATATGTCATGGGCCTTAGAAATCCTTACCGGCTCACAATAGATATGAAAACTAACTTTCTTTATTGGGGAGAGGTTGGTCCTGATACCAGGTTTTTGGGAAAAGACGGGAGCCGCATGAGTTATGATGAAGTCAATCTGGCAAAAAAGCCGGGTTTTTATGGATGGCCTTATTTCCTGGGAGATAATGACCTGTTCCCAATGTATGATTTTGCCACAAAAAAAGAAAGACCACATAAGGATCCTCTCCGTCCTGTCAATGAGTCGCGGAATAATACCGGTAAGCGTGAGTTGCCTCCGGCCCGGCCGGCAATGATCTGGTACGGAAAGGATTCTTCCAAACAATTTCCTATGGTTGGACGTGGGGGAGCAAGCGTTATGGTTGGCCCGGTTTATTATAGTGGTCTTTTTCCCGGTTCTCCTTATAAATTATCCGAATATTATAACGGAAAGCTATTGGTGTATGAATGGATCAGGAACTGGATAATGGCTGTAACGCTTGACGAAGAGGGGAACTATCTGAGAATGGAGCCTTTTCTTCCTCATTTGCAATTTGCTGCACCTATTGATATGAAGTTCGGCCCGGATGGAGCCTTATATGTACTGGAATATGGCACCAACTGGTTTTCGAAGAATCAGGATGCTAAATTAGTTCGTATAGAATACCAGGAAGGCAACAGGCACCCGGTGGCTGTTGTGGATATAGATACTCCATACGGAGCTGCGCCGCTGACTGTTCAGTTTTCTGCAAAGAAGTCTGTAGATCATGATCATGATGATAAATTGAGCTATAGGTGGAATATTGATGATCATGATTTGCGGGGAGAAACGGTGACATACACTTTTACCAAAGCAGGCAGGTATGATGTGAAACTAACTGTTACGGATGACAAGGGTGGGAAGGGCACTGCCGTCTCCCGGGTGCTGGTAGGGAATACGCCACCTGAAATTCAGATACAAACTTCAGGAAACCGTAGTTTTTACTGGGATAATGCCGTGTTGGATTATAATATAGCCGTAAGCGATAAGGAAGAAGCGGTAATTAATCCCGCGGATGTAAAAGTTTCTTTTGGCTATATACCGAATGGGAAAGACATTCCTGTTATATTAAGCGGGAACCAGGATGCCGGAAACTTTAAATATCTAAAAGGCAGGCAAATGATTGCTGCTCTGGATTGTAAATCCTGCCATTCTGTAGATAAGGAATCAGTAGGCCCTGCATTTCTCGCCATTGCTGAGCGGTATGCCGCCAAAGCCGGTGTGACGAAACAACTGGCGGATAAGATCATTAAAGGAGGAAGCGGAGCCTGGGGGGACCGTCCTATGACACCCCATCCCGGTCTTTCGGACGGAGATGCTTCAGCGATCGTGAATTATATTCTTTCTCTATCGGATAAAAAAGAGCAGCTCCCTTTAAAAGGTACCCTCTTTTTAAAAGAACATATCGGAAAGGGGGGTAATGGCAGTTATCTTTTGGATGTTAGCTATACCGATCATGGGGCCAATGGCATAGAACCTTTGGAGGACCGGGAGCATATTATTTTACAAAATCCTCTTATTCAGGCAGAAGATTTTGATGTGGGAAATGTACGCGTTACCAGCACTACCGTAAACGCGGTTTCTTATACCTATGTTACAGGAATAGACCGGAATAGTTATCTAAGCTTTAAAAATATAGATCTCACGCTCGTTAAACGATTGAAATACCGTATTCATCCGCAATCGGGTGGAAGCATTGAGCTGCGCCTTGATAAAATAAATGGCCCGCTTATTAGCACAGCTTTGATCCCCCCTGCAATTGCAGGCGGTTCCACATGGAATGAAATTACAACGTCGTTGGCAGAAACGAAGGGAATACATGACCTCTATTTTGTTTTTACGGACCAGGGCAGCGAAAAGAGAAATTTATTTAATATCGATTGGATCTGTTTTTTCAATAACTAAATAACAAATCATGAAAATCACAGGAATCAAGCTATACACCATCAATAGTGGAGATACAGGTGCCCGTGGGGCAGCTATAGGTGAATCTCAATACTGGGGCGGAGGCTGGCAGGCTCAGACATTGATAGCGAATCCTATGTCTGTTTATCCGAACCATTCAAAGGTACGTTCTTCATGGATGGGACCCGGGCAGGACCCCTATGCCATCGAGATCGAAACCGACGAGGGCATAACCGGGCATTGCGTGAATTATGGTGGGGGGCAATTTGCATGTGGGGTGATTGATAAACATTTCAGGCGTTTTTTGATCAACCAGGATCCATTTAATATTGAAATGATCTGGGATCAGATGAATCGTTCTACCCTGCCCTATGGGCTTGGCGGGATCACCAATATGGCCATGGCAGGAGTGGACCTGGCACTATACGACCTGGTTGCCAAATCCCTGAATGTTCCGGTTTACAAATTATTAGGCGGCAAAACAAAAGGATCAATACCCTGCTATGCTACTATTCACCCCGATTATGCAGAGCACTGGAAAAACCGGGGCTTCATGGGAGTAAAAATTGCCGCTCCCTGGGGGGTAGAAAGCGGAAGGGATGGCCTGCGAAAGATGGAAAAATTGATCTCCCGCCTGAGATCAGGTTTAGGTGATGATATGGAAATTATGATAGATTGCTACTTATCCTGGGATGTGGAATTTGCTTCGCGTTTGGCTGAAAGAGTTCGCGACTATGATGTGAAATGGTTTGAAGACCCGCTGCAGAACGGGTGGGCTACCGGGCAGAATGCTTATTTGCGGGAGCGTATTGCACCCATCCAGCTGGCAACGGGAAATCTCGAATACCACTACAAGGCATTCCATAAAATCATCGCTGACGGCGCTACCGATATCATTCAGCCGGAGATACAATGGGCGGGAGGGCTTACAGCCGTAAGAAGGATCGCTGCCATGGCAAAGCCTTATGACATGCAGGTAATACCGCATGGAGCTTCTGTTTATAATTATCATTTTGTAATGTCTAATACCAACAGCGCTTATGCTGAGTTTCTTTCCACGGGAGAAGGTAAAGCGCTTCATCCGATATTCGATACCATTATCGGTGAACCATTGCCGGAAAATGGCCACATCACACTTGATGAGTCCAAGCCCGGTTTTGGTGTGGAATTGAACAGAGACAAATTAATCTCTTATAATGATTAATAAAAACAATCAGTTGAATGTTGGTGTGATAGGCGCAGGATCGTGGGCTACCAGTGCCCATATTCCCGGGATAATTCAACATGAAAGTGCATATTTAAGGGCGGTACATAACCCTGTGAAATGCACGGCCATGCGAATTGCAAAAGATTTTGGTGCTGACCTGGCTTTCGATGATTACCATGAGTTGGTATTAACAGAAAACCTGGATGCAGTGGTGGTAAGCTCTACTCCCAACGTGCATTATGAACAGGCGAAATTTGCACTTTGTCATGGCAGGCATGTACTGATAGAAAAGCCCATGACATTTACTGTTGCCCAGGCAGAGGAACTCTGCAACCTGGCTACGGAAAACAATCTCCAGCTTTTGGTAAGCTGCCCCTGGCACTATACGAGACATGGAATTGAAGCCCGCAGGCTTATCAGGAACGGTACTCTTGGGGATATTAAAATGATTTCTGTCCTTATGACTAACCCTATTGACAAATTGCTTAAGGGAATCAACACATCGCCTACTCATGGAATGGATAATGTTTATATCGAACCTAACGAGGGCTCCTATAATGATCCATCAATCGCCGGCGGAGGCCAGATCTATTGCCAGGTATCTCATGCAGGAGCTTATTTAAGTTTCCTTACGGGCGCGCAGCCTGATGAGGTGTACGCTAAATTCGATTATGATGGCTCCCCCAATGACATCTATGATGCACTCACCATCACCATGGATAACGGTACATTAGTTACTATCGCAAGTACGGGAGCTACTCCATTGAGTGTCCGGAACTATGAAGTACGAATATTTGGCACAAAGGCTATTCTGCTCCTGGAACTATGGAAAGGTAATATGTCGTACCACCCTTTCGAAGGTAAGCCTAAAGACTACCCGGCTTTGAACAAAGGAGAAATCTATCCTGACAAAGCTCCCGTTTTAAATTTCATTGATGCCTGCCTGGGCCTTGCGCCTAATGAATCGCCCTGCGAATTGGGGGTAGCCTCTATGAAAATAATTGAAGCGGCCTGCCTTTCAGATAAAAATGGAAGACCAATAAAAATAAAAAATTATGAATCGGTTTGAAAATCAAACAGCAGTCATTACCGGAGGCGGAACCGGTATTGGATTTGCTATCGCTGAAAAACTGGCCGGGGAAGGCGCTACAATATGGATACTGGACCAGGATGCAGCTTTAGCTGAGAAGGCAGTTAAATCCCTTAAACACAAGGGCTGTCAGTCGGACTTTATTGTTGCTGATATATCTGATGAAGCAGAAGTAAAAGCAGCATTTGATAAGGTGCGGGAGGAGGGAGGTTGTACGATTGTAGTGAATTCGGCGGGTATCGTTGGCCCCAATGGGATCAATACGGAAGATGTTGAGCTGGCGGGTTTTGAAAGAACCTGCCGGATTAACTTAACGGGATCGTTCCTTATCACCAAATATTCACTTAAAGTGATGCTGCCCAATAACTACGGGCGGATCCTTCTGATAGCTTCTATTGCAGGAAAAGAAGGCAATGCCGGTATGGTTTCTTATTCCGCTTCAAAAGCCGGCGTTATCGGACTGGTAAAATCAGCAGGTAAAGAATATGCCGGATCAGGAGTGACCATTAATGCTTTAGCACCCGCAACGATCATGACTTCTATGGTTGAAAAGATGGAGCCGCAACAGATAAAATATATGACAGATAAAATACCAATGAAGCGTTGCGGACGATTGGATGAAGTTGCGAACCTCGCTGCCTGGATTGTTTCAAAAGAAGCAAGCTTCAATACAGGATTTACGTTCGATATGACGGGTGGGCGAGCAGTTTATTGATTTGAAACCAGTATTGTCCGGTTAAATTATAAATGGAGGTCGGCCTCGGAAAAATGGCGTTAAGAA
>CAZREP010000016.1:30543-41000 GCA_964599035.1 uncultured Terrimonas sp. | reverse complement strand
CAGACAAAAAACTATCAAAACATTATGTTGCATAATTAATTTGTTGATACACTAGCTACCCGTTCAAGCCTTCTTTGAAATTTTGCTGTACCTGAAAACCTTACAACATCATTGTATGGTCTCCAGCGCTTTATAAGGGGCTCAATAAATATATCATTCTGAACACCAGTCAGGAAATATAATTTAGAAGGCAGACAAATGTCATTCTCAAATACAGGCTTTGTCTGGGCAGAAGTTGATCCGGTAAAAAAAAGAAAGCCGGAAATAAAGATGAATAAAGAAATACCTTTCATACAGACCAATTTTTCCTGTTTATTGATTATTTCAAACGTATACTTTAAGCCTCAAAATACTAATCCATTTAGTCATAGACAACTTCTATCTCCAGCAGGCGTATGTTCTACCGAACGCTACTTCTCCTAATATCACCTTTAATTACACCTATCATAAAAATAAGAAACTGGATTTACGGAATTTCCTCTATAGGTGGAACGTTGTTACCAGAGCCGGTATATCCTTCAGTTTGATTCATAACCGCTAAGGTATTGGCTGTAATAACAGTAATAGGTATAGGCCAATTGATATTATACGGCATCATTCTAAAGATATTACCACCAATATCACCCACCTGAAATTGTTCATTCTTTGCCATGACCCGGTCGTAATACCAGTTTTTAGTTGATAAGCTATTCACACTGTATCCATCCTTATTTAACCTCGCCATGATATAAGATGCTCTTGCCATCTCTGTTCTTCTCATTTCTTCAATAAAAAGCTCTCTGGCCCGCTCATCAAAAATAAAATCAATAGAAACATCCCCTTCAGTAATAGGCAAAGCATTAGCCCGTAATCTTACCTCATTAATATCATTCGCTGCCAGGTTATTTTGTCCTTTCCAAAAATAAGCTTCAGCCCTGAGCAAATAGGTTTCTGCTAATCTGAAAACGTACCAATCACCATACCCTCCCATCGGATCGCCGGTGTAGCCTGCAGGCTCTGGCATCTTGATCTTATACCAAACAAGCGGATAAATAAGCAGTAACGTATCTTCAGGACGTCTGAAATTTCTAATATCAATCCCTTTACCATAATCTACAGACGCCGGGTTATTATATTTAATATCCGTTATATCCAGGTAGTTCCCTTTTATTCTTCTCAAATCCGTAGTCGTTTTCCAGCTATTTACCGCATCATCCCAGAGCGTGTAATTGAACCAACCGCTTGGGTTCATGTTTGGATTGCCCCTGCCTAAAGAGTCATATTGTTCTGTATTTGCGCCATTCACATCTGAAGTAAGCATTCCACTCTTCCCTTCACTGTCCAGTACCGAATTATTCCACCATTCGGGCTCATAATTCCGCATCGTAAAGGATTTAAACTTGGCCCCTTCCGGGCCCTCTTCTCTATTAATCAATATAAAAATCCCCTCAAGATTCTCTGCAAGTGCTTTATTTTCGGGGCGATGCAAATCCCATACTACATTACGGCCAGGGTTGCTTGCTTCGGAACCAAACCTATTCTTCATTAAGCTAAAGGGTCCATTAATTATTTCCGTTGTAGCACTGATCGCCTTATCAAATTCCAGGTTCTCCATATAAACTTTTGAAAGCAATTGAAGAGCTGCATATTTAGACGGTCTGTCCTTGGATCTGGCAGTAGGAAGACTAGCTGTACAGAATTCAAGATCCGATTGAAGCTTTTTAAGAATAGCCCACTTGGAGTAGGTTTGAAAATCCAGTTTAGAGCTCTTTATCTCCTCACCAATCCATGGAACATCACCATAAGCATGAATCAAACGGTAGTACCAATAAGATCTGTAAAAAAGCGCTTCTCCAAGAACAGCATCTCTATTCGTTTGACTTTTCCATTCAATATCATCAATCCTGGAAATAATAACGTTCGTGTTTTTTATATTGACGTAATAGTTCTGAAACATATTAAGAATGGGAAATTCGCCACCAGATGACGGAGTAAGCAAAGTCAAATCGGCATCATAAAATACCGCGCCGACATCTGTACCATTCAACTCAGCATTTAAGGGATTATACTGCCCAAAAAATTCTGGTTTCAAATCTCTGCGTACCGTAACAAGCCCTGCTTCAAAACCCGCTTCATCAACAAATATATTATCCGGTGCAAAAAATGAAAGTGGTTGGGGTTTTAAAAAATCCCTCTTACAAGAGTGTATCGGAAAGGATATAATTATGATAAAAAATATAGCTGATAAATATTTCATAGTTATTTTTTTAATTCAATAAAGAAAGAAAAGAAAGTTACAAAGAGAGGTTTAGACCGACATTGTAAATCCTCGGCATTGGATTCATACCGGATTCCGGATCAAAACCAGGCCACTTTGTAAATGTCAGTAAATTTGATGCTGCTATACTTATTCTCATGCCCTTAAGCCTGGCTCTTTGGATCAATGCCTGGGGGATCTGATAAGCCAAACTGAATTCCTGAACTCTCAGGAATCCTGCCTTTCTCCAATACCCCAAACCACCTTCATACTGACCAAAATTGGTTGGGAAAACATATCTCCCAAACTCATTTGATGGGTTCTCTAATGACCAGTATGGCCATGCATATATATTTTGTCTTTCCAATACAGAAAACTGATTCGAATTGGTAAGCAGACCAATCGAACGAATATAACCCAGATCAGCACGAAGAAAGATCCCGGCAGAAAAGTTTCTAAAAAATGTAAATTCATTTCTTAGCCCAATATTAAATTGTGGTACGGTATTCCCTATAAATTTTTTATCATCAAACTGTAATAATTCCTTGTCGCCATTCACATCCTCCACTTTATAGTCTCCCGGAGCTAAATTATAAACACCTGCCGCTGAAGCCTCACCGGATTGCCATACACCAATTATATTGTAGTCCCATACCATATCGCTGGCCTGCCCGGGATACCAACCATTCGAAAAATCCGGCAATTCACCGGAATATTCTTTTCCTACCATTTTATAGGTTCCTATATCACCAAAGAGTTTCACAATTTTGTTCCTGTTCATAGAGAACACAAAATTTGAATTCCATTTAAAATTCCTTTTGTTAATATTTGAAGAATTAATGTCAATATTTATCCCCGTATTATCCAATTGACCTAAGTTGGCTGTAATGCTTTCGAAACCGGTAAGAATAGGCAACACTCTGTTCATTAACATATCTGTCGTTTTAGACTTATACGCATCAATGCCAAAACTTAAACGATTATCTAAAAGCACCACATCTAAGCCAATGTTGAACGCCTGTGTTTTTTCCCATTTAAGATCTGCATTCTCTAAAGAGGAATTGAACACTCCGGTTAAAACGCGCGAACCGTCAAAATCCAGAACCGAGCCTACCTGAGCCAGGGCAGAATACATACCAATATTTCTATTGCCATTCAAACCGCCGGACAACCTTAATTTCAGGAAATCAATTGCCGAAATGTCAAAAAACGATTCATTGGATATAATCCATCCTAAAGCCAATGCCGGAAAAGTAGCTTCGGGATTCCTTTGCCCAAAAGCGGAATAACCATCTCTTCTGACTGAAGCCGTTAACAGGTACCTATCCAACAAAGTGTAGTTCAATCTACCCATTAGGGATTTTCCGGAACCATGATAGTCGAAGTCAGAAAGAGCCGGACTGCTCCCAAATTGCAACGCATTATATCCAAGTGTTCCACTTGGTGCAAATGAAGAATTTTCTTGATAAGACTCCCACCCTTTCTCGACCTCCGCAGAAGCTAACAGGGTAACATCAAATTTATGAATTCCAAAACTCTTATTCCAGGTCAAAATATTATCCGCTCTCCAGCTGTATGATGTAGCATCTTCCCTTGTACCGTACCCACCAACATGGTCTGTACCTCCTGCTATTGTATTGGGGTTCCAATAATTATAATCTCTGCCAAAAGCTACATTTGGCTGATAAGAAAACTTATAATTAAAACCAAAAGGCAATTTTACATTAGCATATAAATTTGCGAAAAGCGTATTGGTTCTTTGTTCTCTGCGCTGGTTGTAATAATCCTGTAGTGGATTTATACTCAAATTATAATCATACGGGAAAGTTTTAACCGAGCCATCGTCATTCCACATGGATCCGTAAGGACTCTGAACCCTCATGTTATTCATATTGCCAGGAACAACACTTTGATCTCTGCTTGCAAATTGAGTATTCGTACCAACATTGAGCCAATCAGTTATTTTTAGATCCAGGTTCAGCCTCATCCGCACAGTTTTAAATTGATCGCCTTTTATCAATCCTTTAGCATCCAAATACTCACCAGAAAGATAGTACTTAACGAATTCTGTACCGCCACTAACACCCAATGAATAATCCTGTTGAAGTCTGTTCCCAATGACTAAATCATAAAAATCAGTCGTCTTTCCTGCTTTGTAATTTTCAATTTCTGTAGGAAATATCTTAATACGCCCCAGCCACTCTTCAATATCATTGCTGCCCGTTGCTGTGGTGCTCCAACTCCTCCACTCTTCCAGAGATATTCCATCAGGAAGGTTATTTGGAGAATAATAATATCCGAAAGGTACAGAGGATCCTCTTGCGGCTATCTGGGTTAAAAAGTCTCTGTGCAAATTCAAATAGCCTTCAGCTCCAAACGGTTTTAAATCATGAGTAGTTGTAACAACTCCCACCTTAGCAGAAACATCAATAGTCGGTTTCCCGATTCTGCCCTTTTTTGTAGTAACAAGTATAACTCCTCCGGCTGAACTCGCTCCATAAACTGCTGCCGAACTGGCATCCTTCATCACATCAATACTTTGTATGTCATTTGGATTGATGTTGATAAGGCTCCCGTCAAAAATTACCCCATCAAGTACAATAAGCGGGTCAGTCCCTCCGGATAAAGATTTCCGTCCCCTAATCAACATCGATCCCCCGCCGGCAGCTGAAGAACTCTGGGTAACCTGGAGTCCTCCAACCGTACCAGCAAGCATACTGGTAAGTTGCGTCATCGGTTGATTTTGAAAAACCTTTGCGTCAAGATGTGATACAGAACCCGTTAAATCTTTCTTGGTAGTAGTTCCATATCCAACCACTACCACATCGCTCAGTCCGGAAACCTCCTGATCCAGGGTAATATTAATTTCACTCTGGGTTCCCACGCTTACTTTCTTTGTCTGATATCCTACGCTTGAAATTTCAAGTGAAATATTATTATTATCGGGAGCGGCCAATGTAAAATACCCATCGTTATTTGTAGCCGTTCCGACTTGGGTACCCACAATCAATACCGAAGCATTTTGCAAAGGCTCCCCATTCTGGTTGACGACCCTTCCATGTATCTGGACCGGCGGAGGTACGGATGCCATATTATGATCAGAAATATTTGCTGCGGCTACCGTACGGGGCTGTACCACCACCGTTCTTTCAATAATATTATAAGTGAAGGGCTGGGTAGAAAAACAGATATCAAGCACTTCCTGGAGAGGGGAGTCTTTCACCTGTATGCTTACCTTTTTGGCCTCCTTTATCATACTTTCGGTATACATAAAGGTATAACCGGTTTGTTCCCTGATCTCGCGGAACACTTTATCCAAAGGAGCTTTCTTAACATTCAGGGTCACTCCCTGGGAACTGACATGTGCGCTTATCTGCAGGCAGCATACGAGCAGCAGAATAGTCATGAAATTCATAATGCGCAGCGTTTTGATAACAGACCGCCGCTTAAAAAATAGCGATCCATGAAAAGCATTTGACATAACTTTGCTTAGTTTGAGTTGATGAAACAATAAAACAGTACCAATTGTTCTATAGTAAAATTGAGTCAGCTCAGCTATTCGGCCGGCTCCTGTTCCAGAGGAACCGGCTTTTTCTTGAGCTTATCTCAATAGTATTAAACCTTTATGAAAGGTATAAGGTGTAAGGCGTAGGGTTGAAGGAATACAGCTTATCCCTTATGCCTTGCACCTAATACCTTACGCCTCGCCTTTTGCCTTACACCCTCTACCTTACAAACCTTCACGGCATCACCCTGATCGTTTTCCCTTCAATACTGAACCGTACCGCCTGTGTGGTTTCCAGCATTTTCAGCAGGGTAGAAACATTCGTACCCTTGGGAACCTCGGCGTGAAAGCGCTCCGTTATGGGCTTGTCAAAAACCACATCTACATCATACCACCGCGCTACCTGCCGCATAATGCTTTCAATGTCGGCTCTTTTAAAAGAAAACAAACCGTTCTTCCAGGCCATCACTTCATCAAGGTCAACCGAATCTATCAGCTCAATAGTGCCGTCTTTTTCCACCTGCGCCTGCTCCCCGGGCCTGATCACCCGGGATTGTCGTCTGCCGGTAGTGCTTACACTCACGCTTCCTTCCAGTAAGGTTACCTTCAGCGAACGTTCATCTTCGTATGCATTTATATTGAAATGGGTGCCCAGCACCTGAACAGTGGTTCCCTCTTTGCTCACCACAAAAGGCATGGCAGGATCATGCGCTATTTCAAAATACGCTTCGCCGGTGATCTCCACTTTCCGCTCCTTACCGGTAAAAGTAGTAGGATATCTCAATGAGCTTGCCGCGTTGAGCCATACTTTGCTGCCATCGACCAACGTTAACCCAATGACTTTGCTTCCTCTCGGGTTACTCAGCTCATTGTATTGTATTTCCTTATCTGATCCAAGGTAGGTAATCTGCCCATCGGCTAATTTCCTTACCTCCACAGCCCCCTGCATAGCCAGCATTCCGTTGCCCGCACTGTCTAAAATAATGCGCTGTCCGTTGGCCAGGGTAAGCACCGCATTGACCGCATCGGGCGGCGCAATATCTTCGTTATGTACCTGTTCAATATTTACCAGTTCCTTTTGCCCTTTTTCTGCATGAGTAGCAATAAAAATATAATAGCCTGCCCCCAGCAATAACAGTATTGATGCGGCAGCCCAATATATCCGCGCCATTCTCCTTACCCGTGGCCGGATATCCCTGGCATTTTTTTCTTCTATGATCCGCTGGTACAGTTGTTCCCAGTCTACCGGCAAAGCCGCTTCACCGGAATGATAAGAAGACACCAGTTTTTCAATATGTTCCCTTACCGGTTGCTCATCCCCTTCCGCTGCCCAGCTAAAAAGCTCCTGCTCTTCCCCGGCTGTAGCTTTACCCGCCGAATACACTTTTAACAAATAAGCAACCCTGTTTTCCGAAAGCTTCATGCTGATTTTTTAAATTGAAAGACCCCTCTCTTCAAAGAAGATGGGTGAGCAAATGAAAATGTACCAGTGCAGTGAAAAAAATTTTACCCGTATATACTTAGAGAGCGCCGTTTAACGGAGGGGAGTAACATGTTACATTTTAAACATGCTTGTTCCATTTCGATCATCTGTATTGCCGTGAACGCTGCTATAATTCGCTTATCATCAACGACCATGAGTTGGCTGGTGGCTTCATTTGCATAACGGGGCTCTATCGCTGAAGCCACAGTAGCACAAAAGTTTAATCAGCCCCAATAGCCATCGGGGCGAAATCGGGATGTAATCCCAGCCCCGTCCGTCAGGCGGGAGATTTCGGGCGGCTTTTTGTGTTACTTTTTTCCGCAAAAAAGTAACAAAGAAGAAAATAGCGGGTTTGTAGTTGGTGACTATATTCCCTGTTGTATCCATAAATCATCCCGCCCCTGGGCGGGACGCTGGAATTAGCGGCATTTTACTCCTTTCTCCCAAATCTATGAAGCACCTTTAGTTATTCAGCAGTCCCTACTTATTGAACGGGAACGGCAGACTGTAGCGCTAGTGTGCCTTACTCCGAAAAACTACAGGTTCATCCAGATAGCGGCCCATATAATAGCGGAAACTTCCTTCTTCAGATAAACCCGGAGATACTCCACTGCAGCAGCAAGGTGGTTCTTTACTGTGTTGGGAGAAATGTTCAATCGCCTGGCGATCTCCTCCCTGCTTCTCCCTTCCTGCTTGGCCAGTTTATAAATGAGCTTCTGCTGGGGAGGAAGCCGGCTGATCACCCTTTCAATGACCGCCCTGTGTTCTTTTTCGAGCAATAGTAACTCTATGAGAGTTTCGCTCTCTTCCATATCCCGCACTACCTTAGCCTTCAGTTGCTTTTCCTGTGCAAGCTTTCTGAAATGAGCGTAAATGCAATTATGAAGAATGGTGAAAATATACCCTTCAGGATTTTTTGCTTCGGCTGCCAGCTTTCTTTTTACCCATAGGGTCACAAAAACTTCCTGCACAATCTCCTCAGCAAGGGCAGCAGCATGCGTCATCTTAAGTGCAGCGGCATAAAAGGGAGCTTTGTAATGATCAAAGACCTTACGAAAAGCCTCTTCGTTATCCTGCGCCACCTGCTTCAGCAATAAGGTAATATCGTATGACTGAAATCCCGGCATATCAGTTTGGCGGGTAAAGCTAATGAAATTGTGGATAATATTTTATAGCTTTAAAAATGAAAAAAGGGATAACATTAAAAGACATGGCGAAAAAGCTGAACATGTCTGTGTCAACGGTCTCCAAATCCCTGAACGATAATCAAGCCATCAGCGCTTTCACAAAAGAGCGGGTAAAAGAGCTGGCAAACAGGTGGAATTACGTTGCCAATGAATCTGCCCGGCATTTTAAGCTGAATAAAAGCTTTACGATAGGGCTCATCATACCTGATCTGCAGGATCATTTTTTTGTTGAGGCGATAAACGGTATAGAAGAGATTGCCGGAACGGAAAATTATAATATTATCCTGGCACAGTCGCACGAAAACACCTGCAAGGAGGAAAGCATTGTGAATGTAATGATCCGCAACCGGGTAGATGGCTTAATAGCTGCCGTTACAAAGCATACGATAGACATGACATTATTCGAAAAGTTCCGAACAGTAGGCATACCGGTAATACATATTGTGAGGGAGCCCCGAAATGATTGTTTCAGCTATGTTTCCGTAAATAATGTGGAAGGGGCCTTTAAGGCAACGGATTTTTTAATTAAAAAAGGACACAACCGGATCGCACATATCATGGGGCCTCAAACAATGCCCATTGCCCTGGCCCGCTTTGAAGGCTATAAGCAGGCATTACAAAAAAGCGGGATACCTTTAGACATGGCGCTGGTAAGAGCGGTTGATTTTACCGTAAAGGAAACCGAAAAAGCAATGCTTGGCCTGATGAAATTAAACTACCCTCCCACCGCTATCTTTACTTTTAAAAATGATATCACCTTAGATGCGATCGCATTGCTGAAAAAACGATACCCGGAAAAGTTAGAGGCAACTGATTTTACAGACTTTGGTAATCTCCCGCTGTTTAAATACCTCGACCATAAGCCCGTTGCTTCTGTTAAGGAAGACTTTTACGAGGTGGGCAGGCAGGCTGCCGTATGGCTTTTTGAAATGATCAATGAAAAAAAGCCGGAGCACGGTATGGATCATAAAAATATCAAAATACCCTGCAAGCTGATCATCAACAGGTAGGTAATCAGGATCAATGCACTTTATAAATTAAACCACCACCCGCACACAGCAGCTAAAGCAACCTGAATTTTTGTGTTTAAAATTTCTCGCGGCGTACATAGCGAAGCAGCGGGCGCAACGTATTGTTCTTTGTGTTCGTTGCCTGCCCGTACGGCCAAGGCGGGCGTGAAACAATGCTTTCCTACTCAACCTATTAAATATTTTTCCCCTTCGTGACAGTAGTGGAAGGATACTCCTGAAGCAGTTCATGTGCCCATTTTTACCTTTATGGCTGCTCCTCGGGTGAAACCCGCATTTTCAAAAACAATTTCAAACGTTGTAATAGGCTTTTTATACGCTACTCCAGCCCGTTCGTGGCTTTTAAATGGTTTTTTAAAAGTAAGTTTGGTAAAAGACCAAATAAATTATGAGACCATTGTACACCCGTCGAAATTTCATTAAAACGTCGGCTGTTGCCGGAGCAGGCATAGGCTTGTCCGGAAGCGCCCTCCCCCTGTTTGGTAAAGGACTTCCCCCGCAGGGCAAAAGAGTAGGGATCATCGGTTTGGATACTTCTCATAGTATTGAATATTCCAGAGTGTTGAACGGAGACGATACCTACAGAGGATATAAAGTTGTAGCGGCTTATCCCAAGGGCAGCCTGGATATTGAATCTTCTGTAAGTCGCATTCCCGACTACATTGAGAAAGTAAAAGGCATGGGAGTTGAAATTGTAGAGAGTATTGACGACTTGCTGAAAAAAACAGACGTGGTTTTATTAGAGACCAACGACGGGCGGCGGCACCTGGAACAGGCTATCCCTGTGATGAAAGCGGGTAAGACCATGTTCATAGATAAGCCCATCTCGGCTTCCCTTGCTGACGGCATCGCCATTTTTGAAGCGGCAAAACATTATAAAACCCCTGTATTCTCTTCCTCTTCTTTAAGGTTTATGTCCTCTGCCCAGGATGTAGCGAAAGGCAAAATCGGGAAAGTGTTGGGAGCAGATACCTACAGCCCATGCTCAATAGAAAAAACACATCCTGATCTTTTCTGG
>CAZREP010000016.1:25450-30533 GCA_964599035.1 uncultured Terrimonas sp. | reverse complement strand
ATTCATGGCGTGGAGACACTATATACCGTAATGGGAACCGGGTGTAAAGAAGTGGTAAGGGTGCATACAGATGGTACCGATGTGGCCGTAGGCACCTGGGAGGATGGCAGGATAGGATCATTCAGGGGAACGCGCACAGGCAAACACACGTATGGCGGCACTGCTTACGGCGAAAAGGGAGATGCGGTATTAGGCCCGATACAAGGATATAAAGGGCTGCTGGCAGAGATCGTGAAATTTTTTGAAACCGGTACCCTCCCGGTACAACCGGAAGAAACACTGGAGATGCTGGCTTTTATGGAAGCTGCAGATGAAAGCAAACGCAGGAAGGGGGTTCCGGTAAAGCTGGCAGAGATCCGGGAGCATGCGCAAAAAGCTGCACAAAAAAAATTAAAGAAGCTGATTTAAATATTAAATATACAGCCCGGGATTACGGGTAATTTAAACCAAACGCAATGAACAATTCAAGAAGACTGTTTGTAAAAAATAGCGTAAAAGCTGCTGCCGCCGCTTCCATTGGCGGCGTTCTTCCCGGTTTCAGCGCCAAAAGCTATGCCGCCATCATGGGTGCCAACGAACGCATTATGGTAGGCATTATGGGTGTAAATGCACGCGGACTGGCGCTGGCTAAAAATTATGCCCGGCAGCAAAACTGCGAGATCATACATATCTGTGATGTAGACAGCAGGGCAATGGCTAAATGCATTGCCGAGGTAGAAGGGATACAGCATAAGCGCCCGACAGCCACCCCGGATTTCCGCAAGGCCCTGGAAGATAAATCGCTGGAAGCGATGGTGATCGCCACGCCCGACCACTGGCATGCCCCCGCAGCTATTCTCTCCTGCAAAGCCGGAAAGCATGTGTATGTAGAAAAACCCTGTTCTCACAGCCCGCATGAAGGCGAGCTGCTGGTAGCGGCTTCACGCAAATATAACCGTAAAGTGCAAATGGGCTCCCAGCGCCGCTCCTGGCCCAATATCATAGCAGCTATGAAAGAGTTACAGGAAGGGGTCATTGGCCGCCCTTATTTTGCCAGGGGGTGGTATACCAACAACCGGCCTTCCATAGGAGTGGGCAAGAAAACCGAAGTTCCCTCCTGGCTGAATTATGAACTGTGGCAGGGACCGGCGCCCCGCGAACCATACAGGGATAATATTCTGCACTATAACTGGCACTGGTTCTGGAACTGGGGTACCGGGGAGGCATTGAACAATGGAACACATATGGTAGACCTGATGCGCTGGGGACTGGGGGTTGCATATCCTGTCAGCGTTCGTTCAGGAGGAGGACGCTACCGCTATAAAGACGACTGGGAAACACCCGATACCCAGGTGATCACCTGGGAATTCCCTAATAATACCTTTATGGAGTGGGAAGGAAGAAGCTGCAACGGGCACTACATAGAAGGCTCTCCCGTAGGCGCTATCTTTTACGGGGAAACGGGTACTCTCGTAATTACAGGCGGAAATGCTTATAAGCTCTATGACCTGCAAAATAAACTGATCAAAGAAGCTAAAAATGAAATTACAATTGATGCACGCAATACGGTTGACCCCTCGCGCAATTTAGACGCTTTTCATATACAAAATTTCTTTGACGGCATCCGCAAGGGGACATCCCTGAATGCTGAAATAGAAGAAGGGCATAAAAGTACCCTGCTCTGCCAGTTGGGCAATATTGCAGTGAGGGCAGGTAATACCTCTCTTCGTACAGATGAAAATAACGGTCATATCATAGACAATACAGAAGCTCAAAAATTCTGGAAAAGAGCCTACGAGCCGGGATGGGAACCTACGGTGTAGTGCTGCTGTACCAGGATATACCGAAACGATCTGATAATGAGATTTTCAACGAGAATTACCATATTGTTTTTGCTCATCCTGCCGTGTGTGCTCTGCTTGAGAGGACAACAGAATTCCCACACAACATTGGAGAAGCATGCGGCTATCTGGGAAAAGCTGAGTGCCAGCTTTTCCCCTCCGGCGGAATATGAAGGTAATTACGGATCATATCGTTCCCCCTTACAATTTTACGACGGGCATAGCGTAAAAACACCCGGCGACTGGAAGAAACGGCGGGAGGAAATACGCACGCGATGGCATCAGCTCATGGGCCAATGGCCACCGTTACTGGAAGACCAGGAAATGAAGATCCTTGATTCGGTATACCGCGACGGGCTCACCCAATACCGGGTACGGTTTTTATGGACTCCCGGTGAAGCAACAGAAGGGTATTTGCTGGTCCCCCGCAGGGAAGGAAAAGGACCCGCAGTCATTACTGTTTACTATGAACCCGAAACCGCAATAGGAATGGGAAAAGCCGACCACCCCAACCGCGATTTTGCTTACCAACTGGCAAAAAGAGGGTTCGTGACCCTCTCCCTGGGAACGGCAGCAGCTTCGAAAGCACAGACTTTTTCGATCTATTATCCCGATATCGATCATGCTACAGTAGCACCTCTTTCCATGCTGGCCTGCGCAGCAGCCAATGCGTGGTATGTGCTTTCCAAAAGACCGGAGGTCGATCCGGCACGAATTGGCATTATGGGACATTCCTTCGGCGGCAAATGGGCCATGTTCGCTTCCTGCCTTTTTAAAAAGTTCGCATGTGCAGTATGGTCCGACCCCGGGATCGTATTCCAGGAATCGCGGCGTGATATAAACTACTGGGAACCCTGGTACCTGGGCTGGCACCCCAGGCCCTGGCGCAAAAGGGGAATGATCACGGAGCAAAACCCGGCTAAAGGATTATACCCGGCACTGGTGGCGGAAGGATACGATCTCCACGAGCTGCATGCACTGATGGCTCCCCGGCCTTTCCTGGTTTCCGGAGGTGCTGAAGATACCCCTGAAAGATGGACGGCGCTTAACCACACCATTAAAGTGAACCGCCTGTTGGGGTATAAACACCGCGTGGGCATGACAAACCGCCCGATGCATTCTCCAACAGCAGCATCCAATGAAATGGCTTATCTTTTTTTTGAATATTTCCTTGAACCCGGGAAAACAGGCAAGTCATGACCTGTAACAGATCCCGGAACAAATAAAAACTATATAATTTAAATAAACAGTCAGCACATGAATTTTAATACACTGGATTTAACCGTTATTATTCTTTTCTTTTTAAGCATGGTGGTGGTAGGAGTATGGTCCTATTCCAGGAGCAAAAGTTCAGACGACTATTTTGTGGCAGGTGGAAAGCTGCCCTGGTGGCTGGCCGGTATCTCGCACCACGTATCGGGACATAGCGGTGCCGTATTTGTAGCATATGCTGCTGTAGCTTATACGCATGGATTCACTATGTATATGTGGTGGGCCTTCCCCGTGGGATTTGTTATCATGGCCAGCGCTAAAATATTCCCGGTTTACTGGGTCAGGCTCAGGAAAAACTTCATGATTCAATCGCCCCTCGAATACCTTAAAACACGGTACGACCTTACCACCCAGCAGATCATGGCATGGAGCGGGGTGGTTTTAAAAATTTTTGATGTAGGCGCCAAATGGGCAGCGATCGGCGTGCTGCTCTATGTAGTGGGCGGCATACCCATGGCAACAGGCATCCTTGTTTCAGGTGTCGTTACGCTGATCTATGTAACTTTCGGCGGGCTGTGGGGGGTGATCATCACCGACGTCATACAATTTATCGTTCAGGTGCTGGGCAGCATAGTGATGTTCATACTTGTAGTGGAAAGATTAGGCGGAGCAGGATCTATAACCGGCATCTGGGAACAGCTGCCACCTGAACACAGCCAGTTGTTCAACGATCCCTATTCAGCCGCCTTTGTTGGCATTATGTTTTTCTTATACTTTTTGAGCTATAATGGTGGAAGCTGGAGCCTTGCCACAAGATATATCTCCTCTCCTTCCGAAAGAGAGGCGTCCAAAGCGGCCTGGCTGTCGGGTGTTCTATACCTTATCTGGCCCCTGATCTTATTTTTTCCGATGTGGGCGGCTCCTCTTATTCTCCCTGGCCTTGAAGATCCAAGTACATCCTACGGACACCTGATGCTTGAAATTTTACCCCAGGGCATGATCGGGCTGGTGATCGCCTCCCTGTTTTCAGCCACTATGGGAATGACCTCTTCAGATGTAAATACCATCGCTGCCGTTATTACAAGAGATATCCTTCCGGTAGTATCCAAAAAGCTGGCAAATGATAAGCATCCTTTGCGCACAGCCCGCATCACTACCTTTGCTTTTACACTCGCCACTATTGTGGTGGCCGTAAATTATGAGCGCTTTGGAGGCGTATTGGGATTAATTGTAAACTGGTTCGGGGCATTGTTAGGCCCGACGGCACTGCCCCTGATGTTTGGGCTGCTGCCTGCATTCAAGTCCTGTGGGCCCAAAACAGCGATCCTCTCCATAGTAGCCGGTGTGCTCACTTTTATTGTTACAAAAAATATGGCACTCAACAGCCTTGCGCTGGAAGTGGGACTGCCAACCATAGTGGCTGCCGCCATATATATTACCGTTGGATTGACCACTAAAGCAGCACCTGAAAAAGTGAACAACCTGATAACAGCACTTAAAAAACCAACTGAATAGTAACAGGAATTGAAACGGAGCATGATACACTTTATTATATAGCAAATGTCTGTGCGGAGTTCCATTCAGCCACTGAAAAACAAATGATAAAAGAATGAAAACAGCATCTATCCATACAGAGAACAGCATCATTACCTGCACCAACTGCATAACGGGCGAAAGAGAAGCTCTGTCATTCAGGGATGATACGCTCGTATCCGTGCACAAAGCAGATACAGGCGAAAGCCCTCTCTTTTCCGGGCCGGGACTCATAGACCTACAGGTCAATGGCATCTTCGGCATTGATTTTAATGTGCCCTCTGTAACAGTTGACGACATCATTAACGCCACCCAATATTTGTTGAGCCAGGGGGTGACCACTTTTTTTCCTACTGTGATCACCAACTCAGATGAGTATATTATTACCATCATGCATACCTTGGCGGAAGCCTGTAAAAACGATCCGCTGGTGGGAGCATGCGTAGGGGGTATACATCTTGAAGGCCCGTTCATTTCACCACAGCCGGGGGCCAAAGGCGCCCATGACGAAGCGTTCA
>CAZREP010000016.1:7909-25440 GCA_964599035.1 uncultured Terrimonas sp. | reverse complement strand
CATCAAAGCACCCGACTGGGAATTGTTTAAGCGCTTCCAGGAAGCCGCAAATGGAAAAATAAAGATCATCACCCTGGCTCCTGAATGGGAAGGGACGGCTGAGTTTATTGAAAAATGCACCCGGTCCGGTGTGATCGTTTCGATAGGTCATTCGCTTGCCGATACTTCCCAAATTAAAAAAGCAGTGCAGGCCGGCGCCCGTATGTCAACCCACCTGGGCAATGGCATACCCTTGATGCTGCAGCGGCACCCCAATATGATCTGGGATCAGTTGGCCGAAGATGATTTACACACATGTATTATTGCCGACGGTATTCATATTCCCGATGCTTTTATAAAAGTTGTCCGGAAAACCAAAGGCAATAATATCATGATCGTAAGCGACGCCACCTGCTTTGCAGGAATGGAGCCGGGAGAATACAGGAGGCATATAGGAGGCGATGTAGTGCTCGATAAAAACAAAAGAGTTTCGCTTAAGGGACAGCCAGGACTACTGGCCGGGGCAGCCAAATCCCTGCTGGAAAATGTTGAAACATTGCTGGATCATCAATTGTGCAGCCTGGGAGCCGCATGGCAGATGGCCTCATTAAATGTAACCGGCTTTTTTAACACCTGCGGCAATGCCCTTAAAGGCCATGAGAAAGACAGGGTGATCTTTACCACAGAGGGAGGAGCTGTGGTTGTACAGAATGTGATCAAAAACGGGAAGGTGGTTTTTAGTAAGTAAATATAGTGCTATGTTAATGGTGAATAGTGAATGGTGAATCAATTCACTATTGACAATTACCCATTCACCCGAACAACGCGACATGTTATAATTAACAAAGCACCAGTATATGCAAATATTAAAATATGAGTAACAGGCAATTTGGATTTGGGATAGTGGGCGCCGGTACGATTGCGCATGTACACGCCAAAGCAATTGCGGCTATACCAAATGCCCGCATCACCGGCATATACAGCACCGGCAGCAAAAAAGCCGAAGCATATGCAAAAGAGCACAGTTGCACTGCATTTCAGTCGCTGGAAGAAATGCTAAAGACACCGGATATTGATATCGTATGCATCTGTACACCGTCGGGTATCCACATGGAACCCGTTCTTAAGTGTATAGCCGCCGGCAAGCATTGTCTTATTGAAAAGCCATTAGAAGTAACCCTGGAAAGATGCGACCGGATCATTGAGGAAGCGGAAAAAGCAGGGGTAAAGATCGGTGTGGTTTTTCCATCAAGGTTTTACAACGAAAGCCTCCGTATCAGGAAAGCCATTGATGAAAATAAATTCGGAGCACTTGCCCTGGGCAGTGCATATGTGAAATGGAGCCGTACGGAGGCATATTATCAATCGGCAGGATGGAGAGGCACATGGCAATATGATGGTGGCGGGGCGCTCATGAACCAAGGAATCCATTCTGTTGACCTGTTGCAATGGTATATGGGACCGGTAGTATCCGTTCAGGCTTTCAGCGTCAATATCCGCCACAAAAAAATTGAAGTAGAAGATACGATCGTCGCGGCTTTGCAGTTCCGTAATGGTGCGGTTGGAACGCTGGAGTGTTCCACTGCAGTATACCCCGGGTCGCTTAAACGAATTGAGATCATGGGAACAGACGGCACCGCAATACTGGAAGAAAACAACCTTATAAAATGGCAGTTCAGAACGGAAGAGCACCGGGAAGATACAAGCACCCCTGCAGGCAAAGCGGTGCAGGGCGGCGTTGCAGATCCGGCCGATATCAGCTTCAGAGGGCATCAAAAGCAAATTGAAGACCTGCTTCTTTCCATAGAGAACGGAAATACCCCTTTCATCGACGGGAGGGAAGGCCGTAAAGCAGTTGAAATAGTGCTTGCGGTATATGAAAGCGCCAGAACCGGCCGGTTGGTATACGTAGGGGATAATGCCGGCAGTAGCGCAACAGAAATGAAGATCAGCCATCAAAAAAAATAATTACAAGACCATGAGCCATACACAGGAATTAACAGCAAACAAACTGAAAGTAAAAATATATGATACCAGGCTGGAGATGGGGACCCGGGCGGCCACAGATGTGGTTGCTGCCATAAAATCACTGCTGATGCAACAGGATAATGTGAATATGATCTTTGCTGCAGCGCCCTCCCAGAACGAGTTTCTAAAAACTTTGTCGGAAGAGAAAAGCCTTTCCTGGAACAGGGTCAACGCCTTTCACATGGATGAATATATCGGCTTACATAAAGAGGCGCCTCAAAGCTTCGGACAGTTCCTGAAAGAAAGGATATTTGCTAAAGTACCCTTCCGGCAGGTATTCTATATAGACGGGAATGCTGCGGATCCGCAGCAGGAATGCAGCCGTTACAACGATCTCCTGAAACAATATCCTGCAGATATTGTATGCATGGGTATTGGAGAAAACGGACACATTGCCTTCAACGATCCGCATGTAGCCGATTTTAATGACCCCACCCTTGTGAAAATAGTTGACCTCTCAGCCGCCTCCCGCCACCAGCAGGTGCATGATGGCTGCTTTACAACCATAGAGGAGGTTCCTGTTGCAGCGATCACCCTTACTATCCCCGCCCTTGTGAATGCTAATGCAGTGTATTGTATAGTGCCCGGCAATACCAAAGCCCGCGCAGTATATCATACATTTCGCAGTGAAATTAAAGAGCAATACCCTTCCACGATCCTGAGAAAGCATGGCAATGCAACGCTTTATCTTGATAAAGACAGTGCATCGGAACTGAAACCGTAAAATGCCATGACTTTGATAACAGATTTTTTAATCCAAAATCGCCAGACTAATGCTACAAATGCGAGACTGTCATGTGCCTGCCGATACTACCACCTGGGCAGGGCACGCTTTGGATAGTGAAACTGCCTTTAAGGAGATTTATTCCATGTTTTGGAAAAAGCTGTTTTCCATAGCATACAGTAAGTTGAATGAAAAGCAGGAGGCGGAAGACGTGGTTCATGATGTTTTTGTAAGTCTCTGGATCAACAGGGACAAAATTAAGATCAGATCACTCGAGCAGTACCTTGCTACTGCAGTAAAGTATTTGGTACTGACCAAACTAAAAAAGAGAGAGCATCAGCGTAAATATTGCCGGTCTGTAAAATACTTAACTTCTGATGAACGGCTTATAGAAAATGTTGTATACAACAAACAGATACAGGAAACGGTGAACAGCGGAATAGAAGCGCTTCCTGAAAAATGCAGGCTGATCTTTAAATGCAGCCGCCATGAAGGGATGCCGGTCAAACAAATTGCAAAACAACTCAACCTCTCTCCAAAAACAGTTGAAAACCAATTGGGGAAGGCTTTAAAACATCTGAGGCTCGTTACAAAAGCTTTCCTTTGCTTATTACTAACGATATATTTTAACTTTCTATAAAATTTTTATCCCGAAATAGGGGATGCTGTGTTTTCAACAGACTTAAGCTAGTATGCACCTTCCCGAAAATATAGCTTTACTTATAGAACGGTATCTTAACGGCACCCTCAGCACGGAAGAGCGGTCGCTGCTGGACCAATGGTATAATTCACCGGCAGACGACAGGGTAGCATTGCTTCCGGACAGTAAAGATGAGCAGGAAATAAACGAAAGGCTTCAACACAGGATATTTAATACTATTCATACACGCCGGATGCTTTTCCGGAAATGGCAACGGCTTCTTGTTGCAGCATCTGTACTATTGATGCTGATATCCACTGCTGTATATTATTATATCCAACCAGCACACCCTGCATTAACACAAAAAGAAGCAGCGCTCTTACCAGCTTCAACCGACCTCGCTCCCGGTGGTAACCGGGCGCTGCTTACCCTTGCCGACGGGTCAACCATTATATTAGACAGCGCTGCCAACGGAACGATCAGCAGCCAGGGAAATGTTGAAGTAATGAAATTAGATAACGGCTTAGTAAGCTATACCGGGCAGCGAGCGAAAAAAGATACCAATAAGGAAATAGTTTATAATACCATAAGCACGCCGCGGGGTGGACAATATCAGATCACATTATCAGACGGTACAAAAGTTTGGCTGAATGCGGCATCTTCCATTCGCTTCCCTGTGGCTTTTACCTGTACGGAGCGGAGCGTAGCGGTAACTGGCGAGGCATATTTTGAAGTAGCCCACAATAAGCATATCCCTTTTAAAGTGCTCGTGAATGATAACGAAATTGAAGTGCTGGGCACTCATTTTAACATCAACGCATACGATGATGAAGCAACAGTGAAAACCACCTTGCTGGAAGGTAAAATAAAACAGACAGTAAACGGAGGAACTGCTCAGAAAATTCTATTGCCGGGACAGCAATCGGAGGTAGACAGGGATGGCAAAATGATAGTGAAGGAAAATGCAGATACGGAAGAAGCTATTGCATGGATGCGGGGTAATTTCCAGTTCAAAAGTGCCGATTTGCACTCCATATTGCGACAGGTAGCCCGATGGTATGACGCAGAAATTGAATACAATGGCAATATCAATCTGCATTTTACCGGGTACCTGCCCAGAAGTGAAAACGTAACTGCCCTGTTTAAAAACCTCTCGCTGACCGGTGAAGTACATTTCAGGATTGAAGGCAGGAAAATAATTGTATCGCCATCACAGCCCGAACCCTAAACATGACAGAAAACACGATCGTGATCAAATCATTCAGGCAATGGAAAGAAAAGAAAATTCAAGGCGTGAATTTTTAAAGAAAAGCTCTTGGGGAGGATTGGGTACGTTGCTGAGTGCAGGTATAGCGCCATCCTTCTTTGCCAAAGCAGAAGATGCAGATTCTGCAGATCGCATGCTGTCTGTACATCCGCGCTATTACCGATGGCATGTAGACCCGGGAGTAGAATGGCTTGAAACCAATACCGATTATGCAACCCTCAACTGGAAGATTCCTGTTGCACAGGCAGCGCTCGTATTGGTTGATGTTTGGCAGCGGCACTATATCAAAGACACAGAAGCGCGCGCAGAAGCGATCATCAACAATAATCTGGTTCCTTTGATAG
Source organism: uncultured Terrimonas sp. (assembly GCA_964599035.1). Classification (GTDB taxonomy): domain Bacteria; phylum Bacteroidota; class Bacteroidia; order Chitinophagales; family Chitinophagaceae; genus Agriterribacter. The sequence continues at coordinate 20,458 of CAZREP010000016.1, read as the reverse complement.
CAGCCTGCCGTAAATCCGGCTTGGAGGTTATTCATGCGCCTTCACCACCGGTGGCAAAATTGCATCCCAACTGGGTGAACCTGGTGCCGGCAACAGAAATGAATATAAAGCATGATACCTGGCCCCCGGCAGCATTCAGGAATCTGAGCGGGCCTTACCAGTCATACCGCCGCCCGGAAGAGCCAAGGGAGGCAGAACGACAAAGCCTACCCCCGCTCACTTTTCATCCTAAAATAGTACCGGTTGATAAAGAAGCCGTAATAGCTACCGGTGAAGAACTGCACCGCTATTGCAAACAAAAGGGAATCCTTTTTCTGCTTTATGCCGGTTTCAACACCAATGCCTGCGTCATTACCAGGGATTATGGTATGCTTCAAATGTGTAACGACCGGGGATATCAAACGATCCTGGTCCGTGATTGTACAACCGGTATGGAGTCGAGGTATACGCAGGCATCATTAAGCCAGACAGAGGGAGCTATTTTGTTTTTTGAAATGTTCGGACAATATTCCGTAACGTCGGATGAAATAATAAATGGACTGCCCGGCAAAACATGAAGCTGAAAATTAATCATCGAAAGTAAAAACGAGAAAATGAGAAAACCGGCAATTCTTCCTTTAGCTTTCGCAGCGCTTTCATATATATTTATTCAACCTGCTTCATCACAGGATAAATTTGATTTTTCAAAAAACGGTGAAATTCATGAGCAGGTCATCTATGCATGGAATAACCGTTATCGTGATCATTTCGCTTCAGAAATTAAGAGAAGATTATTCCAGGATAATGATGTCTATGTTTTATATGATGTTCAGATCGGGGGTTTGCAGTCGTTTGTAGAAATGACCCGCAGATGTAAGGATACCCCGCAAATTGCCGAGCTTGTGGATTTGTTAAGTCCTGTCTTTTCCGCACTAAAGCCTGTCTTAAACGCCGACAGTAGTATGGGTTGGATCTGCTCCGGTGGGAATATATGTACCGCTTATGGTTTTCTGGGAAAAGAAGTGCCCCTCTGCAGTGTACAGTTCCTGGGACTGTTGGGGGCGCTTGCTACCAATATATGTGAAAACATTCCTCCTCATCAGCAAACAGCAGCAGAGAAAGCTTTTCTTGCTAACGCCTTTAATACCATGGCGGTGCAATTGAATCGCTGGTTTACGGCAGGTTATTTCACTTCAGTTGATAAGAGACTTCATATTACTTCTGCTGATATCAAAGACGGGAGCTCAAGATATTTTTTTTCAGACCGGGATCTTTGGTATTTGACAGTGCTTTCAGACCTTTCAGCATTACATCAGGCGAAGATACAGCCTGCCGCAGAGGATGGAAAAAAAGCATTTGAGCATTTGCAACATAAAAAAGATGGTATAAAAAAAATATTCGATCTGTTCCTGGCAAGGACCGCTCTCACCAAATCTTTGAATGGAGTAAGGGCTGAACTTGACAAAGGATTTTGGAGATATCATTTTGACAACAGGTATGCCAGCTATGCAGGCCCTCTAAGTCCTGTTAGCTGGGAAAAAGACAGTAACGGGAAATGGGAAATGAAAACACAGGTTAAATGGGACAGCGCCTATCTTGCACAGGATGTAGCTTGGGATATCAGTCATTCAAGAAGACTGGTACCCGCTTTTGAAACTTTCGTAAGAAACCGGGAAAATATAAAAGCGGTTTGGGGCTATGACAATCCCGCATTTGACCCTATAGCGCTTCGCGAGGCTTATGCCAATCAGATAGTCGACAAAATATGGAATGGCAATATGGATTACCCTTTATTTTCCAATTTTTGGAGCGGGGATAATGGTTGGTACAGGGTAGCCTATGCCAACCAGACCGGCAGGCAATTTGCCGGCTATCCTCCATATGGACTGAATACCTCCATGCCTGAAGGCGGATACCCGGTTTGGGGAGCTTTTCAACCAACCTTAAAGATTATTTTCAGGAATATTTTTGAATTAATACAAGCTGATAACGCGGAGGCAAAATCTTTTATATCGCAGTATTATCAGGGGTTGTCCGGCAACAGGTCGAAGAACACTGCCAAAAGATCAGTTCAAAGTCTTTCTTTTTTATCGGATCTGGTAGAACTCCCTTTTGCTGATTTGAATAAATAATTAGTATGTTAAAGATCAATCGTCGCAAGTTTGTTGCCAGTACGGTTAGCTCGGGTGCCGGACTGATGCTGGGCAGTCGCCTGATGGGATTGACCCGTAAGGAGGAAACCGTTTTTGATGCCGCAGATAAAAAAAGAGACCTTATGCAGGAGGTATTGAAATATCGCAAGATCGATACCCATGCCCATGTGGATGAAGGTAGTTATAAGCCGGAAGTGAACCTGGATTTTGCCGACAGGCTGGGGATTGAAAAGCTCATGGTCTCTGATTTCATAAGACCTCATACCGAAGGCCCCCCCGATGATTTCAGGACCAGGAATGACTTTGTAATAAAGTGCATGAAGCAGCACCCCGACCGCTTTATCGGAACGGTAATACTGAATCCTAAATATCAGCAGGCCTCACTGCAGGAAATAGACCGCTGTCGCGATGCCGGCATGCTCGGGCTGGGAGAGCTGTATAACCAGGTAAAGATCAATGATCCTTTATATTATCCCATTATTGAAAAATGCATTGACATCAACTGGAATATCATGATGCACTCCGCTATCGGGCATTCCAGGGTGATCCTTAACCCGCGCGAACCTAAAAACATTTCCCTGCCGGAAGATTTTGCAGAGGTGGCCCGGCGATACCCCGAAGCCATGTTCCAGTATGCTCATATTGGAGGCGGTATAGACTGGGAATATGCCTGCAAGGTGCTCAAAGATGTGCCCAATGTGTTTGTAGAGTTATCAGGGAGCAATAACGAAGCCAATATGATCGACTTTGCAATGCAATATATTGGTGAAGACAGGCTGGTGTTTGGCTGTGACTACAGCTTTTACCAGGGAGTGGGTCATATGTTCTCCGCAAAGCTGACCGATGCACAACGCAAAAAGATCTTTTTTGAGAATATCAGTAAACGGTTGAAAAAAGGAGGCAGGGATGTTAATTGACAGCAATGCATATGTAGGTCACTGGCCATTCAGGCGATTGGAGTATAATACACCTGAGACACTCCTGGGCAGGATGAAGGAGTTTGAAACCGATATTTCAGTGATCAGTAATCTGAATGGTGTTTTTTATAAAAACGCCCAGCATGCTAATGACGAGCTGTGGGAGTGGATCAACAGTAAAAGGAGCTATAGGAATAGCTTTATCCCTTTTGCTGTAATAAACCCCATTTACGGAGGCTGGCGGGATGATCTCAACATCTGCATCAGCCGGTATGGATGCAAAGGGGTCCGGTTGTACCCGCAATACCACCGCTACGATATTACCAACCCCATTTGTATTGAGCTGGTAAAGATGTGCCGCGATAAGGGCTTGCCTGTGGTCTTTTCCCTGAGAATGGTAGACAGCCGTACCAGCTCCTGGCTGGATATTGAGAAAGAATGGTCGCTGAAAGATATAGTGCCGATAGTAAAGGAAGTGCCGGATGCAAAGTACATGATCGTGAATGTTGCCAACAGCACGGCGCTCAATGAGGAAGACAGCGCTCTTTTCCGGAAGGCAGATATATTGATGGACACTTCAGGAAGAAATATCGTAAACTGGGCAGATCTGTTTGAACGCTTCGGCACAGACAAATTTTGCTTTGGCACGCATTCCCCCATACTGGATTATTTTTCCGGACTGTTGCGCATTGAATCGCTGAGGGAAAATGAAGCTGATGAGAAAACAAAGGAGCTTTTACGATCAGGAAATAGCAGGAGGATGTTGGGGATATAGTGATAAGGAGTAAATAGGCAACGCTGAAGTGATCTGATCTAATAAAAACCACAAAATACACAAAGGATGCACAAAGCGGCACAAAGGGAGTTATAAGAGCACGGAGCATTGTAATACAAACTGGTACTTAGTGTTTTTCGCGCCTTCTTAGTGCTCTTTGTGGTTATAATAACCTCAAAACCTGATTTACAACAATGAAACGATCCAGTAAAAAAAACACGAGGCGCAAATTCATCAAACAGAACTTACTCACCGGCGCAGGCACCATGCTGGGGATGCATTCGGTGTCGTCATTACTTGCCGGCGAAGCCTCAAAAGGTATGCATACTCCTGCTTTGCCCCTGGCAGGGCAACAAAAACCCCAATGGATAAAATGGCCGCAATGGGATATTGCCTCAGATGAGCCACCGGTAGTGGAAGTGCTCAGAAGTGGGGTATGGTCGCGCGCCAAAGTAGTGCAGCAGTTTGAAGCCGCCTGGGCAAAAACCATTGGTGCCAAAGCTTGTGTTACCACGGTCAATGGCACCAATGCGCTGATCTGTGCGCTTGCCAACCTTGATGTGGGCGGGGGCGACGAAGTGATCATTCCTCCCTATACTTTTATTGCCACCCCGCAGGCGGTGCTGCAAACCGGGGCAATACCCGTTTTTGTGGATACCGACCGGGAGACTTTTCAAATGGATGTAAGCAAAATAGAAGCAAAGATCACTCCCCGCACCCGTGCCATCCTTGCTGTGCATATTGCAGGCATCCCCTGCGATATAGAAGGCATTACCAGGATCGCTAAGAAGCATAACCTGGTAGTAGTGGAAGATGCCTGCCAGGCATGGCTTTCGGAGGTCAATCATAAAAAAGTAGGCACATTCGGCAATGCTGGTTGCTTTAGCTTTCAAAACTCCAAGAACATTCCTATGGGAGAAGGCGGGGCTATTGTGAGTGACGATGAGCAGCTGATAGACCGGTGCTATTCTTATCATAATTTCGGCATCGCTCATGGCAGCATGGCGGCAAAGCACGGGGCAGGCATGTCCATGTTGGGAACCAAGCTGCGGCTCACCGAATATCAGGCAGCCATCGGGCTGGCACAGCTAAAGCGGCTGGAAGCACAAACCACCCTCCGTGCTGAAAACGCAGCTTATCTGAAAGCGGGACTGGAAGCTATCCCCGGCATTATTCCCTATAAGCTGTATGACCACATAACAAGAGTATCTTTCCATCTTTTCCCTTTCCGCTATAAGAAAGAATCCTTTAAAGGATTGCCGCGTGCAGCATTTTTAAAAGCATTGGCAGCAGAGGGCGTTCCCTGCTCCAGCGGCTATATCACATTGAATACGCAGCCATTCCTGGCCCATGCTTTTCAATCGAAGAATTTTAAGAAGATGTATTCGCCGCAAATGCTTGACTTCAATAAATACCAGGAAAGGAATCGTTGTCCCCAAAATGATATACTCTGCAATGAGGAAGCGGTATGGTTCACACAAAACATACTGCTGGGCTCACGTTCAGATATGGACTATATTATTTCTGCCATTGAAAAGATCCATAAAAATGCAGAGGAGTTAAAGAAAGCGGTAAAGATCTGAACAGGGAACGATAAACAGCAAAACATTGATCTTAGCCGTGTGTTAACCCTATGATCTTAGTTTAAATGTGTCTGATGAAGTTCGTTTTATTGCAATTTATTGCTTTGTTGCCATTGACCGGCATCGGGTTTTCTAAAAACAGGGATACCACGCATCCCGGCAATCATCCGGTGTATGCGCCGAAAGATTTGAACGTTGAGCCCCTGAAAAAATCAGTTGAACCATTGATGCAGATGTCATTAAAGGAAGTGATTGCCGCAGTGCCGGAAGCATCAGGCATCTTTTTTATCGGCTGTCCTAATTGTCACGGCGGCGCCCAGGAAATGAATGTATTAGGATGGGAGCCGGGAATGGAATCAACAGTGCGCTGTAATTACTGCAAGATGCTGTTTCCTAATAAAAATTTTCCCAACAACCGTGAAAAGGTGATCATAGCACCAGGGGGCACCCGGCAGGTGTACCGTTATTATGAAGATGGCAATGGTTACCCTTATTATTTTGAGGCGCATGCCTGGTATGAGCAATGGCTGTGGATCAGACCGCTGGCCGAAAAGCTCGCACAGATCTGGTATGTCACAAAAGACAATGCGTACGGTGATCGTGCAGCAGCTATTGCAGGCCGTTTTGCGCAGGTATTTCCCGGCTACGCCATACGCTACGATTATCCAAATGCACCAGTACGTTTTTTTCCGGCAGATCAAAAATGGCCTTATGAGAGATTGCCCCCTTACCGCGGCGCAAAATGGAGATGGTGGGGATATGATGATATACCCACCCATCTGGCAAATGTGTATGATATTTTGAGATCAGGATACGACTGGAAAAGAATGAATGCGTTGATCGGTTCCGGCACGGATGAACGTATAGCCCGCGACCTGCTTCGTTTGGGTTACGAATTCACTACCGCCAACCCGGAGGTATATTCCAATAAGTCTCCGGGCATGTATGCCGAAATGATACGGGTAGGTCGTATCCTCGGTGAGCCCGCAATGGTACACGAAGCCGTAAAGCGTTTCAGGGAATTTTTTCCGAAAGGATTTTTTGCTGACGGATGGTGGAAAGAAGGAACTCCTTCCTATCACGATATGACGATAAAGAGCCTGGAAATGGTAGTAAAAGCGCTGGAAGGTTATGTGGATCCTGCTGACTGGAATGGCGAACATTTGGATCACCCGGATTTAAGTAAAGAAACCGCTCTCTATGAGAAAGCGCTCCGGGTTAACAATGAAAATGTATTGCCCAACGGGCGGAAGATCCCCATTAATGACACATGGGGATACCATTGGAAATATGGATATGATCATGATAAAAAAACAGACAGTACGGTCTCGCGCCTGTGGCCGGCTTTAGGAAATGCCGTGCTCGGCACGGGAAAGGACAGCGATCAGGCAATGCTGAATGTGAACTGGAGCGGTAACTATGGCCATTCGCATTATGATAACGGTGCTATCATTTTGTATGCCGCAGGGCAGGAGCTGCTTTCGGATATCGGCTATACTCATACGAAATACCGGGGATGGACTATTCATACGGCCTCCCATAATACAGTAGTGATCGACCAGAAAGGACAGGATATCGGTACCCTGGATAATCCTGTAACGGGAAGATTGAAATTTTATGATGATAAAGATCCGCATGTAAAAGTAATAGATGTAGATGCTTCGCCGGCCTACTCAATGGCAGATGTATACCGGAGAAGATTAGTAATGGTACATGCCGGTGCCGGCTTCGATTATGTAGTAGACCGCTTTGATGTAAAAGGGGGACAGGAACATGACTGGTTTTTGCATGGGATGTGTGAGGAGGAAGGCACACTTCATACCAGCCTCCCGCTGAATCAGATATTGGAAACTTTGGTACCGGCATGGGGAGGCAGGGAAGCGCCTAAAACACAGTCCGACACAGACCCGAAACGCTTCCACGCTTATGCTTATCTCCGTAATATAAAAAAAGGTACCGCAACAGGGTCATGGACAGCCACCTGGCGTTACAACAGCGCAGGATTATGTTCTTATATTTTACCTGAACCGGGTACAGAGGTCTTCCGTTTTCGCTCGCCATCTATACGGCGGGCCAATGAAGACGATAACAAGCTGGAGGACTATATGAGCAACGGGATCATGCAACGCCATTCAGGCGGAACATCCACTTTTACAGCAGTTCATGAGCCCTTCCGGAATGCACCCCGCATCGAATCGGTAAAGACGGAAGGCAAAGTGATAGTGGTGCGCTATAAACTCAACGGAAAGACAATAGAAGACCATATTACACTAAATGAAGAAGATATTGCAGTTACTTCATCGGCAGGATGGAAATATGGATCGGGCACACCATTTACGGGAAAGGTAATATCATTAGATAATAAAGAGAGAAAGTGGAGTTTGATATTAGACAAACAAGTACCTGAAGCTAATCATATCAGGCTGGATTTTTCAGATGGCGGAACGTATTATTGCCCTGTTATGTCGGCTCATGATAACCGTTTAATATTAAAAGATGATCCCGGCTTCGCGCTGGATGAGCATGGCAATGTGCGGTTTTATACCTTCCCGCAGGATCAGCATGCAGGGCCATTACACTACACTTTATTTGTGTCACAATCAAAAGACCCATAATTATACAATGGCTAAAAGAAGGCACATATTAAGGCTGGCATGGGTAGCGCTATTACTGATATCGCTCACTGGGAATGTATATGCTACCCGGATATACGGAGGTCATTATTCAGAAGAACGCATTGCCAATCTCAGGGACAATTGCCGCAAATATGAATGGGCGAAGCAACAATTAAAAGCTGCTGTTGAAAAAGCAAAGCCCTGGCTGGCCAAAAGCGATGAAACATTGTGGATGATGGTGCCGGGACAGGACCTCCCAAGGACGATAGATGTAGCGTACGACAAATTTGCCGAGGGCCCCAGGTTTGTAGGCTGCATTGTTTGCGGCGATAAGATTTTCCAATACGGGAACTATCCCTATGACCCTGACTTTGAAAACAAGCCCTGGAAATTAACCTGCCCTTCATGCGGATCCGTTTTCCCTACTAATGATTTCGGCAAATATTATCAAAGCGCCATTGACGAGCACGGATTGTTCAATCCTTCAAAGGGCGACACCAGCTTATTGTTCAATGCCGACCATCCGGACCCTGAAGATCCTTTGCACAAATTTGGCGTGGATGATGGGTTTGGGTATGTTCATAACGGCCGTGCCTATAAATATATAGGATATTATACGTGGAAATACTGGATGCACATTAATGACGGACTGTCGGCGCTTGCCGATGCTTTTCTTTATACCGGCGACCAGCAGTATGCACATAAAGCAGCCATTTTGTTAGACAGGATCGCGGATGTTTACCCGTCTATGGACTGGAAGCCTTATGCCGATCGCGGATGGTATCATTCAGACGGAGGAAGAGGGCTTGGAAAAATAGAAGGATCGATCTGGGAAACAGGCGTGGTGCAAAAACTGGCAGACGCTTATGATAAAATACTGAGCGGCACCTTAAATGATCCTGCATTGTATGCATTCCTGAAGCACCAGTCGGAAAAATACAGGTTGCCCAAACCCAAAGGCACACGGGAGCTGTTTGTTGCCAATGTAGATGATGGCATACTGAAAACAGCATTCCAGGCGGTGCTTGACCAGCAGATCCGCGGCAACCAGGGTATGCACCAGCTTACTGTGGCTACATGCGCTATTGCATTACATACAGATCCTTTAACCTCACAATGGCTCGACTGGGTGTTTGTGCCCGATGGCGGGGCGATTACGGATTTAATGATCAATCGTTTTGACAGGGACGGCACTTCCGACGAGGGCGCACCGAATTATGCCTTTATCTGGGGAAGGCAGGTCTCCACTTTGGCCGCTCTTCTCATGGACTATCCCGGCTATACCAACCATAATATTTTCCGTGATTTTCCACAGTTTAAAAATGCCTATACCGCCGCCTATCGCATGGCTGCCCTGGGCAAAGCCATTCCTAATATCGGGGATGCCGGGTCCACCGGACTAGTAAGCATGCAGGCCGCCGATCCTGCATTTATGGCTTTGGGTTACCGTTATACCCGCGACCCGGCTATTGCTGTTGCTGCCTATCGCGCTAATGGCAATTCGGCAAAAAGACTTGGCATGGATATCTTTTCCAAAGACCCGGAAGCCGTGAACCGCGAGATACGGGAAATTGGTGAAAGGGCGGGGCCGCGGCCAACAGGAGGGTATCTTATGAGTGGTTTCGGCCTGGCCTTATTGGAATCGGGCAACGGTCCATCCGGCATTGCCCTGGCTAATAATTACGGCCGTACCAAAATGCATGCGCACCGCGACCTGCTCAATTTCGACCTCTTTGCTTTCGGGCGCTGGCTGGCGCCTGACCAGGGCTATCCCGAATTTGCCACTAACATACCCAGCACTACAGAATGGACGAAAAGCACCATTTCTCATAATACCGTTATGGTAAACCAACAGCCGCAGGCGCTTGCATGGGGCGGACATACCCGGCTCTTTACTCAACTGAATGGGTTTGGCGTGTTTGAACTGGATGGGAAGGCAGCTTATCCCGGCATTAAGGAATATAGCCGCACGATGTTCCTGGTAGGCGGTTCCGGCGGGAGCATCGACAGCAATGCGTACGTTATAGACATCTTTCGTGTAAAAGGAGGTCACGATCATGTTTTCAGCTTTCATGGGCCGCCTGGCACAATCGCCACTAACGGCCTGCAGTTACAGGCGCAGGAGAAAGGCACTTATGCCGGTGAGGATATTCCTAAGGGCGCCAAAGCAGCAGGCTTTCCTGTTGGATATTCTTTTTTATACAATATAAAGAAAGACGCAGCTCCTCCTCCTGCTTTCGTAGTAGACTGGAAGACAGCGGAAGGATACCGTGGCATAACAGAAAAAGACGATATTCATCTTCGCATGCACGCCATGACTTCGTGCAATGATGTAGCACTTGCAAACGGCGATCCTCCGCAAAACAAGCCGGGAAATCCCAAAACACTCAACTATATGCTGATGCACCGTTCAGGCACAGATCTGAACAGCACTTTCATTTCCGTTTTGGAACCTTACCGGCACAAGCCTTTTATTAAGTCTGTTCAGCGCCTGGAAAACATCGATGAAGAATCCATTATCATTAAGGTGGAAAAAACAGACGGGCGTATAGATTACCTGTTATACAATCCCTCATCAAAAAATTCGGTGAAGCTGCCTAACGGTATAGCAATGAACGGAACAATTGGCTATATAGAAGAAAAAGGTCATAAAGCGAATAAAGCGATATTGATCAATGGCTCATCACTTAGCTATGGTAAAATAAAACTGGGGTCCGGTGGTGCAATTGAAGGCAGGATCGTACAGATGAACAGGGGGTTTAGTGGTGAAGGCTGGCTGTTAGTGGAGTCAAAGCAACCCGTAGACAACAATTCAATAGGGAAACAGATCATTATTGAAACTACCGGGGAGCGGGATGCAAGCTACCGGATCCATGGTATTAAAAAAGAAGGAAACCTGACCAGGATATTTTGCGGTCCTGTAACATTTATAAGTAAAATAAAAAGTGCCGACACCCGTAAAAACGGATCAACGCAAAAATATAGCTATGATTTTGAAGAAGGGGCGTCATTTAAGATAGTATCTCATGCTGAGTGGGCAATAGGCGATAAGAGATAAGGTGTAAGGTAAGGTTTCTCTTTTCACCTCTCACCCTTGCCGTTTCACTATTCACGATTGCCCATTCACCTGATCACCGGGATTCAAAGAACAATAATTATACTATCATATCATGCAAAGAAAGGAATTTTTAAAAGCCACAGGGGTAATGTCCCTATCACTGTTCATTTCAGACAACAGTGCTTTCGCGGCCAAAGGTAAAAAATGGGAATACCTCGGACAGCCCTGCCGCAATTTCAATATTCTGGCCAGCGCGGTAATAACAGACCCGCTCGATGGCAGAGAGAAGTTCATACTATCCAATTTTGCAGCCGGTGAAACAGGCAGCATTATTTTTATTGACCCGCAAAATAATACTGGGGAGAGTTATACGCTGCCCATTGGCGCAGGCGCCTGGGGATTGGTGAACTGGCATAATGAAAAGCTTATCATCGGAACCTGTACAGAGCAGGCGTACCTGCATGTTTTTGATTTAAAAACAAGAACTTTTGCAACACCCATCCTGTCTGAAGGGGAATCTTATTTCTGGCAAATGGCCCTGGCCTCCGATGACAAAGTATATGGAGGTACCTATCCCGGCTGCACACTTACTCAGTTTGACCCCAAAACAAATACATTCAAAAACCTCGGAAGGATTTCTGATAACCCCAAAAACTTATACAGCAGGCCTGTTCTGGCAGGCACACCGGGTTATGTTTTCGTAGACTATGGCTTCGACGAGCCGGGAGTTGCTTATTACGACATCAAAAATGAGACGTTTGGGAAATTAGGAAATCCCGGTGACACCCTTAAAGAAACAACTACAGCATTTGTTTGCCTTCAGAATAAAGGGGTGCTTAGCTTTTATTCGGCAAAAGATCTGTCGCTGATGGAGGATACAGACGGAGCATTAAAGCAACAGCTCAGTTCGTTGGGAGGGCTGAAGCAATTATCCAATGGCCGTTTGGCAGGTGTAAAAGGCCAGGAGTATTATGTTCTGGAAAAACAAAGAGCGCTGCAGGCAGAGGATCTGAAACGGATCCCCGTTGACGCAACCCCCACTGAAATTTTCTACTTAATACCAGACAAAAAAGGGGTAATATGGGGTGCCTGCGGTTTCGGTATGACCATATTTAACTACGATCCCAGGAGCAAAAAATACTGGAACTCGGCAACATTAAGCAACTCAGGCGGAGAAGTGTACGGGATGGTCTTTCACGAAGGAAAACTTTTTACCACGGCTTATAGCGGAGGCGAACACTCCGTGTATGACCCTTCTGCACCCTGGAATGCGTTCGATAACATAAATCCCAAAATGTTTGCAAGCGTTAAGCCCAAACTGATCCGCCCCACAGGAAGAAGCGTAACGGGTCCCGACGGCGGAATATGGACCGGGTGGTCGGCGGCCTACGGGGTTTACGGGGGAGGATTGTCACGGATACAACCCGACACTTTAAAAATGGAGTATTGGTATGACCCTGTTCCCAACC
>CAZREP010000016.1:0-7899 GCA_964599035.1 uncultured Terrimonas sp. | reverse complement strand
CTGTATTTTACCACTAATGGCGGCGCCAGCGGGCTGAGCTACAACCATGATATCAATTGCCATTTTGCGGTTTGGAAGCCGGGCGCCGGTATTATCAAAGATTTTACTTTGCAAAAAGGAGAAACGCCCGGCTTCGGGGTTTTGGCGCACAGCAATATAATAGCGCTGGTGGTAAACCAGGAAATACGGATATACGATCCTGCGAAGGAAGATTTTATAAGAACGATATCACTGGATGGAAAAGGATGCAGCTGGCTGATCCCATTAGATAAAAAGCGCATCGGTGTTTTTGCCGGAAAGACATTATATGCTGTGGATATTTTTGCCGGAACAAAGACCGTTCTATGCGATCTTCCCGGCACCGTAAGTGCCGCCACGATAGACCGGAAAGGCGCTATTTACTTCTCCATAAAATCCAGGCTGTATGGAGTGGTATAGGGGTCGTGAAAAGTGAGAAGGGAAGGTGTGGGTCCTCTCTTTCCTTTTTTGTTGTCTCACGTCTCACCATTTACCCCCATTTTACTTATATGATTTTTTTATTACAGCAATAGGGGATATTGGCATCATAACAGACTTACGTTATGTGCACCTTGCCAAAGATCTGGCTCTGCTTATAGAAAAATTGGTTATAAATACGCGTATATCAGCATTTTAGCAGGCAAAGTGCATCTGGCAGAATGAGAGCAAGCAATTATTTCACCATAACCAAAACTTCCCGCATGATGCGCTCCTCACTAAGATCAGGGTACATAACGGACGGCTAAGTCCACCCACACACATGTAGGCCAAATAAAAACCGGACTTCGTTTGCGGCGAAATCCGGCGAACATTCGGACTACATAATTATTCATCGTTTACCGTGACAAATCATTATTTCACCCAAATGGCACAAAGCTATGCATTTATTAACGCTTTTAAAGCCCTGTATGGAAAGCCGCAGGGTTCTACTAAAAACGGTCAGAATTATGAAACTAACCATAGTTTTAATAATCGCTGCCTTCCTCCAGGTTTCAGCAGAGGGATATTCCCAAAAGATCACGCTTCAGGAAAATAATATATCGCTTCAGCAATTATTTGAAAAGATAAGGGCACAAACGGATTATAAATTCTTTTATGCCGATGAGATCCTTGCCAATACGCGGAAGGTGAATATAAAAGTGATAAATGGCAGCATAGAGGAGGTGCTGGATGCTTCCCTTAAACACCAGCAACTGGCATACACGATCTCGGAGCGTACTGTTTTTATAAGAAAAAGCCGGGAAGTTCCCGTTGAAGAATTGGCGACACCACCTCCTCCCGTTGAGATCCGGGGAAGAGTGGTAAACGAACAGGGCGAACCTTTACAAAACGCATCGGTATTGATAGCAGGAACAAAAACGGGCACTACTACCAATGCCAATGGTAATTTTACCATTACAGCTCCCAACAACAATAACATCATATTGGAAATCTCCAGCGTGGGATACCAGACAAAAAGGGTGAGCATTGGAAACCAGACGAACATTAATATTACAATGGAAGTGGATGTTACCGGGCTGAGCAATGTGGTGGTAGTTGGATATGGAACGGTAAGGAAAATTGATTTAACAGGATCTGTAGGCACGGTGAATATGAGCGATGTGCAAAAAGCGCCCGTGAGTTCCTTTGCCCAGGCACTGGCAGGAAGGGTTGCCGGCGTACAGGTTAACAGCACTGACGGGCAGCCCGGTGGCGGCGTCAATATTATGATCAGGGGAGCAGGCTCATTAACCCAAAGTACTACTCCTTTATATGTAGTGGATGGCTTCCCTATAGAAAATCTTGACCCCTCTACACTGAACCCTGAAGACATAGAATCAATAAGTATTCTCAAAGATGCCTCCTCTACCGCTATATACGGATCCCGGGGCGCCAACGGGGTGGTGCTTATTCAAACCAAAAGGGGAAAACAGGGAAAAGCAGTTACCTCGCTCACCGGTTCACTGGGATACCAGCTTCCTCCTCCTTCAATACCCATGATGAGCCCTTATGAATTCGTTAAATACCAACAGGAGCTCGACCCTACCAGTTATGCCACTCCCATTTATTTCGCGCAGGGAAAGACCCTGGATGATTACAAGAACGTACAGGGGATCAACTGGCAGGACCAGGTGATCCAGACCGGGGTGATGCAAACCTATAACCTGGCAATAAGAGGGGGAACCGATCAGACCAAATATTCGATATCCGGTAACATTTTTGACCAGAAAGGGGTGATTATCAATACCGGGCTTCAGCGGTATTCCGGCAACGTAAAGATAGACCAGGCGGTCAGCAATAAAATAAAAGTAGGGGTTACGGTTGATTATACCGAAACCAAAACCTCCGGGCAGGTGATAAGATCTCTTTATACAAGCAATGCCACCGCTTCCGCACTGGTGAGAGCATGGATGTATCGCCCCATTACCGCCGATCCCAATGAAGACCTTTTGGCAGATGAAGGTGACCAGTCCATGATCACGCCCAGCGATTTCAGGATCAACCCGGTAATTGACCTCAATAACCAATACCAGCATACCATTACTGACGTATTAAGGTCAAATGCTTATGTAAGCTATGATATTACCAGGCACTTTACTTTTAAATCCCAGGCGGGCATTATGCAGATCAAAACCCGCGAGGAACAGTTCTACAATTCAAAAACTTCGCAGGGCAGCCCCATTAACCCCTCCAATACCAACGGGGTATGGGGATATCTCAGAACGGTTGACGGCAGGAGCTGGTCCAACGAAAATACGCTTAATTACAAGCAGTCCTTCGGCGGACATGCCATCGACGGGTTGTTGCTTTTTGGCTTGAACAGTTATAAAACCTTCTCCAACAGCTTCAGGGGCACTAACCTCCCTAATGAATCAAAGAGAATGGACGGATTAGACGAATCCACCACGGCTTCCTTTACAAGTCCGGCCATATCCAACACGATCAATACGATGGCCTCTTATGCTGCACAAATAAAATACAATTACAGGTCCAAATATCTCCTTACCGTCAACTTCAGGGCCGACGGGTCGTCTAAATTTTTAGACCACTGGGGTTATTTTCCCAGCGGGGCAGTAGCCTGGAATATGGACAATGAGGATTTTTTTAAAAATGCATTGCCGTTCATTTCCAACTCGAAGCTGAGGGTAAGCTACGGCGAAACAGGTAACAACCGGGTAGGAGATTTTGCCGCATTGCCAACCCTCGTATTGAACAACACAGGGCAGGGCTATTCCTTTAATAATGCAGTTCCCACTGCAGGAGCTTATGTAGGCTCTCTTGGAAATGCTAAACTACAGTGGGAAAAAACCAAGCAACTTGATATCGGCTATGAGTTTGGAGTGCTCGATAACAGGATCTCGCTTGAAGTGGACCTGTATCGCAGAACCACCGAGAACTTATTGCTGGCTGCCAGGCTCCCGCCAAGCTCAGGATTCACATCTGCCACACAAAATGTGGGTAAGCTAAGAAACGACGGGATAGAATTTACGCTGAACACCATTAACGTTAATTCCGGCGCATTCAACTGGACAAGCAGCTTCAATATCAGCTTCAACAGGAATAAGATCATTGCGCTCTCTTATGGATTACCCTCCTTAAGTAATACGGTTACTTATTTATCCCAGTTCGGGCAACCTTTGTATCTTCATAAAGTAGGTGAGCCCATTGGTATGATGATCGGTTATGTGTGGGAAGGCAATTACCAGTATCCCGATTTTGATAATCCCGCTCCCGATGTATATGTGCTTAAATCTACCGTACCGGATAACGGCAGCGGAAGGAACACGGTGCAGCCGGGGGATATCAAACTGAAAGACATCAATGGCGATGGTACGGTTAATGCAGCCGACCTGACCGTTATCGGTCGCGGACAGCCGATCCATATCGGCGGTTTCTCCAATAATTTTACTTATAAAGGATTTAGCCTGAACCTGTTTTTCCAGTGGTCTTACGGGAATAATATCTACAATGCCAATCGCCTGCTGCTGGAAGGCAACAGCAACGGCTTCCACGGCATCAACCAGTATGCAAGCTATGCGAACCGCTGGACGCCGGAAAACCAGACCAATGAGAATTACAGGACACGCGGGCAGGGCTTCATCGGTTACTTTTCCTCGAAGAACCTCGAAGACGGATCTTACCTGAGGCTTAAAACTGCTTCGCTTTCTTATGCGCTTCCGGGCTGGCTTACCAAAAAATTGTACCTGTCTGACCTCGTATTCGATATATCGGCGCAGAACTTCATAACATGGACCAAATATTCAGGATTAGACCCTGAAGTTTCCACTGCGAATAATGTGCTTCAACCCGGGTACGATTTTTCGGGGTATCCCCAGGCTAAAACCATAGTAATAGGGTTAAAGGCATCATTCTAAACCATATTATTCACCTTATTGTTACATAAAATGAAAAGAAAATATTATTTACCCATTGCGCTTTTCTTACTGAGCTTCAGCTCATGTAAGAAATTCCTCGACACCAAGCCTACTGATTTTCTCAGTACTACTACTTACTATAATACGGAAGGAGAATTGCTTTCCGCAAGGGCAGGTGTTTATAACAATGTAGCTACGTCTGCTTTTTGGGGGCATTATGCCAACTATTTGCTGGGATGGCAGGCCGATGAGTCGTATATGAACAGGCTTACGCTGAACGGCCCGTTCAATTATAATTATTCCGGGGCAGACCCCTATATGAACGGTTGCTGGAATGTACTTTGGGATGGCGTAAACCGCGCCAATGTATTGCTGGCTAACCTGGATAAAAATCCGGAGATCGCACAGTCTTTCAGGGATAAGATACGCGGGGAATGTCTTTTCCTCAGGGGATATTATTACTTCACGCTGGTGCAATACTGGGGCGGAGTTCCTGTCAAAACCACACCTACCGCTTCAGTAAGCGACGTAAATATTGCCCGGTCGTCGGTACAGGAAGTATACGACCAGATAGTGGCAGATATGACTGCTGCCGAACCTTTGGTACCCGGCATAAAAGAGCTGGGCTTTGGTGGAGCGATCAGCAAATCTGCTGTTCGGGGAATGCTGGCAAGAGTGTATTTAACCATGGCCGGAGAGCCGCTTAAAGATGTTTCCAAATACCAGGATGCTAAAGCCTGGGCCAAAAAAGTGATGGATGATACTGAAGCAGGACACAGCCTGAACCCGAGCTACCCCGATATTTTCATTGAGCTCGCCCAGAACAAATATGATATTGGCGAAAATATATGGGAAGCGGAATATTACGGGGATAATATTAACGATTCAAAATCTTATGCAGAATATACAAGCACCGGCTGGATCAATGGTGTTACTGCTGCCAATGGCTCCATTACCGGTCGCGGGGATGCCTATATGTCTATCACTGCGAAATTTTATAATACATTTGAAGACGGGGATCTGAGAAAATGGTGGTCTATTGCCCATTTCACTTATGTTACCGTTACCGATCCTGCACAGAACGGGTTGAAGCTGATGAGGGTCATTCCCGCTACCGAAAAGGACAAATGGGTGTACCAGCCTGCAAAATTCAGAAGGGAATATGAGCCTGCATCCTCAAGATTCGTAGGTACCAATTCCCCCACTTATAATGCAACGAATCATCCTTTGCTACGGTATTCAGATGTATTGCTCACGTTTGCCGAGGCAGAAAATGCGATCAACGGACCTACGGCCGAGGCAATAGCCGCTGTTAATAAAGTAAGGGAAAGGGCCTGGTCAAGCGGGGTTAAAAGTATTGAAATAACCAATGGCGGATCGGGATATACCGAAGCGCCAACGGTAACATTCTCCGCGGGTAATGGAAGCACGGCAACCGGAACTGCCACTATATCCGGGGGGCAGGTAACCGGCATCACTTTAGACCGCGACCAGACCGGCGTTACCTTTTATAATGAAGGTAAATATACCGATCCGCCCACAATAACCATTAGTGGCGGTGGCGGCAGCGGCACGGAAGCCACAGCTACCATATACAATATTCATGACGGAGATGTTACCCCGGCACAATCTGCCTCAAAAGAAGCATTTCTCTCCCTGATACAGGATGAAAGAATGAGAGAGCTTAATATGGAAGGACATCGAAAAGCTGACCTGTTGAGATGGGGCATCTTCTTGAAAGTAAACCAGGATATGGGAAATCTCGCACAGCAGGACTCTCCCGGCTCAGCTTTTGTGCTTTCTTTCTCAAGAGTGCAGCCACGGGATGTGTTAATGCCTATACCGGATGCCGAAATGGCCAATAATCAGCTGATGACCCAGAATCCGGGCTGGTAGCGATGAGTCTATCAAATTAGACGAGAGACGTAAAAGGTGAGATAAATTCTCACGTCTCTCATCTCACGTTTGACACGCCGGTTTCATTCATTACTAAAATTAAATTATTACTTATATGAAATTGAGATATCATATTTTTCTGTTGGGGTTGGTACTAATGGCATCCTGCCAGAAAAAGCTCATCGTTAAAGATGCTCCTGATTTCTCCGTATCAATTGATGCTGCTACCACTTATAAAGCAGGAACGCCTGTTGTTTTTAACCTGCAGGGGGAAGCAGATGCGGTTTCATTTTATTCAGGTGAAGTATACCGCGAATACGCCTTTAAAGATGGACGAGAAATAGAGGTGGCAGGACAGGGGCTTAACCTGAACTTTAACAGTGCAGTTGCTCCCGGTTCACCGGCCGGAACACAGGCAAACCAGTTTTCTCTGCTGGCTTCTACGAATTTTAACGGTAATTATGATAACCTCGCCAGCATAAAATCGGCAACATGGACCGATATTACCGACAGGTTCACACTGGGCACTTCCGCAACTTTCGTAGCTTCCGGCAAACAGGATATTTCGGATCTGCTGGTTGCAGGGAAGCCTGTTTATTTTGCGCTCCGGTATATTAACAAGCCCCAGATAGACAATGGATTTGCACGCCAGTGGATGGTGGAGAACTTTACCCTTACCAGCAACGCCATGCTGAATAATGTACCTGTTATCATATCCAACCAGGTTCATGCCGGTTTCAGGATCGTGGATGAAAACCCGGAGAACGCACCTGCAAGATCTACGATAACAGCTACCAGGGTGACGCTTTATGGCCCGGTTTATAAGGATCCCAATGATCCGATCTTTGATGCCAACAACCCGATCTTTGATCCCGACAACCCGATCTACGACCCTGCAAGCCCTCAATATGTTCCGAATTCACAGGTTCCGAAATATGTAGCCTATGATCCCAATAGCCCCTATAATGATCCGGAAAGTGAGAACTGGGCGGTATCAGGACCCATAACAGTCGATAAAGTGAATTTGGGAAAAGATTGGCCGGTTGGTGTTACTGCAGGAATTTATCTCGCTAATCCTACGGTATATAAATATACCTACAACACACCGGGAACTTATAAAGCAAATTTTGTTGCATCCAATAATACGATTGACGAAGATAAAACAGTGGTCAAAGAAGTAAGCATTACCATTACTCCCTGACTTTTTATCTCTGATCCTGATGCATATATTTACTTATATTGAGGAAAGCTCAGGTTTTTCTTTCCTGTTTAACAAGTGGCCGGAGAAAACTCCGGCCATTAAGATTTCCTGCAGGCAAACACACCTACGAAAAAACCGAAAGACATCCCTAAGCACCCGAAGACGAGCGTTGATAAACAATTTAAAATGAAATGATCTCAAAAATCAAAAGCAGATCCGGCAAGCTCATCAGCATAACTGTGGGGAGTTTTATTATCCTGCTGTTTTGGGGAGCCATCTCCTCTTTTGGAAAGATAAAAGGGAAATATAACGTGGTAAAAGAAAATACTAACAGAATAATCCCTCCTGCCGAAGATGCAAGCTGGATGGTGGGCATTTCCCGCCGTACCATCACTCCCGCTACCGATGTGTGGTTGGCGGGTTACGGTA
>CAZREP010000015.1:0-41781 GCA_964599035.1 uncultured Terrimonas sp. | reverse complement strand
CTACGATCCCAGCAATACTTACCTGGCCGGTGAAGATCCGCTGGATTTGTTGTACAGGGTGTCCGGCCGCGTAGTTACCATGCACGCCAGCGACCGTTATCTTAAAGAAGGCACTATTGAAGATTTGCGGAAAGAAGAAGGCGGTGCTTTGGGATATGCCAAAAGATTAAGCCATGGCGAAATAGGCAAGGGGCTGAACGATTATGATGCTATTTTTACCGAATTGAAAAGAGTGGGTTTTGATAGCTGGATAAGCATTGAAGATGGTGTGGACGGTATGGCGCAGTTGGAAAGAAGCGTGGCGTTTTTGAGAAAGAAGATCAGCCGGTATTGGTGATTTGAGATTAGATATTTGAAATTTGATATTGTGATGCGCAGGTACAAAGTGCCGAAGGTGAAGGGACCTGCTTTTTTACTGAGCTTTTAACCAACCGTTTACTTTTAACCAGTTCCTGCACCGGTCCATCCATTTGTCTTTTGTAGTAGCGTTATGCATTCCGAAGCCATGGCTGCCTTTTTGATAAATGTGCAGCTCTGCCGGTATTTTGTTTTTCAGGAGCGCCTGGTAAAAAACAATGCTGTTGTTGGGGCTTATACCGCCATCATCAGAGGCGTGTACCAGAAACGTAGGAGGTGTATTGCCTGTAACCTGTTTTTCATTGGAGTAAAGAAGGAGCTGTTGATCAGAGGCATTGCTGCCCAACAGGTTCCTGAACGACCCACTGTGTGTAATGGCAATATCCGTGCTGATAACAGGGTAAATAAGAATCATAAAATCCGGGCGAACGCTTATATGATCCGGGTTATTGATCAGGGAGCGTTCAAAATGTGTTCCGGCGGTAGACGCGAGATGCCCGCCGGCCGAAAAGCCCATGATACCGATCCTTGTAGGGTCAATATTCCATTTTTTTGCGTTCATTCTTACCGTTAGCATGGCCTGCTGGGCATCCTGCAATGGGGCAATGGAGGGGTCTTCCTGGTTTTTTGAATTGGGAATCCGGTATTTTAAAACAAAGGCCGCTACACCCATTTCGTTGAATTTTTCAGCTACTTTATAACCCTCATGGTCAATGGCCACAATACTATAGCCCCCGCCGGGGCAAATAACCACAGCGGTGCCGTTAGCCTTATCTGCCGGTGGCAAATAAACGCTTAGCGAAGGGATCTTTATATTGCTGATCCGGAGAATGCCGCCGCCGGATTCGGATTTTTCTTCATCAGGACCGGGCAAATTACCAGGCACCTTATTTTGAGGGTATAAAGGGATCTCCATTGGTTTGTTTTGAGTGTAAGCGGCGGGAATAAGCGCCAGTAAAAGTAAAATGGTGACAGCATACCGTTTCATGGAGCTTCATTTTTTTGAAAGGTAATGTAAAAAAGGTAAACGAGTACAGGTGGAACGTTTGTAGGTTGCAGGTCTCAGGTTGCAGGGTATAAGGTGTAAGGCATGGGCCTTCTGCCCCGAAGCACCAAGAACCCAATGACAAGAAGCAATAAATATAAAAAATCCGAAGCCAAAAGCTCGAAATTCGAAAGGGGCTGTCAGCTATTGGCTTTCAGCAATGAGCCTCATACCTGATACCTCATCACGGGTGAATCGTCAATGGTGAATGCCGATAGCATTAACTGTCAACTATAAACTGTAAACTTCCTAACTCCGGGGACCGGCAAGAGCCAAATAAATCACAAAATCAGAAATCAACAAATCAGCAATGGATTACACCTTTATACCTGATAGCCCATGGACCCCTTACAGCAATCCCTGGTCGGCGAAGCTAAAGAACCCTGCCTCACTAACAATAACATGGTCGGCTACCTTGATATCGAAATACCGGGCAGCCTCTTTTATTTTTTGGGTCAGCACCTCATCGGCCCGGCTGGGCTTTAGGCTTCCGGAAGGGTGGTTGTGGCAAAGTACAATGCTTACAGCATCTTCTTCCAGCGCTTTCTTTAAAATGATCCTTGGATCGGCTACCGTACCGGTTATACCCCCGCGGCTGATAATTTCCATATGATTTACCTTATTAGCCTGGTTTAAAAATAACACCATAAATACTTCTTTATCCTGGTCCCTGAGCATGGCATGCAGGTATCTGCCAATGCTGCCACTGTCGGTAATTACCGGTTTGGTAAGTATTTCATTGGCCTGTCTGCGTCGGCCCAGCTCCAATGCGGCCGCAATAGTGATGGCTTTGACCTCTCCGATTCCTTTGATCTTCATCAATTCCTTTATAGAAACCTTACCGAGTTCACTGAGGTTGTTGCGACCAAGCAGAAAGATTTCTTTAGCCAGCTCTATGGCAGATTTTTGAGGGGTTCCGTGATGTAAGAGTATGGCTATCAGCTCAGAATTACTTAAGCTTTCAGGTCCCTTATTCCTGAGCTTTTCCCGGGGGCGGTCGTCTTCCGACCAGTATTTGATAGATGTTTTTTGTACAGGCTGCATAATTTTTGTGTTTTTCGGCCGTTATTTCAAATATATCCAAAATTCCTTTTAAAAATCTTTAAAATCTGACCCTCTATGAAATTGTCGAATCGCCAGCTTGTTATTGGCTCTCTTCAGCCGCTGTTATTTTGTATAGGTATGTATTTCGTGATCCTCATCTTTTCTGTTTTTGTATGCTCTTCATTGTACCAGGCTTTTAAAAGTAATAAAAGCACTACGGTTACTGAAGCGAAAACAGTTTCTGTTGCTTCCACTGCACCTCAGGTGTCGTTGAACCACAGATAAGATTCCTTTTCCTTCTACTATAGTTTATAAGGGGTTGACTAAAAAGTTTGGTCTGAGGATATGCCACTAAGGCCCAAAGACACAAAGTCCTGATCTTCGGGTTTGGTTTTCTTCGTGGCAACATATCACTTTTTGGCCAGCTCCTGGTCGCTGCCTCCTTCATGGCCTCCTGCCGGCGGTTATGCTGCTTACTTTTTTTAAGCGGTTGCTATTTAGTTTCCCCCTTCTTTCTATCTTCGCTTCATATCTACTCATTTATGCAACCGAAGGCGAAATTATTTTCAGGCACTGGTTCCCGGTATCTGGCAGAAAAAATTGCACAACAATTTGGACAACCTTTAGGAAAAATAAGCATCCAGCGTTTTAGCGACGGGGAGATCCAGCCCACTTTCCTGGAGAGCATCAGGGGCGACTATGTTTTCCTGATCCAGAGCACCTTTTCCCCTTCCGACAATATCATGGAACTGCTGCTGATGATAGACGCTGCCCGGAGGGCTTCCGCCTATAAGATCATCGCTGTTTTACCCTACTACGGGTATGCCCGGCAGGACAGAAAAGATAAGCCCCGTGTGGCTATTGGCAGTAAGCTCCTGGCCAACCTGCTTACCGCGGCCGGCGCCGACAGGGTAATTACCATGGACCTGCATGCTCCCCAGATCCAGGGCTATTTTGACATCCCCGTGGATCATCTCGACAGTTCTGCTATTTTCATTCCTTATATAGAAAAACTTAATCTGGAAAACCTTACCTTTGCCGCCCCCGACGTGGGAAGTGCTAACAGGATAAGAGAAATAGCCAGCTATTTCAATGCTGAAATGGTGATTTGCGATAAACATCGCAAGCGGGCCAATGAGATCTCCAGCATGGTGGTAATAGGTGATGTAGCAGGCAGGAATGTGGTGTTGATTGATGATATATGTGATACGGGAGGTACACTTGCCAAGGCGGCCGGCCTGCTGGTTGATAAAGGTGCTACAAGTGTGCGGGCCTTATGCACCCACCCGGTATTGAGCGGCAATGCATACGTGAATATTGGAAATAGTGTGCTGGAAGAGCTGGTGGTTTGTGATACGCTGCCATTAAGGGAGCATGCAGAGAAAATAAAAGTATTGAGCGTTGCGGGACTATTTGCGACAGCTATTCGTAATGCCTATGAAAATCAGAGTATCACAAGTCTTTTTATACACAGCCAGCTAAGAAATAAATAGCAAATATTAAACTCACATAAAAATGAAAACAGTTACAATCGAAGGACAACTGAGGACCGGAACCGGAAAAAAAGCCACCCGGCAGCTCCGCTCTCAGGGTCTCGTGCCCGGTGTAATTTACGGTGGCGACAGGGAGGTGAACTTTCAGGCGCCCGCATTGGCTTTTAAGTCGCTGGTTTATACCCCCGAATTCCTGTTGGCTAATATCAGTGTTGACGGTCAGTCGTATCGTTGCATCTTAAAAGATGTTCAGTTTGATACGGTAAGCGACAAACTGAATCATGCCGATTTCCTGCAATTGGTAGACAACAAAAAGGTAATAGCGAGCATTCCCCTTAAATTTACCGGTTCTTCTGCCGGCGTGAAAGCAGGGGGCAAGCTGATCACCAAAATGAAAGCGTTACGGGTTAAAACCCTGCCTCAGCACCTGAAAGAGAATATTGAGGTAGATCTGACCAACCTCGAAATTAACGGTAATGTAAGAGTGGAAGATGTGAAAGAGGAGCATTTTGAAATATTGAATTCACCCCGTATTCCTATTGCTTCTGTGGTAATGACACGCCAACTGAAGCAGGAAGAATCGGCGGCGGCGCCTGCAGCGGCATCAGGAGCAAAAGCGCCCGCAGCAGCAGCTCCCAAAAAATAAAAAGGATAACTTTATCTTATATGCCCAATCCTTTTGCGGATTGGGCTTTTTGTTAGACCTGCTTGGTTTCATTATGTCTAAATTTTTAATCACAGGCCTGGGTAATCCCGGCCCGGAATACAGGCATACCCGCCACAATATCGGTTTTGATATACTGGATGCGTTTGTACAAAAGCATGGTGGTATGTTCAGAACAGACCGTTTGGCAGAAGTGGCGGAAATAAAATGGAAGGGGAAACAGCTCATTTGCATAAAGCCCACTACTTATATGAACCTGAGTGGTAAGGCATTCCGTTACTGGATGGATAAAGAAAAGATCGCTTTGGAGCATACCCTTACTATTGTGGATGACCTGGCGCTCCCTTTAAGCAGGCTGCGGCTCCGGTCTGCCGGCAGTCACGGCGGACACAACGGGCTTTTTGATATTCAAACCATTTTGGGCACCGATAAATATCCCAGGTTGCGGTTTGGCATCGGCAATACTTTCCCAAAGGGAATGCAGGTTGAATATGTACTGGGCAAATGGTTCCCTGAAGAAATGCAGATAGTGAGAGAAAAGATAGAAAAATGTATTGAAGTAATTGAGAATGTTTCAGTTATAGGGATTGAAAGAACGATGAGCATGGTTAACAACCTTGAATTTGGCAAATAACGCCAGGGTGCTTTAATGACATTCGTTAAAAAATAGTGACAAGTGTATAAGTTTCAATTTGTTTGCCTTAAATTAGCATCTTGCTATTTCTCATTATTCTGCAGGATCCATCTTCCTTGAACTTAACCCCTTAATCTACTTAAAAACACGATGTTCATATCGTTTAGTATTTTATTGATAAACCTTATTGAACTTATTCGAATTATATGAAGATATTCTGTATTGGCCGTAACTATGCTGAACATGCAGCCGAAATGGGTAATGATATACCCGAGGAGCCTGTTATTTTTATGAAGCCCAAGAGTGCATTGTTGCAAGCACATACCCCTTTTTATTATCCCGAGTTTACCAATGAACTGCATGCTGAAGCTGAACTGGTGCTGAGAGTGTGCAAAAATGGCAAGTATATCCAGGAAAAGCATGCAGGAAAATACTATAATGGAATATCCATTGGTATTGATTTTACTGCCCGGGATATTCAGAGTGAACTGAAAGCCAAAGGGTTACCATGGGAAAAAGCCAAGGCGTGGGATAACTCCACCGTTATAGGTAAGTGGATTGATATAACTCCGGAGATCAGGAAAAGTGATATCAATTTTTGTTTGTATAAGAACAAGGAGCTGGTACAGCAGGGCAATTCCGGGCAGATGATCTTTAACTTCGACAGTATTGTAGCCCATATCTCGAATTATTTTTCAATTAATATCGGTGACGTCATATTTACCGGTACACCGGCAGGTGTATGTGAATGCGTGGTAGGCGATGAGCTTGAGGGCTTCGTGGAAGATGAAAGTTTATTTGAGCTTACTATCAAGTAAGCATATTAAAAAGCCGCTAAAACATTTGTTTTAAACGGCTTTTAATCATTCCCCAAACCAATAATAGTGCACCCGATTCACTATTTCAGCACGGAATGTATGCATGAGAACCCCTGTTGTATCCCTGAACAACTTGCTATAAGGTTTGAATACCTGCTTTTACGGTGAATCTGCGAACGGGAAATCGCGCTTGCCGGATAGTACAGAAAAAAAATAATCTCTTTACTCGTTTTGGTATTTTGTTTCATAATTTCATCCGGATATTTCATTGTATCTGATATGGTTGCATAAAGCCCTGTGTAAAGTCGTTGGGTTTCTTTTCAATTGTACCAGAATATCCGGACCCATGGAAATTTGATACCCCCCACGAGAGAATTTTTGTGCTTTTAATTATTGCAAGTACTCATGCAACATCCCGACCAGAAGTACATTGATGCCTTATTAGAAAATGATCAGGTAGTGCTGGAAGAGCTCTACCGTAAATTCTCGGAAAAGATCAAATGGATGATCATCCGTAATAACGGTACCGAAACCGATGCAGCGGATGTTTTCCAGGATGCGTTGCTTTCAATATATCATAAGGCTAAAACCGGCGGTTTTGCGCTTACCTGCCCTTTGGAAGCTTTTTTATACCTGATCTGTAAAAACAAGTGGCTTAACACATTAAACAAAAAGAAAACGCAAAAGGTAACAATTACCGATACAGAAGGATTCAGTAATATAGGGGAGGACAACTTTAAGCTTGCGGAGAATTGTGTACTACAGCAGGAGCGCAATGATTTGCTTACGGAAAAGCTTGCAGAAATGGGGGATAGCTGTAAAAAAATCCTTCGGCTAAGCTGGAGCGGTATGCCGATGGATGAGGTGGCAAGACAACTGAATGTTACCTACGCATATGTTAGAAAAAAGAAATCAGAATGTATGGCGAGGCTGATCACGCTGGTAAAGCGATCTCCCAAATTTGATTCATTGAAATGGTAACGCATGAGTGATAACAGGCAGCACGATATGGAGCGGATCGAAAGCTATTTTTCCGGGGAAATGTCTTCCGAAGAAAAAATACGCTTTGAAGCGGAACTGGAAAATGATAAAGCTTTGGATGAATTATTCCGGATATACAGAACAATTGATTCCGAAATGTGTGATACGGAGAAATACAGCGCTCATGAAGCCGCACTGCGGGATACCCTGCAGCGGCTGAATGCGGCTTATTTCAGATCGGAAGCACCGGTGATCCGGATGAGCAGCAGCCGCCGGTTATACAGGATAGCGCTGTCGGCAGCAGTGGTGTTGATCCTGGCGCTGGCAGGTTACCGGCTGTTTTTTCAGCATAATCCAGATCCCCGGCAATTGGCCGATCGTTATGTAAAAGAGGAACTGCAGCACCTCAGCCTTACCATGGATGGCGCGGGAGACAGCCTGCAGCAGGGCATTGCTGCGTATAACGACAAGGCATACCCGAAGGCATTGCAGCTATTCTGGTCGGTATATAAAGCGCATCCCGATAACAGCGATGCGCTGAAATATACGGGGATAACGTATCTTGCTACAAAAGAGTACGACAAGGCAATCGCATGTTTTGAAGAGCTTGCTGCTAAAAAGGAGCTGTTCAGTAATCCGGGCAGGTTCCTTAAAGCAGTAACTCTGTTGCAGCGCAACCGGGAGGGCGACACGGAACAGGCCGAACAACTGCTGCAACAAGTGATTGACGAAAAGGCAGATGGCAGTAAAGAAGCGGCACGTTGGCTGAGAAAATAAGCGTTCTTTTTATAATCCTTCCCTTTTATATATACGGGTGTAAACGTCAGGCAGCAGCGTTGACCCGGCAATTATCAAATACTTTCTATCTTAATTTCATTCATATGTTCAATACAGCTTCCAGAACGATCTCGTCAATGACCTCTATACGGCTTATGGCTTTGCTGGTAACAGCGATTATTTCGGGATGTAAGTGCGGCCGGGAAAGTCCTAAGGACTGGACTACTTACCAGATAAGATCTCCTTATGAAGGTGAAAAACCGGATCCGTACAAGCAATTGATCGTATGGTTAAA
Organism: uncultured Terrimonas sp.; assembly: GCA_964599035.1. Lineage (GTDB taxonomy): Bacteria > Bacteroidota > Bacteroidia > Chitinophagales > Chitinophagaceae > Agriterribacter. Next base: position 33,673 of record CAZREP010000015.1, on the reverse strand, counting down.
GCCGGGCACTTCAAGGCAGGATTTTAACAGGTGGCTGCAGGATAGTATTGTAAAAAATGAAAAAAATGAGCTGAAAGTGCGGTTTGTATGCGGAAGCTGCGATTCCTCTCTTTTTTTACTGGAAGGAAAAGGAGTGGAGCTGTACATGCAGGGTGAAGTAGCTAATGGCGGAACGAGCAGTAAGGGCAAGCCAAAAGTGACCGGTGAAAACGGTCCGCTTTACTTTAGCACCAATATACCGGTAAAATTCCCTGATGCGCCGGGCAGGATCAGTCAGACAAGGCTCTCACCCTTATCTTCATTTACTGAGCCGGAAGTAAAAGTGGCTGTTTTTGATACGGGGCTTGATACCAGCTTTGTAAATGCATCTTTTTTGTATAAGGCAAACGACAGCGCCTGCATACCCGGTGGGAGCACGGGATGGAATTTTGCCTCCGGCAACAGCAACTGGATGGATGATAACCCCGGAAGGCACGGGAGTACGGTTACCAGGCTGATAACCGGCGAAGTGGAGAAGTATAAAAAGAACAGGGTAGCTATTTTGCCGGTAAAAATTTTTGGAGCAGATGGAACAAGCGACCTGTACAGCATATTATGCGGATTCGCTTACGCTCAGAACCGGAAAGTGAATATCATTAATGCAAGCTTCGGCTACTATGAATCAAAGCATAAATACAATAGCGCCGGTGAATTGACAGATGAATCAACCTCCCCTGTGCTGTTGCGGGCGTTCATTGAGGAGTATCTTACAAAACATAATATTATACTGGTTGCGGCAGCCGGCAATAAGGATGATGCAGCAGAAGACCCGGAATATGATCCTGTCGATACGCTGCAAAAGCGTAACCTCGACAGTGTGCATTTTTACCCGGCTTCGCTTGCTTCCGTTCTGCCTAATGTGGTAGCCATAACCACGGTATACAAGGATATGGTGAGTCCCACCCAGAATTTTTCAAAAACAGTAGTGGATGCAGGGGTACATGCGGATGGGATAGACAACGGCGGTCATTTTTATTTTATACATCCCCTAGATGCCGGCTTACCTCCTGTTTCGGGTTCTTCATTTGCCGCGCCTGTAGCCGCGGGAAAATTTACAGCATGGCACTACGTCTATAAAAGCCTGTTAACCGTTCCGCTTACGATCGATAAAAAGGATAGCATTTTCGGTATTCTTAAAAACCAGGTCAATCCTTTCTTTTTATACAATCAGCCCGGGTTAGAGGAAAAAGTGAAGGAAGGGAAGGTGATCAGCAAAGCAGGTGATGCAGACCGGCAAACATTGTTTTCTCTGCAGCGGTGATCCCCTGCGGAACCGGATGAAACAAATGGTGATTACAGGAAATAAATTTTTCAGGTCAACGATGTGCCTGGTCGTCGGCATCTTTCTTGCTTATGCTCCCTGTTTTTCGCAGTCCGGCCCGGAAAAGCGAATATGGAACGAAATTACTGAAATAGAGCATGCACCACTTACGAACGCCGGGAAGCTACAGCGCGCCCTGCGGCTGAAACGTGCTTTTGAAGAGGATAAGCTCCAGGAAGATTCTGTATATGCGCGATTGCTCCATCGTATTGCCACATTGCAATACCTTCAAAATGGCGAACATGCCACAAAGGAGTCTATTGACTATATGCTCCGGTCTGTCGCAATCAATACTTCGGGGGCAGACAATGTTTCACCTGATCACGCAGTGAACAGCTATTATAATCTTGCCGTCTTTTATAAGTCGCTTGGTATAAACAGCAAAGCATTGGATTATTATGATAGCGTGATCGTTATCAACAAAAAAAGGAACCTTCACAATGCCATGGCAACGGCATGCCGGGTGCTGAAAGCCGATATCCTGTTCATGGATGGCGATTACCAGAAATGCGTAGACGAATGCATCGCCGGACTTGCAGAAGCAAAGGAACGTGGTGAAACAGGCACAGCGGCGCAATTGTTTAACCGGCGGGCACAGTCTTACGTGTACCTTGAACAAACGGAAAATGCAATGGCTGATACAGATTCCGCCATGCATTATGCAGGTATTGTACATGACGATTTTGAGCAGGCAACAGCCATTATCATAAAAGCAACCATCTATGGCCGTTGCGATCTGCATAATGAGGCAGAGCGGCTCTTTAAAAAGGCGATCATGCTGCGGCTCAGAACGAATGAGTACAGCCAGGTAGCGGATGATTACACTGATTTTGGTAATTTTTATTTTCGCGCGTTAAAACGCTATAAGCAGGCGGAGGAATGCTATAAGAAAACCGTGGAGTATGCTAAAAAAGCAGGGGATGCCGAAAGGTTATGCAAGGGCTACATTAACCTGGCAGAAACCGCTTTCAGGCGCTCTCCTCAAAAGGAATACACGGCTACCCGTGATTACTACCGTATGGCTTTACAGGTGTACGGGCTTCCTTCCTCCGCATTTTTACAAACGCCCTCATTGAGCCGCCTTTCGGCCATCGGCAATACCGATCTTTTGCTTGTTATGCTTAATAACAAAACGGAATTGCTGCTCAATCTTTATAAGTCGAACGGAGATAGAGCCTGCCTCGATGCCTGTCTGTCTACGGCGGCTGTAATGGATTCCGCTATCGATCAGGCGAGGCGGGAGCAAACGGGCGAGCAAAGCAAATTATACTGGCGCAATAAAACACGTTCATTCTTCTACAATGCACTTGAAGCCTGTTACCTGGCAGGAGATATGCCCAAAGCATTTCATTTTATGGAAAAGAGCCGTGCGGTATTATTAAGCGACAAGCTGAATGAGCTGGGGGCATCTGCTCATTTGCCGCAGGCAGAGAGCGCTATGGAGCAAAGCTATAAGGCAGGTATTATTTATGAGCAGCAAAAGCTGACCGGTATGGATAAACGGTCACCGGCTTATCAGCGCCAGCAACTGGAACTGGTGCATGCAAAAGAAAAATTCGAGAGCTATATTAAAACGCTCGGGCAGCAATATCCCCTGTACTACCAGTATAAGTATGCAGATGATATACCCCGCCTGGAAGATCTGCAGGCATGGCTGCTGAATAAAGGAGGAAGTTTCGTGCATTATTTTGTGCAGGATACGACCGGGTTTATGCTGGCGGTCACTCCCGGGTATGCCAGGCTTATCTGGCTTGAGCCTGGCAGCATAGATATAAAAGAGGTGACCGCTTTTCTGCAATGGTGCTCCGATAAGCAACAACTGAACAGCCGCTTCCCAGCATTTGCCGCCTTGTCACACAGGCTGTATACAGTGCTCTTTAAGCCGCTGCAGCTGCCTCCCGGCCGGGTAATGGTATGCCAGGACAATTTCCTGTTACCCTTTGAAGCATTATGCAGCAAGGAGCAAGGCACTTCATTCCTGGTGTATGATTATATGTTCAGTTATGTATATTCGGCCCGTTATCTTATGAAGCAATTTGCTGTTCCTGAGACCGGAGGCGACTTTGTTGGTTTTGCGCCGGTATCGTTTCTAAGCAGACTGGGTTTACCACAGCTTAAAAATTCTGCCATGTCGCTTCAAAAAACAGGAGCGTGCTACAAAGGGGTAAAATTGTTTACCGGCACGGCCGCTACCCGTGCCAGCTTCCTCGCCAACGTAGGCGGATATCGTATTGTAAACGTATTTTCTCATGCATTTGCAGATACAGGCCGTACCGAACCCTTGTTGTATATGCAGGATTCGGTGATCCATCTTTCCGAATTACAATTGCTGGACCACCCGGCCACACAGCTCATAATGCTGAGCGCCTGTCAGACCAATGTTGGTAAAAATGCCACAGGGGAAGGTATATACAGTTTGGCCAGGGGCTTTTCTTCGGCAGGCATACCTGCTGTTTGTGCTACCTTATGGAAAGCAGATGAAGAAACGATATATGCTATATCTTATACTTTCCATACGCTGCTTTCAAAAGGGATGCAAAAAGATGAGGCGCTGCAAAAAGCCAGGCTTAATTTTATGAAGCAGGGTAGCAGGGAAAAGATGCTTCCTTACTATTGGGCTAATATGGTGCTTATGGGCAATCCCGAGCCGGTGAAATTATTGCCTCCTGCCGGCATTTCCTGGTGGATGGTGATTGTGGTAGTGATATTGGCTGGAGCCACGGTTTATATAAGATATCGCCGGAAATCAAAAGGATGAACTGACCGGTATCACAAAAATGACAGAGATATTGTACAGGCACCGGGCTTATATTGTATCTCTCCCGGGATATCTATAATTTTCACTTTTGTAAATAAATCAGACTAATACACGAAACGAGGGCTGTATTAACACAAAAAAGGCAACCTGGAAAGGAAGCCTATTGCGTTTGTTGAACGCGAAACATGAGAAAACAGATTTTGATCAGCCTGATGAGGTCACTTCGCCAGTAACGCCTCGCTGTAATAAGCTATTTCAGCAACAATATTCCCTTTTTCGTCAAAACTGTTGCTAAGATGCATAGGCAGGGCGATGTCTTTTTTATCCGACTTTCTTATCAGGTTAAATTTCCACCACGAGAGCACTTCTCGTCCATTATCCATTTCATATGCTAAGTAGTCAGGATAGCCAATCATGTCTATGCTCTTGATTTCAAATAGCGACAGGAATTGCTGAATATTGTCTCTTTCCTGCGCTTTGGTACGGGTTTTCCCCCATTCCCCGTTAATATCATAGAACTCCACATTATCGCTGTAATAGCCCAGGTATTTTTCAATATCGCCTTTTTCAAAAGCATACACGGCTTTGCGAATGGTATTGATATTTTCATGGTGATTATAGATCTTTCCATTGGTCCTGTTTGAAGAGCTGGCAAAGATCTCGTCAATTACCTTGTCATTAGTATAGCTGATAATACGTTTAATTTTGTTGTCTTTGGTAAGATAATAGATACGCTGTGCCGCGGCGTCTATCTTTACCCCGGTAGCTTTATGTACACCTTTTAATATGATCCAGTTTTGTATCACCATCTCTCCGTCTTTATTGTCTTTTTTATAATCAAGCGCATCAGGATAAGAACCCGGCACAGGTTCTATGGCAAAATAATCCAGTTTCCTGCTGTACTGAAGGATGGTATTTACGTATGCCGCTTTATCGGTGGCGGCCTCGCTTAAATTACTCAAACGGGTGGTTGTACCATTATATGATTTGAAATCTTCTGTCAAAAAGCCGGCAATTCTGGCAGAATCGCCTGCTACGGATGCTTTTTCAAATTCATCTATTATTTTAATGGCGGGATGGTTAATATAGATCGTTCCGTTTTCTTTCTTTTGTGCGAAAAGGAGTGTGCCTGCAAAAGTGAATGCGAGCACTAAGATTGCTTTTTTCATTTTATCAACGGTTTAATAATCAGGGATATAATTGAGATACATGTTTTGGCTAAAAGAGGCAGGCGTTCTATTAAATATTTGGTGTAGCAAAGTTCTAAAGTAACCGGTCTTTGTGTGAGGATTTTTTCCTCCATTTACCTGAAACTTCCAGCTTCCGACAGGACAAATTGTGCATGTACCGGATAAATTCGTCATTCTTATGTGTTCCGGGTAAAAAAGTAGGTATTCCCCCTATGTAAATATCTGCAAGGCAAAGTACCTTTATAGAAATGCCTAAAACCCTCCCGCTTCCTGTATTTTTTTTGCTTCTTTTTTCTGCCTGTGCAGAGCTGGTTTCCGCACAAACAAGCTCCGGTTATGAAACCATGTCTACTGCGCATGGTCTGTCGCAGGGATTGATCAATGATATGCTCCAGGACAAAGAAGGATTTATCTGGATTGCCACCAAGGGCGGTCTTAACCGCTACGATGGTTACAGCTTTAAAATATTTACCACCGATCCGCAGGACAGCGGCTCCATCAGTAGCAATTCGCTGAGCAACTTGCTGGAAGACAGCAAAGGCAGGCTTTGGATAGGCACTTATGATGGCGGCGTGAATGTATATAATAAAAAAACCGGGCGATTTTTGAGAATTACCCAGGCTTCCGGGCTTTCCAGTAACCGGGTAGAAGCCACTATGGTGGCACTGCCTGACGGGCAGATATTGGTAAATCCGCAGGGCGGTAGCCTGAGCATCATTTCGCTGCCTGATGAGGGCAAGCCTGTGATCACTCCGCTGAATATACCGGGCGGCCGTACCGCATACTGGATATTTAAAGATGAAAAAGATTTTATCTGGATAAAATGCACTGATAACAGCATTTTTATTTTCAATCCTGCTATGCCTGGTTTTGAGATTTTATACGACGGGCATCGTTTTACCGGGCTTATAGAAAAAACCGGCAGGTTTGTTTCTGCAAAATTCAGCCAGGCTTTAAGTGCGAAGGTTATTCCGGATATCCGGACAGGGTTTATTGATTCCACAGGACAGTTAAAGGCCGGTATTATCACCAATAAAAAAGACGGGGCATTCATTATTGATCATCGCTTCCCGTTAAAAACCGGCGTTACCGGCTGTAATCTTTATGACTTTAGTGGTATAAAAGCGGGGAATAATACCAATGATGTATATGCCTGTAATCTTAAAACGGATGTGAAAGACCAGAATATTAAATGCCTGTTGCTGGATCGGTCGGGTGTGCTATGGGTGGGTACTATGGGGCATGGTATTTACAAATACCGCGTCCGTAACGACCGCTTCCATCCTGTTTTGCCGAACCTAAGCATACAGCGGATAACAACCTGGAATAATGGTATGCTGTATGTGCAGGGATGGAGGACAGCTAAATTATTGACCCCGGGAGGAGAAGAACGCACCAACCCGGTTGAGCCTGTTATCAACGATGGACTCGCTTTTACGAATGTGGTGCGGGCAAAAAACGGCGACTACTGGCTATATTGGAACGGGGGAAAAAAAATGTTCAGGTATACTGCTGATATGAAATTAGTTGCCACCTATGATGAACCGGTAAATACAACACCTACGGAACAACTGCAGCCCCTTATAGAAGATAGCCGGCAACGGGTATGGGTTTGCGGCGCCAATGGTACGCTGGCAAGGGTTGATCCTGCCACCGGCAGCCTTTCAACATTTGTAATAGATATTGAGCAATATACGGGTACAACAGCGCTGATGCAAATCAATGCATTTTACGAGGATGGGCAGGGTATTTTCTGGATGGGCACTGAGCATGGTTTCGCAAGACTGGAATTTACGAACGATACCTCCTCGCCCGAAGTAAAGTGGTTCAAAAATATTCCCGGCAACGGCAATTCCCTCAGCTATAATTATGTTTCCTGGTTTATGGATGATCCTGCTGATGGCAATTACTTATGGGTATGCACCAAAGGGGGAGGGCTCAACCGTATGCAAAAATCAACCGGGAAATTTATTCATTACACCACCCAACAGGGGTTGCCCAATGATGTGGTATATGGAATATTAGCCGATAAAGCCGGTAATATATGGGGGAGCACTAACCGTGGAATATTCTGCATGTTGACAGCTAAAGAGGAGAACGGTTCGGCGCCGGAATTCAGGGTATTCAGCACGAGTGATGGACTGCAGGCTGATGAATTCAATACGAATGCGCTGGCAAAATTGGCCAATGGTGATCTTGCATTTGGTGGAGTGAACGGCATCAATATTTTTAACCCGCAAAAAGTATTGTCCGGCAGTTATTCGCCCAATATATATATTACCGCCATACAAATTGGCAATAAAGCAGTAACACCCGGTGATGAAACGGGCGTGCTGAAAGAAACGATTGAACAAACGGCATCCATCACACTCAGGCATTTGCAGGATGTGATCACCATCGAATTTTCTTCGCTTGATTTTACAGCGCCTTCACAAAACAAATACCGCTATCAACTGGCCGGCATTGATAAGGGGTGGATAGAGAGCGGCACAAGGCGCACCGTAACGTATCTTCATTTGCCACCGGGCGATTATACTTTTAAAGTGCAGGGCAGCAACAGCCAGGGTATATGGAGTGATAAAACTGTCGAATTGAAAATCAGCGTATTACCCCCCTGGTGGCGAACGGGGTGGGCATATATGCTATATGCATTGCTGATCGCTTTGGCCATAAGAGTGTACCTCCGGTTTAAAGTAAACAAGGCAAAGCTGCAATCGCAACTCAACTATGAGCAGTTGGAAGCTAAAAGAGCCAAAGAATTAGACGTTGTTAAAACTCAATTGTATACCAATATCACCCACGAATTTCGTACGCCCCTTACCGTTATACTGGGCATCGCGCAGCAGGTTACAGAAAAACCCACAGAGCAGTTTAATGCCCGTATGGATATGATCGTTCGCAGTGGACAAAACCTGCTGAACCTGGTGAATCAGCTCCTTGACCTCTCCAGGCTGGAGACCGGTAAAATGCAGTTGCAGTTGTTGCCAGGAGACGTTATCCATTTTCTGCGCTATATCGTTGAATCCTTTCACTCACTGGCAGAAAGCCAGCAAAAACAGTTGCACTTTTTAACGGATATTGACGCGCTGCACCTGGAATTTGACAGGGAGAAATTAAGGCAGATCGTATCCAACCTGCTTTCCAATGCCATCAAATTCACACCTGAAAAAGGGAATATTTATATCAGTGTGTCGGAAACTATACCATCCGGTAATACTGATAACGCTACTTTGATCATTAAAGTAAAAGATACCGGCATAGGCATACCCGAAGACCAGTTGCAATATGTTTTCGACAGGTTTTATCAATTAGACAACAGCCATACCCGGAAAACAGAAGGTACAGGCATCGGGCTGGCACTAACAAAAGAGCTGGTTAAGTTAATGGATGGAGAGGTCGTGGTAAAAAGTCCGCCGGCCGGTGCTTTTAAGGGCAGTGAGTTTACGGTATCGCTTCCGCTGAAGAAGGTAATGGCAACCGGGCAACCAGCATTGCCTGATATTAAAACACAAGTATCCTTTCCTGTTGTTGCAAAGCCGGATCTCAGCGAATGGATACCGGGAAAGGATGAAAAAAGTAGCGGCGCACCATTGATATTATTGGTAGAAGACAATGCGGATGTGGTAGCCTATACCGCCTCCTGTCTTTCTGATTACAGGCTTGCCGTGGGCAAAGACGGCAGGGAAGGGTTTGACATAGCTACAGATATGATCCCTGATCTGATTATTACGGATGTGATGATGCCTTTTGTGGATGGCTTTGAACTGGTGAACAAATTACGCCACAATGAAAATACCAGCCATATTCCTGTTATTATGCTCACCGCAAAAGCCGATATAAGCAGTAAGATAGAAGGGTTGCAACAGGGTGCCGATGCCTACCTGGAAAAACCGTTCCATAAAGAAGAGCTGCTGGTGCGAATAAAGAAGTTACTGGAGATACGTAAAAACCTGCAAGAATATTATCTTAAAAAGGCAGGTATACAGGGAGATGTACCCACTCAACCGGTTATGATCCCTGATAAAACAGGCAACCATACTATTGAAGATGGTTTTGTAAAAAGGGTAAGAGAAGCTGTGGAGCAAAATTTGACGGATGTAAATTTTACGGTAGAAAAATTATGTAAGCTGGTCTTCATGAGCCATTCGCAACTACATCGCAAGTTAGAGGCGCTCACCGGGTGTTCTCCCAACAGGTTCGTTCGTATGATCCGGTTAAAAAAATCAAAGGAGTTACTGCAGTATCCATCCAATAGTATTGCATCAGTGGCATTGGACTGCGGGTATAATGATCCCGGGTATTTTGCACGGGTATTTAAGCAGGAGTATGGCGTTACACCGCAGGAATGGAGAGCTGAAAATAGTTAAGCTGTTTAAAGAGTAATGATATAGCTTCCTAAGGCTTAGGTGATGATCTCTCACAGATTACACGGATGATCACAGATGAGAAAAGTAAGCCAATCGGTGTAAATCCCTGTCTGCCGACAGGCATGAGTGGTATTTGTGAGAAAATAATAGCTCACAGTTTGATGCTTTTACCCAGGTTATTTTTTTATTGATTAAGCGCTTTGATAGCAGCCGGGATATCCGTGTGTACTTTTCTCCTCGCAATAAATTTATTGTTTAAAGCGCTGGCTACTGATGGAACATGACTATAAAAATCAGCCAGGGCGGTACGCATTTCTTTGAGTTTCCCATAATTATGCAGGTATAGATGAGCATTATCAATGCTTCTTTCGAGCGTATACACGATATGTACGCTGTTCACTTTATCACCATGAACAATCGAGTAACATGAATAACCGATAGCATGTTCCCCTTTCGAAAATATAGTCATAAATCTATACAGGGTGTCTTTTGTTGCCTTCCATGAAAAATTATATTTTCTGACGGGCTTAGAATAGAAGTCGTACTGCTTGTTTTTGTATGTAAATGAAAAGGCCTTTATTTCACCGGGCTTATATTGTGTTTCTCCCGAGCTGTCTGTAATTTTGACTTTTGTAAACAAATGTTCTTCGTGAATGTCCCCGAATAATCCTTTAGGAACTTTTATATAGGCTGGTATAGTGTCGCCCTCAATATTGATAAAGTACCCGTTTATTTCCTGGCTGTAACCCGCCTGAAAGATGAGATATAAAAACAATGTGGTTAGTAAAGATTTCATAAGTGAAAGGTTGATACGATTAGATAAAAATAGCGCTATTTTTTAAATATTTAACGCTGGTTGGTGTTGAGCAGTGGGCGATGTGTTTGGACATCTCCAACAACATTCCGCAGCATTGGTTGTATAATGTAACAGCTTTTCCAATACCCAATTTATCTACCGGAGGTATGGTAACGGCGCTCCGGGAATACCAACAGATAAAAAACACGGGAAGCCCCGGATCATTCCGGAGCTTCCTGTGCTTATTGTTTTAAAATTCTGTTTAAATTATTCGTTGCCTGCTCCAAAGGTGTAAGATAACCCTACATGGAAGCCTCCTACCTTAACATTCCCGTCGCCGTCGCCAATTTTGGTAATCCCCAGGTTGTAACGCGCGCCGATGCCAAGACCATTGGACAGCTTATAGCCTGCGCCGAGTCCCCATGAAAAATTTATTGTTTTAAGGTCATCTTTTATATCCATTGAATTACCGTCATACGCTATTTTAGCCGATATTAAAAAGCCTACCTGTGGGCCTGTTTCTGCATAAAACCCACTGGGATTATTGTACTGGAGAAGAACAGGAATATTGATATAATCCGTTTTATATGTTGCCTTTTTGTCTCCGGGTTGTTTATAAGTAGTTCCTTCCATGGAGTAAAGCAATTCCGGTTGAAGGCTGAACATTTCATTCAGACCGATATTAACAAAACCTCCGCCCGCTAATCCTGTTCTGAACTTAGGTGAAAGATCCTCTATTTTGGCGTCATCACCAGAGAACTTTGAGAAATTAGCCCCGGCTTTTATACCAAACTTGATTTGAGCCTGTCCAATAAATGCAGCAGCAGTAAATACTGAGAGAAAAATAATCTTCTTCATAAATTTGATGGTTTAGGTGTAAATAAACGTCAAATGTATGTTTAAAGTATCCGATTCCATCTATTTATATATAAAAATTGTAAAAATATAGGAAAACTACGCACTGAAAACTGGAATAATGGGAAGTGCCTATATGGTGGACGTAAGGAAGATAAGGTCAACCACTGTACTATAAAACGGTGGAATGGATATTACAAGGCGTTTCGCTGTAAATAAGTATCGGCAGGGTTTCCAACCTTCCAAAGGTTGGGAACCCTATTTATTTAGCGCGTAGTATTTTCCAAAATAACAACGGAAGGTCCGTCTGATAACCATTTTTTACCAAGCCCGGTGGTATCGCCATCCGGCAGAAAATATACAAAAGAGCCTAAAACAATATCCGTATCTCCGTCGCCGTCCATATCGCCTGCGTCCATTACTATCCATCTTCCACCGGAGGCCAGGGGAAATGAATAATCATCAAATTTTAAGTTCCCTTTATTCTCTAAATACACGAAGCTTTCCTCGGGGTAATGACAATAGTCGGGGAAATAGGAAATAGCGGCTATGTCTGGATCTCCATCAAGGTCATAATCCCGTACCATCGCTTTATAGGCGCCATTCAGCGGATAGAACCAGACCTGCTCAAAGTTGCATTTCCCGTCATTCAGGAAAATATAAATACCATGATAATCCTTAAGTATGGGTGTTTTGTCGGCATTGTCTCCACAAACATATACGATATCATCAAAGCCATCTTTGTTGAAATCTGCCAGTTCAATATACTGGGAACCGTTGAGCGGCAAAAAAGACAGGAGCCTTTTCTCACGAAATTTACCTGCACCGAGATTTTCATACAAAAAAATACCCTCATCCCCCTGCGCCATGAGTACATAAATATCCGGTAATCCATCGTTATTGGCATCCTTAATGATCGCCCTGACCGCACCGGGTTTTGCCCGCAAAACGTTTTTGCTATAGCCTCCTTTGCCATTGTTTTCATACCAGGCCAATTCCCCGGTTTCATTGCCGAATTCGCAGGCCACGATGTCTTCATACCCGTCGTTATTCAGATCTCCATAGGCCATACAAACAGGACGCTGTAAACCGGAGATAACGATATTGCCGGATTTATACCTTTCTCCGGGTCCGGTTTTCAGCATTTGCTGCATGGCGCCAAAGGGTGCATCTGTCGGGAATATCCCTCCGCCGGCGGTTGTGAGGTATGCCCCGTTCGGTCTTTCATCAAACTGAACCGGCGTTGATTTCATCGGTATGCTATAATGCTCCCGAAGGTCGGGAGTCAGGAATGTCAGCATATTGAAGCCGGGTTTGGAATCGTTATATATGATACCCCTCTTATCCGGCAGGATCTTGACCATGGTAGTAAAAGCGGGGCGCCGGGAAAAAGAAGCTTCCCTGTATTTAAAATGCTTAAGCCCGATCTTAATGGGATGGCTGCGAACAGGTGCCGGTACGCTATCTGGCGCATGCTCCAGGAAATATTGCACGATACTGTCCCAGTCAGCTTTTGCCAAAACCGGCTTTTCCGGGTAGATGTTGGACTTGCGCACGATCTCGCCACTTACACCGGGATCAAATAAACTATCGGGTCTTCCGCCGCTGCCGTATATGCCCATCCGGTGACCCATTGCGGGAAGCACATCTTCCCTCCATATTTTTTTAGGCAATAATTCAGGACCAACAAAAGCATGGCACCGGCTGCAATGCGCTGTTGCCAGTGCTTTTCCGGATAGTCCTGATGCAGGCGGCTCCTCCGGTTCCGTATTATCATTTTGTCTTCCTGCATTACATGAAACAAGCAGGCTTACCAAAATACAGAATGAGAGTATTTGCTTTTTCATGTGATTGTAAAAGGCCGGTTTGAGCGCTCACTTAAAACGATTAAACTAATGATATGTTAACCGTAATATACCGGATCATCTTGTGAATAGTGAATAAGTGAATGGTGAATAAATTCACTATTCACCATTGCCCATTCACCGGTACTATACCGACATGCTATAATTAACACACCACTAGGTATCGCGGATAAAAGTAAAGAATTAACCTCAGCCTCACTATACAAAGTTTTGCCGCTGTACGCTTAAATGAAAATCTTACTTCCGAAACCACGCTTTTCTAAAATATGTTGTCAGCAATAGTGCATGAAATCAAAATACCTCTTAACGCTTTTTATGTTCTCTGTTCTTTTTTCCTGCCGTAAGGGAAAAGATCATTCTGCGGGAACTCCCGATGTTCCGCTTTTTCTCTTGTGACGCTTAAGCTAAAGAATATCCGGATTGACGGTCTGCCTTCTCCTTATTATCATTTTGAATACAGGGAGGGTAAATATATATCCGGTTTCAATTTTTCAAACGGATTGATCTATGAGTTCTATTTTTTCTCATCTTCATAGGCGGAGGTATCGATATTGCCCGGATGGTTCCCCGCAGTCTTTTCCACAGGCTTTCCCGTTCCTTAAAATTCAATTGGTTTTAGCAAATTCCAAATGACCAAACAGACCAAACTTTGTATTTTTGTTAGCTTTGGTCCATAAAATTAGCTATATTTACAGACCGAACTTTCAATTTTTTGTAAGTTTGGTCTGTAAGTCAAAAAAATGAAGCAAATAATACGACAAGACTATTTAAATACACTTATCGGATTGAAAGATAAAAATCTGATAAAAATGCTTACCGGCGTCAGGCGATGCGGAAAAAGTACCGTGATGCAACAGTTTCGTGATTATCTGAAATCACAGGGCGTAAAGGATAAGCAAATCGTTTTTTTGAATTTTGAAGATTTTGAAAATGAGAAATGGCTTAATGATGTAAGTGGTTTGTATTATCATATCTTCAGCCAGTTGAACAATTCCGAGCCGTGTTATGTGTTTTTGGACGAGGTACAAAATGTAAAAGAGTTTGAACGATTGGTGGACGGGCTGTATGTAAAACCCAATATTGATGTATATGTTACCGGGTCAAATGCTTATTTGTTGAGCAGCGAATTTGGGACTTTGCTCACGGGCAGATATTATGCAATTCATATTTTGCCGTTTTCGTTCAGAGAATATCTTTTGACACAGGACGACATTTCGCGAACCGATTTGCTGTTTGCAGAATATATGCAGAACGGAGGTTTGCCGGGTACGATAGAATTACCCGAAAAAAATATTCCAAATTATGTAAAAGCGGTACTGGACAACATTATTCAAAAAGATATTATGATACGTTACAACTGGCGAAATCAGGAGTATTTTGATAAAACAACTGCATTCCTTTTTGATGCCATCGGCTCTACTATTTCTCCCAAAAAAATAACCAATACACTTCAAACTGCCGGAATAAAAATATCGCACAATACCATTAGCAGTTATTTAGATGCACTTACGGAATGTTATTTGTTTTACAAAGTAAAACGCTACGACCTGAAAGGGAAACAGTTACTCATGACGCAGGAAAAATATTACACCGTGGATTTGGGATTCAGATATTCTTTCGCCGGAGATAAATCCAATCGGGACTTAGGACACAATCTGGAAAATATGGTTTATTTAGAATTGATAAGACGAGGGAATGTAGTGTATATCGGTAAGGCAAATGATGCAGAAGTGGATTTTGTAGTAAAAACACCAGGGGGCAGCCAGGAATATTATCAGGTAGCGTGGAGTACAAGAGAAGAATCGGTTTGGGAAAGAGAAATCCGCTCGTTTGAAAAAATAAAAGATTACAACAAACGTACTTTACTGACAATGGACGTAGAGCCCGAAAGTTCCTACAAAGGCATACAGAAGATCAATGTTATTGATTGGCTTTTAAATGAAAAAAAATAACGCAAACATCCATTTCGTCGAACTCCGTTTCGTCAGGTATAAGTGCAGTTGCCATAGCTGGTCTGAAAGTCCATAGCCTACGGCTACATATCACTCATTCTTCTTTTTGCCGCCGAAGAGTTTCCTGAAAAAGCCTTTTTTTGTCCTGTCGGTGGTATCCGGCTGTGCTTTCTCCGCTTTTGAATTGCCTTTCTTGGCTTCTTCCAGGATCTTCTTCTCCTCTTCGTTAAGCTGGGATTCTGTTGTTACCCTTTCTCGTCCATCGCTAACGGGCACGTCGATATACTGGTTGGCATCACCCGGGTGGTTCTCGCCTTCCAGTATCGGTGTGTCGGAAGCGTTAGGATCCGACCAGTCATATATCATTTCATTTCTGAAGCTTTCCGGCTGTACAAACCTTGCGTTGGGATCTATGCCCAGGGTTTTGTCTTTATACACTTCCTGGAAAAAATAAGCCCATACAGGCATGGCCATTTGTGCACCCTGGCCTACATAGTTGTTGGATATTCGTAAAATGGGGTCATCTGCGCCTACCCACGCCCCCCCGAGCAGTTGAGGCGTAAAACCGATAAACCAGCCGTCGGCATTATTATTGGTCGTACCTGTTTTCCCGGCTATTTCGCTGGTAATGCCATAGGTGCCCCGCAGGGAGCGCCCCGTGCCATAATCCACCACACCCTGCATCATTCGGGTCATGATATAGGCGTCCGACTCGTTGATCACTTCCTTATGTGAAGTGGTAAAGGATTGCAGCACGTTGCCGTTCCGGTCTTCTATCCTTGAAATATAAATAGGTGTGGTGTTCATTCCTCCTGCCGGGAACATGCTGTAGGCTCCCACCATTTCGATCAATGAAATATCCGCCGAGCCCAATGCAATGGAAGGGTAGGGCGGTATTTTGCTGGTGATACCGCATTGCTGTGCAAAATCCACTGTTCTGTTCACGCCAATGGCGTTGATAAGATTAGCGGCGGCAGGGTTGATAGACGCGGCAAGGCAATAATTTAATGGCCGGGTGCCTGCATATTTTTTATCCCCGATAAGCTTTCCACCCATGTCTACCGGATCCACAGACACCGGTGTTTCGGGTGTATAGCCATTCATAATGGCAAGGGTATACAAAAGCGGCTTAAAGGTGGAGCCTACCTGCCGCTTGGTATTGTAATTGATATGATCGTATTTAAAGGTCTTGAAATCTATACCGCCAACCCATGCTTTTACTTCGCCTGTTAAGGGATCGGTCAATATAAAAGAAGCCTGCAGCATCTGCTTATGGTATTTAATAGAATCCAGCGGTGTCATAATGGTATCTTTCTCGCGCTTGGCATTCCATGCAAATACCTTCATCGGCACTTTGGCATCGAACGACTTGCGGATATCGGCTTCTTTTATCCCTTCGCCCGATAGACTTCTCCACCGCTCGCTGCTCTTGATTGCTTTTTCAAGCACAGCCTTCCCCTCTTTGGTTTTCCATACGCTGCCGTCTTTTATATTTTTCTGTGTATCGAATACCTTTTGAAGATTAGGCATATGCCGCGCCACGGCCATTTCGGCATATAGCTGCATGCGGGGATCAATGGTGGTGTATATCTTTAGCCCGTCTTTATAAATATTATAAGGTTCTCCTGTTTTGGGGTTTTTATGGTCCTTGCACCATTGCCGGATATCGTTTCGCAGTACATCAATGAAATAGGGTGCCAGGTTGGTGTTCTGGTTCATCTTTTCGTAGTCGAGTTTGATAGGCACCCGCTTGATTTTAGCAGCTTCTGCAGCCGCCAGGTAGTTATTGCGGACCATCTGGTCAATTACGGTATTTCTCCTGTCGAGCGCCTGCTTGGGATTGGTGCGCGGGTTATAGGTGCCCGTGGCCTTAAGCATGCCCACCAGCACGGCAGATTCGGCAACATCGAGCCGCGACGCATCCTTCTGAAAAAAGGTACGGGAGGCATTCCGGATGCCATATACATGGTCGCTGTATTCAACGGTATTAAGATACAGCGCGAGTATCTCTTCTTTTGTAAAATTGCGCTCCAGCTTAATGGCCACGATCATTTCCTTCAGCTTTTCAATGATCCTGGCAATGGTATTCCTGCTTCCCTGTCCCAACATGTTTTTTGCCAGTTGCTGCGTAATGGTGCTGGCGCCTCCTTCGCTCCCGAAAAAGAAAATGGCTCTTCCCAGGCTCCTGCCATCAATGCCTGAATGTTTGTAGAATCGTTCATCCTCGGTAGCAATGAGCGCATTAATTACATTCGGAGATATTTCGCTGTAAGGCACATTGGTACGGTCGGTTACATAATACTTCCCCATCAGCCTACCGTCGGCAGCGAACACTTCTGATGCGGAAAGTATGGACGGGTTCTCTAATTCAGACAGGGAAGGCAGCTTGCCAAACACTCCCCATGAGATCAGCAGGAGAAACAGAACGGCAAAGCCCAGTCCGGTAAAGAAAATGCGCCAGAAATATTTTACCGTTTTTGTCATATTTGTATTATTGATTTAAAGGATAGCCAAAGCATGTTACCCTGCAAATGTAAAAGCAAATTCCATGCTTAAGTTTATACCGGTCTTTTCTTACGGAGCCGGGTAGCTGGCTTCAGCAAATTTTTTGTATGCTTCTATATCCCCGGTGTTCTTTAGTATTTCAAGGTTACCTGCCGAAATAACAATAAAGGAATATTTGTCGGAGGCCAGCCAGGGAATTACCTGGGCGCCGGCAACGCGTTGCGCCCTGCCGGTATAATCCAGCGCGGCGGCAGCATCCGAAAATCCCGGCATCAGCATCAGCTTATTGTCATCATCCAAAGGCAATATTGTTATTTCTATTGGCTGATCGTTAAATGATTCCCGGTTGTACCGGTTAAAAGCGTTTCTGACTTCGTTAACATATACCATATCTACTTTGTGAAGCACCACAGCCACATAGTGCTGTGTGGAAGGATCATAGCTGAATCCCGATTGCGATGTGGGTTTGGGCTGGTTGAATACAGAAGAATCTATTGCGGGAGTTATGACCATGTTTTTTTCGGCCGTTACTGCAGCAGCCCGGCGTTCTCCCGATGGCTTCACCTGCTCCTGTACCCCGGTTCTGCGTTTTTCTTCCGTAACCGGAATGGACACAGAATCTTCTTTCGCTCTTTCTATATTTAAATTGGTAAGATAGTGTTCTATTTCATTGCGCCGTTTTAAAACATCTATCATGCTTTCCGCCTTTTTAGAGATGGGAGCTTCGGGATCTACGCTGATAAGACGCTGAAGTGCATTGAGGGCAGAATTATCGTCATGCTGCTTAATATAATAGATGGATTCTATATATAGCAGTTGCTGCGGCCAGAAGCCGTTTCCATACATGCTGTCTGCGTATGCCTTCTGTATAATGGCTTCTTCAAATTTACCTTCCAGGAAAAGGTCATATATCCGCTCGTAATTCCGGGTAGCCTCGTCTTTTATTTTGCTTTTGTGTTCTGCCGCCGCTTTTGGATGATCGATGTACTCAAGGTACTGGCTTTGCGGGGCAATTTGTGCCAGTATGTCCCGGTATTGCCTGGCTTTAACCGGCATATTCAGCCTGGTATAGCAGTAATACAGGTCAAAAACCGCTTCTTCACGGTATCTGGTATCAGGAAAGCGGTTCAGCAATGCCTCATAATGCGCTATCGCTTCGTTGTAATCTTCCAATTTGTCTTTAAAGGTTTTACCCAGGCCGAACAGGGCCGACTGTATACTGTCATTCGACACCTGTATCGCTTCCGGCGTAAGCGGGAGGGTTTTCATAAGTCCATCATAGCTGATATCCCGCAATGAGTCTGTTCCGCTGTCTTTTTGATCTGCACCGGGCGCATTACCGGCTGGTCCGGGTCCTTTGAGCATGGTGGTAATATCCGCCATACGTCTCCAGTTGTCTACATTAGGCCGTGATCCCCAGCTATTGCGGAATGCTGTGAATCCTTTCGACTTTAATGTATTGTTGTTAAAATACCAGTCGCCTTTTTCCTCATTTCCCCGGAACATATCCGTAGCGACATCATTGGCAAACGGGCGGTTTGCACTCATCCCAGAGGTTTCGCTCTCTTTGAATCCCATTTCTTTGCGTAAGCGTTTAGCAGCAGCTTTTACATATTTTTCCCTTTCCTCTTCCGGCAGGGCTGCCACTTTTTGTAAGCTGTCCTGCAACCGCACAGTGCGTAGCCCGCTTACCACTCCGCCCAGCACTTCCTTTCGCAGGGTAATTGTTGCGACATCTTTTATCACCGGGCTGTTCATCTCGAGACTGTCGTAGGCGCTGTGGGCAAGCTCATATTCCTTCTTCTCAAAAACCAGGTTGCCAAGGTATAAGAATGAACGGTTGTGCTGGTCGGGATTGTCATTATTATTGTTATACCTTACGCTTTTTAAAAGAAGGGCTTTGGCAGCGTCGAAATTATTTCGCTGCATTTCCATCTGGGCGGTCATATAGTAAATAATGTCGCGATAGTTATAATATTTATCGCGCCGCGCCATTTTGAGGAGCTGCTTTATATTTTCATCAATGATCTTTGCTTCGTCGTCGCCCTGTGCCAGCTTTATTTTATTCAGCCTTGCATACACTTCCATTACAGGATCAATAGTGTGCTTAATGCACTGGTCGAAATAAGCGCCGGCTTCCGTTCTTTTTTTGCTCAGTGCGAACAGCTGTCCTGTCAGGTATTCCCACCGGGCACGCTCTGCCATGGTTTCGGCATTATCGAGCGCGGGTATGAGGTGGTAAGCAGCACTGTCCCACACTCCGTTTTTATAGAACAGGTAGGCCTGCATTTCTTCGAGTGCAGGTTTTAACCTTTTGGGAAAAAATTCATCGCGTTTGAGAGTCTGGATCAAACCCGAGGCTTCGTTGTAGCTGCTGTCTTCAATATAATTTCTGAGTTGCCATACCAGGGCATCGTTACGCCGGGGCGGCTCGCTGAATACTTTTGAAATAATGCCGGTCTTTTCGCGGGTAGAAACCGAATACACATTGCCTTCATCATTGAGGTTGCTGCCTACAAATTTTTTAAATCCCAGCTCTTCGTCTGTTTTGGGCTGGAAATAATAATTGAGATACTGGAAAGCGATACCTGCAGAATCGAACTGTTTTTTAAAGAAGTAGGCTTTCCCCATTAAAAAGTACATATCGTCAATCCACTCATTCCTCAGGTCGTGCAGCAAAATACCCGCATTACATTTCTGCAGCACAGAATCCAGCTCGGTTTTTTGCGATGCGGTGGCGTCAAGGGTATAATTGTAAAAGGGCAGCAATTCGGTGTAATCTTCCTTAAAGCTTTGCCTGGCGCCGGTTATTACATCCGTTAGTTTTATATCGGCATTAAAGAAAAAATTGTAATGTGTGCTCATGCCCTGCATCAATCTACGTGGTATGGTGTATTTGGTGGTAAAGGTTTTATCTGAGCCCAGTATGCGGTTTTCGTATTTTTCCGGTTTTTTCACATCAAGGGTAGCATCTTTTTGCGCCATTGCAGGAGAATATGGAGCGCAATAAAATAAAATGGTGAGTGTAATCGTTAAAATGAATTTACTATAAAGCATGCAGGGGGTAGTTCGTTCGTATAATAAACTAATTTTCAGCGAAATTATTTTAATTGTACATTTTTTCAAGCTTTAACCCCTGCAACTAAGCCAAAGTGGTTATTTTTAACACAAATAACTGATAATGGCAAAGATATTTGACGCTGATGGAGCCTTGCAGCACCTTCGTAACCGTTACCGGCTGGTGGTGATGAATGACGACACTTATGAGGAAGTGGTAACATTCAGGTTGTCGCGGCTAAGTGTTTACATTACATTATGCACATTGTTCGTGGCATTGGTAGGGATAACGGTGGCTTTACTGGTATTTACGCCGTTGCGGTATTATGTGCCGGGCTATGGAAGCGCTTCAGACAGGAGGGAAATGATAACGCTGAAAATGCAGGTTGATTCACTGGAGCAGCAAATGATGTACCGCGACAAGTATATGGAAAGCATACAGAATGTGTTGAAAGGAAATACAGTAACCGTTACAGATACTACCCTGTTAAATATCCCGGCAGACGAAAAAAGTGAAGATTAATCATTTAAAACCAATAACTATGTTTTCATCAAAATCCAGATCCGACATTGAGATGCCCGTTTCTTCATCCGGCACAAGCCTTATTGGCGCCGGTACCGTTATCAAGGGCGATGTGATCAGCAGCGGCGATATCCGTATAGACGGAACGCTGAAAGGGAATATCTCCGGCTCGGCGAAAGTGCTTATTGGTGCCGAAGGTGTGGTGGAAGGCGATATTGAAGGGCAGCAGGCCGATATACTTGGAAAAGTTAGTGGTAAGATCATCATCAAGGAACTATTGAATCTCAGGGGCAAGGCTGTTATAAAAGGCAATATCAGTGCCGGCAAACTGCAGGTTGAGCCTACGGTGAGCTTTAACGGGCAGTGTCATGTTGGTGAGGGTACCGTGGCCGATGTAGTGGAGATGCCCGCCGGCGAGGAACACGCTATTGCACAATAATTATTTTCTTTAACCGGACTTATCTTATTGCCCTGCATGGCTATACATCAAGCCGTGCAGGGATATTATTGTCTATAGGGTGCTGTAATGCGGGGCGGGGGAAGAAACATCTGTGCCCGCTTTAGGTATATGCTATGCAAAAACCATTTACTTTTAGGTTTTAATAGTGTACTAATCCCCGGCAGTGGCAAAGATCAGGAAAACCCGCAGGCGCAGTATCATATCCGTTATCATTCTTGTATGCCTTGCGGCAGGCATTCGTTTATACGCTTCCATGCCTGCTGCAGTGGAGCTGTTTTACAGTACCGGCGTTTATCCTTATATCGGTTCTTTTTTAAGAAGGGTGTTTGGATCCCTTCCCTTCAGTGCGGGGGATATTTTGTATGCGCTTTTATTTTTATATGCCCTTTGGAAAGCAGTGCAGTCTGTAAGGAATATGCGGCAACAACCAGTGGGAGCACGGTCCTCAAAAACAGGGTGGCTCAGGTTGTTGCGGCTGCTGTTGCTGTTGTATATCATCTTTAATGTATTGTGGGGGTTGAATTACAACCGGCAGGGTGTCCACAGCCAGATGGGTTTTGAACGGGAGAACTATTCAAAGGATGATGTGATATATATTAATGAGCTGCTGGTGGAAGAAGTGAATAACAGCAAAGCAGCTTTGATGAGCGGAAGTACTGCCTGTCTTTCCGCCAAAGCGTTGCCGGAACGGACCGGGAACGTGTTTGCACAGGCTGCACAAAAGTATCCTTTTCTCCGGTATGCATATCCCTCGGTGAAACCTTCCCTTTTTAATGTTCTCGGCAATTATTTCGGCTTTTCGGGGTATTACAATCCCTTTACGGGAGAAGCGCAGGTGAATACGGATATCCCGCTCTTTCTCCAGCCTTATGTTTACTGCCATGAGATAGCGCACCAGTTAGGCTATGCCAGGGAGAATGAGGCCAACTTTGCCGGCTATATAGCGGCTACCGCTTCCGGCGATCCACTTTTTGTATACGCAGCATATTTCGATATTTTCCTCTATGCCAACCGCAATCTTTACCGGATGGATTCTGTAGCGGCAAAGCATTTTCTTACGCTGCTGCACCCGGCCGTTAAAGCGGATATCGATACCCTGAAAGCGTACTACAGCAAATATGAAAACCCGGTGGAACCACTTTTCAGGTGGGTGTATGGAAAATACCTTGAGGTGAACGATCAGCCGCTGGGCATGATGACCTACAGCGAGGTAGTGGCGGATGTGATTGCCTGGCAAAAAAATACGGGAAGCCGGGCGGATAGAAAATTACCATACCGGCTTTGTTAGAGGGTTGGGTACCGGTCGCAGGTCTCAAGTTGCAGGTTGCAGGTTTGTAAACTACAAACTCCAAACTCTTCCCTGCCCCTTGTGCCTTGCGCCCTGTAACCTGAAACTTGTAACTGGTAGTAACCAGGATGCAGGATGCCATTAATCTGCATAGCTCACACCTACACCTGATACCTTTATAATCCTGAAAATCATAAATTGCGCATTTATCTTTATCATCATGAATAAAATACCCGTAATCGCCTGCATTTCTCTCGTACTGTCCTTAAACCTGTCTGCCCAGGACGAGCTGTGCAAAGGCGCTTATTTTACCGAAGCGCAGGGCAAAGCATTTTTGGAGGCGCATACCCCTGCTACCCTGCCTCAATGGCAGCAACGTGCAGAACAAATACGGGCGCGTTTGCGGGAAGGAATGCAGTTGGAAACCATACCAGCCCGGCCTGCATCGGCTCCTGTTATTCACAGTAAAAAGATAATGGATGGCTATACGGTAGAGAATGTAGCTTTTGAAAGCCTCCCGGGGTTCTATGTTACAGGAAATCTTTACCGCCCGCTTAAGCCGCAAAGCGCTTATGCGGGTATTCTTTGTCCCCACGGGCACTGGACGGATCCGGATGGCAGATTTCATGAACAAATGCAGATCCGTTGCGCTACGCTCGCCCGGATGGGAGCCGTGGTTTTTGCATGGGATATGATCGGATTTGGCGATTCCAAACAATGTGATCATAAATTGCCAAAGGGGGTGCAATTGCAGACGATCAACAGTATACGAGCGCTCGATTTCCTGCTGTCGCTCCCGGGAGTTGACCCCGCACGTATCGGCGTAACGGGTGCATCAGGCGGAGGAACACAAACTTTTTTATTAACGGCGCTTGACCAGCGCATTAAGGTCTCCGTGCCCTGCGTGATGGTGTCGGCGCATTTTTTTGGCGGCTGCACCTGTGAAAGCGGTATGCCCATTCATAAAAAGAGAAATTTTCAAACCAATAATGTGGAGATCGCCGCGCTGGCTGCACCGCGACCCATGCTGCTGATATCTGACGGTAATGACTGGACGAAAAACAATCCAACGGTGGAATATCCTTTTATGCAGCAGGTATATCGCTTGTGTAAAAAAGAAAAAAATGTGGATCTGGTCCATCTTGCAAATGAAGAACATGATTACGGCCCTTCCAAGCGGAAAGCCTTGTACAGCTTTATGGCAAAGCAGCTCCGGCTGAACCTGAAAGCGGTTACCAATAGTGCAGGGGAAGTAGATGAATCAGTATCGAAAGTGCTGGATCGGAAAGATCTGGAAGTGTTTAATGAAGCGCATCCACGCCCTGCCAACGCTGTAATGGGTGATGCGGAAGTGCTGAAGTTGCTGGATAGGTGACAATCCCTTTAGGGTTTCTGATTTGATGATTTCTGATTTGAGTTGAGGCTTCGGATTTTATTTGGTTCTTGTGATTTGTTTTTTGGTGCTTTGTGCGTACCAGGTTTCAGGTATGAGGCGTAAGGTAAAAGGTTTCCAACCTGTAACCGGCGACCTGTAACCTGCTTCTTGTAACCTTCCCGCACAAAGCCTCCTTTAAGTTTTGTATTTTTGCAGGCTATCTGAATTCAACATAATGAGAGAAACAATATGGATGCTGGGAATAGTGCTGACCAGCTTAACTGTAACGGCGCAGCAACAGAACCGGCTTTCCACCGGTCAGTGGCGCGGAGAGCTGGAAAGAGCAGACGGCAATCATATTGTCTTCAATTTTGAGGTAGGCAAAAGCCGGGGAAAGCCAATAATATATATCAGGAATGCCACGGAGCGGCTCACCGTTGACGACATTACGGTACAGGGGGATTCGGTGTTCATGCGGCTTCCTTTTTTTGATTCACAGTTCAGAGCTGCTTTTGTTGATGGCCGGCAGATAAAAGGGATTTGGATGAAACGGCTGGCAGACCGTGACCAGGTGATGCCTTTTATTGCAGTAAACAACGGGAAAAAAACTTACCGCTTCAGGACCGGTGATGTAAAGCCCGTTGCCAATATCACTGGACGTTGGGCCGTTACCTTCTCACTGCCCGGAGAAGAACGCGTGGTAAAAGCCGTAGGGATATTTAAGCAGCAGGGAGTGGTGTTAACGGGTTCTTTTCTTACTCCTTCGGGCGATTACCGTTATCTTGAAGGAGTAGTAGATGGCGATTCTCTTAAGCTTTCCGGCTTCGACGGCGGTTATGCCATTTACTTCACCGCCAGGATCGATGATGCGCAAAGGATCAGCGGGGGAAAGTATTTTTCCGGTACGGGCGCCCTCCCCAGAACATGGGAAGCCGGTAAAGACCCGGAGGCCAGTCTACCGGATGATCTTTCCGCAACGCAGCTCAGATCTGGCGTTTCCCCAAAGCTGGATTTCACTTTTAGTGATGTGAACGGCAGCCCGGTATCCATTCATGACAGCAGGTTTAAAAATAAGGTGGTCATTATACAGGTCATGGGGTCGTGGTGCCCTAACTGTATGGATGAAACGGCTTTCCTGAATGAAATATACCGGAAGTATAAACCGAAAGGAGTGGAAATAATAGGGCTGGCATATGAAAGAACGGAAGAGTTCTCCCGTTCCCGGCAAAGCGTGCAGAATTTTATAAGGCGCCTCAAAGTGGAATACCCGGTGCTGATCACCCCTGTGGCCGCAGGCGACCCGGAAAGTGCGCGGAAAACATTGCCCCAACTGGAAAAGATCGTTGTTTTTCCCACCACTGTTTTTGCAGACAGGAAAGGAGAGATCCAAAAGGTACATGCGGGATTCAACGGTCCCGGAACCGGGGATGAATATGAAAAGCAGAAAGAAAAGTATATCGCCATTATTGAAGCCCTGCTTGAACAGCAATAGGCTGCCTTTCTATTGGCTTGCAATATAGATCAGCCCGCATATAGCAAGCGAGATCAACAGCACCATAAGCGGGTAATATTGCTCCCAGTGATCTTTTCTCCTGGCACGCTTTACAAAATCCGTGATCATTGTTATGCTGTCGTTATTGGCACCGGCAACGGTTCTTAATTCGGCGGCAATAGGAACAATGTATTTAAAAGGCAGTCCGGAGGAGGCAGACAGTAGCCGGGTGATCACCTCCTGGTTCAGGGATTCGTTGCCATGTTGTAAGAGCAGGGCTTTGTTGGCCGGGGAAAGGAGCGTTTGGATGCGGAGGAAGATCGCTTCCTTGTTTGCCCTGAACAGGTCTGTTGCCGATAATTGTTCATCGAGCCTGATGCAGCTTTCCAAAACAGACAGGGGTGTTTGCATCTGTCCGCCACGAATAGCGCCGTTGGGAAAATGCAGTTGCCATTCGGAATGATATTTTGCTCTTTTTGAAGGATGTGATAAAGTTTCATAAGCTTCCTGCAGTTCCCTGAACTGTAAAGCAGAAAATTCATTGCCGGCATTGATATCGGGGTGATACTGCAATGCAAGTTTCCTGAACTTTTTCTTAACAGCATCTGTGCCGGCGTTGGGAGGAACGCCTAACGTTTTATAATGATCCTTGAAAGCCATAGCCGGGTGGCAAATTTCCCAAAAACAAATCAGAGTGCCTAAATAAAATCGGGAAGGTATGCTGTAATTTCTCTCAGCGGTGGCTGCGAAGCAGCGTTGCGGCGGTTAGATATCCATTATTGTTTTTTTCCTGCCCGAGCGGGCGGGTGTGAAATGAAACTGGGTAAAGCGGAAAATAGAATTTTTATTGCTGCATTTGTTTATTTCTGATTTTGCCGCAATCGGAATAGTTCTCACCGAAGGTAAATGCTCCCGATCGCTTGTTGTTCGTTTGTATTAATTTGCATGGCTTAATGATGCTATGACCAAAGCCTTACTTTTTATTGTGTTATTCCTGGCGGCAGAACTGGCTCATGCCCAGCATTTCCTTCCTCCTTCGGATACTTATCGGCAAGACAGGCTGAAAAAAGTGGTGATCACGGAAGTGGCGGTAAGCACCGCCCTAAGTGTAGGGTTGTATTATCTGTGGTATAAAAATTTTCCCCGCAGCAGGTTCCACCTGTTTAACGATAACCGCGAATGGCTGCAGATGGATAAGGCGGGGCATGCTGTTACCGCTTACAATATAGGAGTGCTGCAATACGATATGATGCGCTGGTGCGGAGTAAAAAAGAATGATGCTATTGTGATCGGCTCCGCCACCGCGCTTGGAGGGCTGACCATCATTGAGATCCTGGACGGCTTCTCAACGCATTGGGGATTCTCCAAAGGCGACATGCTGGCTAACTTAGTGGGTACGGCTATATTCGCTTCGCAGCAGCGCTGGTGGGATGAGCAACGGGTTTCGATGAAGTTTTCCGCTCATTTCTCACCTTACGCAAAGTACCACAGCGGTGAACTGGGCAGGTCGTGGGCATCCCGTGTGCTCAAAGATTATAACGGGCAGAGCTACTGGCTATCCCTTAATATCAGGTCATTTCTGCCTGCTTCCTCTTCTTTTCCTTCCTGGCCTGCTGTTGCGCTGGGGTATGGAGCGGATGGCATGATAGGAGGGCATTCCAATCCCGACAGTATCAAAGGCAAGCCAGTGCCTCATTTTGAACGCACGCGCAGGTTTATGCTGTCGCCCGATGCAGATCTTTTCAGGGTACATTCTGCTGCTCCGGTGGATGCGGCAACTTACCTGCTGAGGCCTTTTAAATTTCCTGCTCCCGCACTGGAGATCAATTCAAAAGGAAAGCTTAAGTTTTACGGGCTGTATTATTAAGCAGGGGCTGCTGAATAACAGGAGATGCCTCATAGGTTTTGGGAAAAGGAGCATATTGCCACTAGTTCCGGCGGTCCGCAAGCGGACTGATTTATGAATACAACAGGGAATAGCCACAAATGCACGAATGGCCATGAAGGTATTAGTATATATTCGTGCATTTTGTACAACTTCCTATGCTGATAATGAGACTATTGAAAAAACATCAGCGATCTCCTTTTGAGTTAGCTTCAACTTTACATAATATATCAAGGTTCTGTCGATGAAGTTACAGTAGTGCCAAAGCTCAATCAATGCTCCTTCCCGAAATCGGGCCGAAATCCCTGTCCCGTCCGTCAGGCGGGGGATTTCGGGCGGCTTTTTGGTTACTTTTTTCCGCAAAAAAGTAACAAAGAAGAAAATAGCAAGTTTGTAGTTAATGGCTATTCTCTGTTGTATCCGAAAATTATCCCGCCAACGAGGGATGCTGGCCTTCGTGGCATAGAAAAAAAATACGTGTCAGTTAAACGGCAAGTGCTAAGTCTGTGCGCTCTCTGACTTATCCTTGTGCAGCAGGTTCGGGATTCCATACTTTTATGAGATCCCCGATTTTATTTTCTGCATTATTATAAAAAGACGCCACTTTCCGGATCACGTTCTCCACCAGCGCATCGGGGCAGGAAGCGCCGCTGGTAATGAGCAGCTTTGCCGGCGTTTCCCGGGGGAGAAAATCTTTGGTGAGGATCTCTTCTTTAGTATGAAAATTGTAGTGCAGGATCTGTTCTTTTGAGTGGATATTATCTTCACTGTTAATAAAATAAGTGGGCAACTTTTCTTCGCATAATTCTACCAGGTGAGAGGTGTTGGAACTGTTATATCCTCCTATCACAAGAGCGATATGCGCGTCCGTACCCAGCATTCCGGCAACGGCAGTCTGGTTATCATTGGTAGCGTAGCACAGCGTGTCTCTGGTATCGGCAAAGTGTGCTGCCAGGGTAGCTTCGGTGAGGTTGTAATGTTGTATCATTACCTGTTTAAGATGATCGGCAATGGCTTGTGTATCGGCTGCCAGCATGGTGGTTTGGTTTACAACCCCGATGCGTTGCAAATATTCCGCCGGGTTAAATCCTTCCGAAAAGCGTCCTTCAAATTCAGAGGCGAACTGTTCAGCCGGCTTTTCACCGGTAATGTATTTGGCCAGTTCAATGGTTTCTTGCATGTCTTTCACGATCACGGAAGCGGCATTAACGGCGCTGTGCGAAAAAGTGGCGCGCGTTTCTTCATGCCCCGGTTTGCCATGGATAACGATACTGTAACCTTTTCGTGCAATCTGTTCTGCCCTGTTCCATACTTTTTCAACGAAGGGGCAGGTAGTATTGAAGCGTTTTGTTTCGAGCCCTATATCCTGTAATCTTTTTTCCATTTCCAGGGTGGTTCCGAAAGCGGGTGTGATCACTATATCATCGGCGGTGAGCAGGTCAAAAGGCAGTAATTGCTTCCCGTGGGTATCCTGGAGGAACCGGATCCCTCTTTCCCGGAGGTCTTCGTTTACATGAGGATTATGGATCATTTCGCTCAGCAGAAAAATACGTTTACCGGGGTTGTCGTCTACTGTGCGGTAAGCGATCTCTATGGCGTTTTCCACTCCATAGCAAAAGCCAAAATGTCTTGCCAGGTAAATATGCAGATCGCCTAAATCGAGCAGGGTAGGACTGAAATCCTTTTTCATCTTATCCTGTTGCCTGCGTTTTTGTTTTATGGCGGAAATAAGCGGGCTGCGGTATATAATGGGAACCTTGAATTGTTTCATCTGGATGGTAAATGCGGTTGTAAAGGTACGGAGTTTGGCTAAAGCAGGTTTACAGTGTATCTGAAAGCCTGTTTTGGGAAAGGGAGTTTTAACAGAAATCGAATATATTAGTAAATTTGACCGCTTAAAAACCATAAATAGAGACTTTTATGCCAAAAAAGGGAGAACAGCTTTCAGGGGTAAAAGAAATAGCCAGGAGGGCAAATGTATCCATTGGTACCGTAGACAGGGTGCTGCATAACCGGAATGGAGTTTCACCGAAAACGCGGGAAAAAGTTAAGGCCATTATCAAAGAACTGGATTACCAGCCTAACCTGCTTGCCCGTCGCCTCGCATCAAAAAAAGTGATCCATATTGCCACACTTATACCTTTGGTTTCAAAGGATACCAGTTACTGGTCGCTGCCCTTGCAGGGCATTATGCGGGCTGAGGAAGAAATAAAGAGGTATAATATAGAGGTTGACAAATATTTCTTTGACCAGGATGATAAGCAGTCCTTTGTCAACCAGACCCGTAAAATATTAAGGAAGAAACCGGATGGGGTATTGCTGTCTCCCGATTTTATTGAGGAATCTGTTGCGTTTACCAGTAAATGCAACCAGTTGGGCATTCCCTATGTATTTATTGATTCTGATATCGAAGCCCAGAACCGGTTGAGCTATATTGGTCCGGATCTGTACGACAGCGGCTACCTCGCTGCCAACCTGGTAAGCTATATATTGAGAGGTAGAGAGTCGGTATTGGTACTGAATATATCACAGCGAATGTATAAACACCACCACCTTCTAAAAAAGGAGGAGGGTTTCAGAAGTTATTTTAAAGATAATGCAATAAAGAAAAAAATAGAAAAAATTGATATCAGAAAGGGAGACAGCTTTTCCATAGAAAAAGAAATAACATCCGTTCTCTCCCGGAATAAGGATATTCGCCTGGCATTTGTTACTAATTCCAGGGTATTTATTGTGGCCAAATGCCTGAAAAAGCTTAAGAAGAAATTGATTTTGATAGGATTTGATTTTATTGAGGAGAATATTAAAGCACTTACTGAAGGAGATATTGATTTTCTGATCTGCCAGAAACCCGGGGAACAGGCGTATAAAGGAATAATGTCACTTTACCAACATATAGTTCTTAACAGGCAGGTAGATCGTATGCAGTTTATGCCCATTGATATCATTACTAAGGAAAATTACCAGTTCTATAAGAACTGATACAAGCCCCTGTCCGCATTTTTTGAAAGAGAAATGAATTTGGAAGTTACCAATTTATTTATTTATTTCGTGTACGTACACAAATGGATAAATACATTATTTATGAACAAAAGCCTGGTCGTTTTATGGATATTGGCATTAGCGGTATGTAAAGGGCACAGTAAAGAAATAATGGGCATGAAAAATACATACAAGCAGCCTCCGCATATTGTATTCCTGATATCAGAAGATTCCCTTAATTATAATGCCCATGTTACTGTTCCTGCGTTTGCCAAATTCCTGGAAGAGCGTTACGGCTATACAACGGCTGTATTATTGGGAGAAGGAGAGCGTACTTCGTACCGCTTCCCGGGAATTGAGGTGCTTGCAAAAGCAGACCTGCTGGTAGTTTTTTGCCGGAGGGTGGCGCTCCCTTCCGCACAATTGAGCATCATAAAAAAATACCTGAAAAAGGGCAAGCCTGTAGTAGGTATACGAACAGCTAATCACGCATTCTCATTGCTTGAAGAACCAGCCGCCGGATTTGAGGCATGGCCGGGCTTTGTGGATTCAGTGCTCGGGTGTAAAAACAGGGGGTATGGACCGGTATTACCCGGCACGGATGTTGCGATAGCCCCGGGTGCCGCTAACCATCCTGTACTGAAGGATATTACGCCCGGTCAGTGGCACAGCAGGGGAAATGTGTATTTGGTTGCACCTTTGCTGGATGAAAAGCCCGATGTGTTGTTAAACGGAAGAGAAGGGGAGAATGTGCAGCCTGTTGCCTGGACGAGGCAGTTGGGGCGAAGCCGGATCTTTTATACGTCAATGGGGTACCCAGACGATTTTAGCATACCTCAGTTCCGGCAGCTTTTAATAAATGGTATTCATTGGGCATTACAGATGAAAATTTAAACCCTGATTTATGCGCAGTAACGGAATAAAACTGAAAAAACTAAGTCTATGAGCACAATCGATTTAAAAAATGAACTCTCCGGCAATGCCATTCTGGGAACCGATAAAAAAGTGCTTTCAAAAAACAACGGGAGCATTAAAGCAACTTATTACAACTCAGGATTCGAGCTTTCGCATGATACGTACAATGGTATTTATGCCGCGAGCGATGGGCTGATCTATTATGTATTATGTTCCGAATCGATCGAAGAAGGAGGAAAAATGTACGCTTTTGATCCTGCAACAAAGAAGATAACGCTTTGCGGTGATCTTACGGAAGTATGCGGCGAAAAAGAATTGAAAACGATACCCCAGGGAAAAAGCCATGTGAGCTTCATTGAATCGAACGGAAAACTATATTTTGCTACACATATAGGATACTACACCAATATAGATGGAATGGATAAAATGGGGGTTCCGCCTGAAGGCTACCGGTCTTACCCCGGTGGTCATTTGCTTTCGTTTGACCTGGAGACCAGAAAATTTGAAGACTACGGGATTGTTCCCCATAAGGAAGGGGTGCTCACCATGAATATGGATACCCATAGAAATATTATTTACGGCATTACCTGGCCAACGGGGTATCTCTTCAGATACGACTTAAAAAAAGGGGAAATGGAGAATATAGGTCGTACCTCTGAGGATGGGGAGAACGGGGTAAAAGAAAAGTACAGGACATTGTGTCGGTCTATAGCCATTGACCCGGATACGGGCATTGCATATTTCAGTACGGCAGACGGGATCATTTTCCGGTACAGTCCGGATACCAGCCAGATAGAACCTATTGCTGAAGACAACTTAAGAAAAGACTATTTCGGGCAGTACGACCCGGCGTCTCCGGGTCATATGGGATATAACTGGCGCCAGGTATTCTGGTACCCGCAGGACAGATCCATCTACGGCGTGCATGGTAACTCAGGGTACTTTTTCCGTTTTGACCCGGAAATAAAAAGAGTAGAAGTGCTCGACAGGATCACCTCAAAACCCTCGCAGAGGAGCGGGATGTTCGACCAGTTCAGCTATGGGTATCTTGGGATGGTCCTCGGTAATAATCAACATACCGTGTATTATTTAACAGGATCTCCTATCTATATCAACGGGAAGCGACTGATCGGAAAGTCGTGTACGGCGAAAGGGGAAGCAAAAGGACTGGAAAATTTAAACCTGATCACGTATGATATCTTAACTCATCAGTATAAAGACCACGGAACGATATATTTTGAAGATGGATCCAACCCCCTCTATGTAAACTCCATCGCCATCGGCTGTGACGGGCATATCTATTTCCTGGGTAGAGTAACGGAGAATAACAAGACAAGAACCGATCTTATCAGCATCCCGGATCCTTTAAAGGAAGAGAAAGATCCTGGTGTGCAAAATCAGGTGTGAGGTTATAAGGTTTGTAGTTTGGATTTATAGTTTATTATTGTGAAATACCTGACACTCTCCTTCGGATTTCGTCGCGAACATTCGGGATTGAGCTTTCGAGCTTTATTTGGTTCTTGTGATTTGGTTCTTGGCACTTTATCAGGTGTAAGGGATGAGGCTGCAGTATCTGAAGTATGAGGTCTCAGGGAACCCTGCACCCTGCAACAATAAGTTTCTTTCACATCTCTCCTCTCCATTCATTTGATACGATCTGAAAAAGGTATTCGTTTATTATTCGCGCACCTGAGCCGAACGAGCAGGAAGTGCACACAGCGAAGTGGCGTTCGCAACCTGTATTTCGTTGCGGCGTTGCTCCGCTGCGTCGTTGCCCGTCCGCCGTCAGGCGGGCGTGAAACCAATAGCCGTGTAAGAAAAAATAGAGAGAAAGTAAAAAGGCGCATAGCGCCGTAATATTAAAGCCTGTCTCAGATCGGTGGGCTACCATTCCTGATCAAAAAAGTCAAACAAATACTCCTTTTTGTATTCTACGCCATATTTGTCGAGGAAATCAAGATATTCTTCTTTAAAGGTCTTTTTGCGGTGATGCTCCTCCTGTGATAAAATATATTTCACCACCGCATCAAGCTGTGATCGCGAATGGG
>CAZREP010000014.1:2528-43414 GCA_964599035.1 uncultured Terrimonas sp. | reverse complement strand
ATGTACGGCCGTTTACCGTTCCGAACGATCGTTCCGAACAATCGGAAGCTTCGATTAGACTGCATTACTACTGAGAACGCTACTATAGTTCGCTTATCATCAACGATGATAAGTTGGCTGCTTTATTTGTAATATAATGCTTTAGAATACTATAGTTGAAGTTACAGTAGCACAAAAGCTGAATCAGGGCTTCTTCCCGAAAACGGGCTGTAATCGTTTTCGGGTGGCTTTTGGTTACTTTTTCCACAAAAAGTAACAGAAACAAAACTTTTCTCGCGTCTATGCGGTGGAATATTTGTTATTGTTTTCTTTGCGCTCGCTGCGTGAAACCCTTATCAATATACACAGGATGAATGGAGCTGAGTAAAAGCGAAAATTTGGAATGCACCCGTCGTCAGGGTAAGTCGCCCAATTGGGGCCGCAATATGATATCTTCAACACAGGCCTGTGCCGAAAGCCCGGAAGCTGCATAGATCATTTTTGCCACATCATCCGCTTTCATCATCCGTTTGGGATCCACACCACTTCCTGCCCAGGAATCGGTATAAGCTGCTCCCGGGAAAACGGCAGTGACCTTAATGTCATACGGTTTCATTTCTTCTCTCAGGTTTTTTGAAAAGCCGGCCAAAGCAAATTTGCTGATGCTGTATGCGCCACCGTTCCTGTAAGCCTGAAGGGAAGCAACAGAGCACATATTAAAGATATGGCCGTTGTTTTGTGAGATCATGTAAGGCAAAAGCGCCCGCGTAAGATGATAAGCGCTGAAGAAATTAATAGCCATCATATTTTCCATCGTGCCTTCCGGCTCATCATGCACACTGCCCGGTTCAAAGGCACCGGCATTGTTTACTAAAACATCTATTGATATTTGCTGATCTAAAATCCAGCTGCCCAATGCTTTTACCTGTGCTGTGCTGCTTAGATCAAACGGCTTTGACTTAATTGCAATATCCGGGAAACGCGTGGTGAGCTCCTCCATTGTTCTGTACAGCCCCACCCCGCTCCGTGCGCTTAAATACAGGTTATGCCCGTTGGCCGCAAACTGTTCGGCTATGGCTTTTCCGAATCCTCTCGAAGCACCGGTGATGACGATATTCATTTATACGAATTTTGTCAAATCTATACACTTCTACTGAACATCGTATCTTTGCCCCTTCGTTTTTTGTGATGGCATACAAGCATCTTTTTTTTGATCTGGATCATACCCTGTGGGATTTTGAGTCGAACGCGAAGCAAACGTTGCAGGAACTGTATATTAAGCTGGAGCTGGCTACCCATGGTGTAAGCAGCTTTGCCGCCTTTTACGAAAGATATACTTACCACAATACAAGGCTGTGGGATCGTTACCGGAAAGGTTTTATTAAAAGAGACGACCTGAGATGGAAACGGATGTGGAATACCCTGCTCGACTTTAAAACAGGGAATGAGCAACTGGCGCGGGCGATGGACTCTTTCTTTTTAGACAAACTGCCCACACGCACAATATTATTCCCACATACGGTAGAAGTGCTGGAGTACCTGCGTGGTAAAGGCTATGTGCTACATCTCATAACAAACGGCTTTGAGACGGTGCAACACAGCAAGCTGAAATATTCTGGTCTTGCCGGCTTTTTTGAAGCAGTTATTACCTCCGAGGGGAGCAACAGCCTGAAGCCGCACAAAGAGATATTTGACTATGCGCTGCGTAAAACAGGAGCCACGCAAAAAGAAAGCATTATGCTGGGTGATGATATGGAAGCGGATATTGCAGGTGCAAAAAATGCCGGTATCGACCAGGTGTATATCAATCATAAAAACATCCCCGCGTCGCTGCAGCCTACCTACACGGTATATTCCTTAAAAGATCTCCGGCACATCTTTTAGAGCTGGCTGTTAAGAAGAGGAAGCGTCGTAGCCACTTCGTTCACTTTCTGATACACTGCCGGACTTTGCAGGTGTGACAGGTGCTTATGGTGATGGAGATCAGTGCCTAACAATTCAATATGCCTGAGCTTAAAAAGACGTGCTGCCATTTGCGCCACACCTTTGCCATAGTAGCCGGCAAGCGAAAGAATATTGACCTGGAATAAACAACCGGCATTTCTCAATTCTTCGTAGATCTCCGGTTTTTGATGGAAGTAAGCGTACCGCTCAGGGTGTGCCAATATGGGTTTGTAGCCTTTCATCTGGAGATTGAATATTTTTTCTTTATAGTCGAATGGTGCGCTGGCAAATGAAAATTCCACCAGCACCATATTATCCTTTATCGTAAGCAGCGGCTCATCCTGTAGCAGCAGGTTGTCGAAGTGGTCGTCTAAAAAATATTCCGCCGCTGCCCGCAGCTCTATATTGATCTTTCTTTTTTCAAGTTCCGCTTTCAGCTTTTCATATCCCCTGGTGATGATCTGCCGGTTATTGGGATAAAGGTCGAACATCAGGTGCGGTGTAGTGATCAGCTTTTCATACCCTGCATCCCGCAAGCCTTCTATTAGCTGTATGGACGTGTCCATATCCGGTGATCCGTCGTCTATGCCGGGAATAAGATGCGAATGCATATCGCATTTCAGTACACTGAGATTACCGCTGAAATCGGGTTGCTTTTTTTTGAATAGTGAGAACATAGGAGAGAGAGGATTTGAGATTTGAAATTTGAGATTTGAAATGGCGGTCAGCAAAGTATCAGGTTTCAGGTATTAGGTGTAGGCATCAGGTGCTGAATACCCGGCACCCCTTCGGATTTCGCCCCGCACGTGCGGGATGAATCTTCGGGCTTTATTTGGTTCTTGTATTTTGTTATTTAATGCTTTCTCCCGGATAGTTTCACGCAACGCTCGCAAAGGGGCAGCGGCGCGAAGGAGAATACGATTACCTGTTTTGTGGTCTGACCCTCCTTCCGTCACGTACCGATCCATCATTTCCACATTTCCCACATTTCCACATTCTCACATTTTCTTTTCCATTTTTTCATAATCACGGGCAAAAGTTTTATATACTTCCGCTATTCCTTCTTTTAGACCAATCCTGGCTTTCCATCCCAGGGCATGCAATCGGCTCACATCCATTAATTTTCTCGGCGTACCGTCGGGTTTCGAAATGTCATGCTCAATAGCACCTTTAAAGCCTACGATCTCTTTTATCAGCAATGCCAGCTCTTTGATCGTAATATCTTCTCCCACGCCTACATTGATCAGCCCGCGTTCATTGTATTGCTGCATCAGAAAGTAACAGGCGTCGGCCAGATCATCTACGTGCATAAATTCACGAAGGGGCGTTCCCGTACCCCAGAGGGTTACACTTTGATGCCCATTTATTTTCGCTTCATGAAACTTCCGGATAAGCGCCGGTAACACATGCGAATTATTCAGATCGTAATTG
This sequence comes from uncultured Terrimonas sp., assembly GCA_964599035.1. GTDB lineage: Bacteria > Bacteroidota > Bacteroidia > Chitinophagales > Chitinophagaceae > Agriterribacter. Next base: position 40,060 of record CAZREP010000014.1, on the reverse strand, counting down.
TCGTTGGGCCCGTAAAGGTTGGTAGGCATTACAGCAATGAAATTACAGCCATACTGGTCGCGGTAAGCGTCGCATAATTTAATACCCGCTATTTTGGCAATGGCATAAGGCTCATTGGTGGGTTCCAGTTCTCCGGTGAGTAGGTATGCTTCTTTTAAAGGCTGAGGCGCCAGTTTAGGATAGATGCAGGACGACCCGAAGAACATCAGCTTTTTTGCCTTGTTCTTATATGCCGCATGGATCACATTGCCCTGGATCATCAGGTTGTCGTATAGAAACTCAGCACGGTAGCTGTTGTTGGCCATAATACCACCCACTTTTGCAGCCGATAAAAAAACATAATCAGGCTTTTCCTGTTCAAAGAAAATTTCCACTGCCTGCTGACAACGCAGGTCCAGTTCCGAAGATGTTTGTACGATAATATGATCAAATCCCTCCTGTTGCAGTTTCCTTACCATTGCCGATCCCACCATTCCCCGGTGACCGGCTACGTATATTTTATCTTTTCTGTTCAAAACTGGTGGTTTAATTTGAAATTTCAAATTTGAAATTTCAAATTCATTCATATTGATTTTTTATAGTGAACCCGCTTTCCTGCAATAGTTTCTCTCTTTTAAAGCGCTCTATATCGGCGGATACCATTTCCTTTACCAATGCGGGCAGATCGTAGGAGGGTTTCCATCCCAGCTTTTCCCGTGCTTTTGTTGCATCGCCGATCAGCAGGTCTACTTCTGTAGGACGATAGTATTTCGGGTCTACCGCTACCACTTCTTTTCCGGTTTCCAGTTGGTAGAGCGGATTGCTGCAGGATTGCACAATACCTACTTCCTGCTCATCGTTTCCCTGAAAAACGATCTTCACACCTGCCTCTGCAAAAGCCATGCGTACAAATTCGCGTACCGGGGTGGTAATGCCCGTAGCAATTACATAGTCTTCAGGCTTCTCCTGCTGCAGGATCAGCCACATGGCCTGTACATAATCTTTGGCATGTCCCCAGTCGCGTTGAGCGTTAAGATTGCCTAAATATATTTTATGCTGCATCCCCAGGGCGATCTTTGCCACTCCGCGTGTTATTTTCCGCGTAACAAAAGTTTCTCCCCGCAGGGGCGATTCGTGGTTGAACAATATGCCATTGGTGGCAAACATATGATAGGCTTCCCGGTAGTTTACGGTGATCCAGTACGCATACAGTTTAGCCACAGCATAGGGTGATCTCGGATAGAAGGGCGTGGTTTCCGACTGGGGCACAGCCTGCACCAGTCCGTATAGTTCGGAAGTAGAGGCCTGGTAGAGCCTGGTTTTATTTACCAGCCCCAGGAACCGGATCGCTTCCAGCAACCGCAACGCCCCCAGTCCATCAGCGTTGGCGGTATATTCCGGCGTTTCAAAGCTCACATGTACGTGGCTCATAGCAGCCAGGTTATATATTTCATCCGGCTGTGTTTCCTGTATGATCCGGATCAGGTTGCTTGAGTCGGTAAGGTCTCCATAGTGCAGCTTCATGCGTACATCCTTTTCGTGCGGATCCTGGTACAGGTGGTCTATTCTTTCCGTATTGAACAGCGAGCTCCGGCGTTTGATACCGTGAACAAAATATCCTTTCGACAATAATAATTCAGCCAAATAAGCACCGTCCTGCCCGGTAATGCCTGTAATTAACGCGGTTTTGCCCATGATGCAATATAGTTAGTTTATAGTTTGGAAGTGTATGGTTTATAGTTGGGTTTACTCCCTATTCCTTACGCCTTTGTTACAGGTTACAAGTTTCAGGTTGCAGGGTAGATCATCCCAAATTGATTTGAAAATCAATTTCCACATTTCCACATTCTCACATTTCCACATTCTCTTACGATCGTTTCAAAAACTGACCCAGCTTTCTCAACGGTTTCATATACAAAGTAAAGAAGTAAGGGTCCAACCCGTTTACCTTCCAGGCCTGCCTGTCGCGGTGGTTGGCCTTTATCCTGTTTTTCAGAGATGCTGTACTTACTCCGCCCACTCTCATTTTAGTGATCACCTGTTTAATATAGACCGCGGGTATTTCGTGTTTGAGCAATATACGCAGCATCAGCTCATAATCGGCAGCGGAACCCATCTCCAGGTTAAACAGTCCGACTTTGTCATACACTTCCCTGCGTACGAAAAAGGTGGGATGGGGCGGCATCCAGCCATAATAAAAGCTTTTTTTATGGTATTCGCCGGCGTTCCAGGTGCGGATCACCTTACAAAGATCATCACGTTGCACAAACTGCAGGTCGGCATAGCTGCATTGTACTGCAGGGTCCTCAAAGATTTTTGCAATTGTTGAAATTACCCCCGGGTGTGCATATACATCGTCAGAGTTAAGGATACCGATCACCTCCCCCGTTGCTGTAGCAATCCCTTTGTTCATGGCATCGTAAATACCCCTGTCTTTTTCGGAGATGATCCTGGCGATATGAGGAAATGCTTCAGCAATCTGCAGGGTATTGTCCGCTGATCTGCCGTCTATAATAATATGCTCAATGTCAGGGTAGTCCTGTTCCTGTATACATTGCAGTGTATCGTGTAGCGTATCGGCGCTGTTATAGGTGGCGGTGATGAGTGAGATTTTCATGCTACGAGCCGATTAAAAACAGGAGAAGAAATGTGATGAAACTCCATAGAATCATTTCAGAGAAATTCTTTTGGATAAAGATTGTGATGGCTTTTCAACAAATAAATAAAATAAATAAGAGCTAATAATTGTTATGAGCAATCCTCCAAGAACAATGAGCAATTTAAGACACATAGTATGTCCATAACGGACCATGAAATTAATAAAAGATGTGCCAATAATAGTGTGTAAGAGATAAATTGAATAAGAAATCTTTCCAAAAAATCTTCCTAGTTTTGATGTGATTGCTGAAAAATTAATAATTACAAGCGCTGTTATTAGACCGAAAATGACTTCTATCATTGATCGTTGAAAGACAAAAAGAATGGATGATACAATAAGCCCCAAATAAAGTTCAAGTTTCTTGATCCTTTCACTTAAGTATAAAGCAGTATAAATCCCAATGATAAATAAAGGAAGCCACAGAAACAAGAATCCGTTATTTCGGATAAAAAAAGAAGATGTTAATAAAAGTACTATACAAATGGTTCTATATAAATAATTTGAGTGGATAAAGGGAAAAATTAGGCTCATTACTAAATAATATTGAAATTCAATTGCCAATGTCCAATATACCGGGGTAAGCCAATGCGCTTCTTTAAAAAAGGGAACTAAATATCCAAGATGTAAAATAATATCACTTGTCTCTGGTCTAAGATCAATATTATTAACGCCCGGCACAAAGTTTCTTATATGGGTATATGCTATTACTAAAACCAGGGAAATAAGATAGGGCGGTTCTATTCGCATTACCCGTTTTCCTAAGAACCTAGGTAATTTTTTTAAAGTATAAGACTCTTTCATAAGAGATAAGGGTATTACTACACCACTAATGACAAAAAATATTTGAACCCCAAGCCGACCAAAGGAGAATAGATGTCGAATATTTTCATCAAAAAAACCTGTAGTAGTACAAATAAAATGGAATACACAAACCATCAAAGCAGCAATACCTCGTAAAGAATCAATGATTGGAAGATATAGTCTATTATTGGACGCCATTGTATAACATCTGGAATGCTATTCCTTTGAATCAATTATTCTTGTTTGTGATAATACTGCGGGATTATCTAAGTAGTAGATAGCATAAGCCTCCGTATTTGCGCGTAGTAGTCTGTAGAACCCGCATCTATAATAATACAGTATGAGGAAAGGCGGTACCCTGGGCAAACCACAACTTTTCTACCAATCCAAACTCACTCTTCGGGTTGATCATCACAGCTATATGAGGAAAGTCTTCAGTTATCTTTAATGTACCCATTCTTTGATTTCCTTTTATAATAATATGCTCAAATATCCTGGTGGTCCTGCTCCTGTATACATTGCAGTGTATCGCATAGCGTATCGGTGTTATTATAGGTGGTGGTGATGAGAAAGATTTTCATGCGGGCCAGTTATTTTATATTATCTCTCTTTGTTTAACAGCAACTGCCGGACTACCGCTATATATGGTATACGCTTCCAAATCTTGGGTAGCCACCGATCCTACGCTTAATACAGCATGCGAATGGGCGGTTACTCCCGGGCAAACAATAGCTTTGGCACAAATCCATACGCCATCTTCCAGCATTATTTCCTTTACCATTAAATCGAAACCTGTTTTTTTATAATTATGATTGCCGGTAAGCAGCATGGCTCCCTGGGAAAGACAAACATGATCACCCAGTTTCACCTCATCCAGGTTATCTATCCATACCGATTCGCCGATCCAGCAGTGATCGCCGATAGTTAACTTCCAGGGATATTTAATATTTACACCCGGTTTAATCACCACGCTTTTACCCAGCCTGGCACCAAAGCACTTCAGCAGCCAGCATTTCAGACCCGACAATGGGTTAAGCGGGTTAATAAAAAAGAGTACATTAATAAAATACCAAAGCACCTGTTTTAGCCTGCCGGCACCTAGGGTAGACTTGTACCAGTTGTTATTATATGTACTGAGATCTGTCCGGGACATTCGTTGTGGGTTATGTATGCTTTTAAGAATATCCTTTTATTATCTGGATTTGCAAAAGTAAAGTTTATACGCCTGGGTTTTCAAACTCTTCCGATCTGATGACGCAATCCCCGGATCCGGATTATCCTTTGAATTGGCCTATTGCTCCGCTTCGCTACAGGGAGCTTGCTTCGGCGTGCATAATCTATCAAAGTTCCAGCATTCTTTTACGCCTCGCAAGGACGGGTCTTTTAACCGAATAGCTCCTTATACTTTTCCTTCAGGTTGGAACTTTCCGCAAAGTTTTTTGCATACTGCCATGCCCCGGCACTCCACTGCTGAAAGGTTTCATCATCCATGTCCACCACCTGCTGCAATATTTGTACAAAAGCACCCGGATTGCTTAAAGGCAGATCCCAACCGGCATGAGACTGCTGTAAATTCCGCCAGGGTGTTTGGTCGCTGATCAATACCGGCCGACCGGCCGATAAAGCTTCAAAAATGGCATGACCAAAATTTTCGCCCAGCGTGGGTAATACAAAAAGGTGATGTTGTTGAATAACACCAACCACTTCACTGTTATCCACGGGGCCATCATACTGTACCGAAATATTCTGTGGCAGTTGTTTAATAGCTTCGACACAATTCTCCCAATATCTTTTATCTTCAATCCCGCCCCGGATAGTGAAAATCAGTTCTATATGCATAGGCAGTTGGATCAATAGGGAAAGAAAGAATAAAATATTTTTTTTTGGTGCAACCCTTGAGATAAATACTACTCTCAATTTTTCTATGCTCTTTTTAATATATACAGGAGATGGCTGTAGCGTTGGTGAAAAGTTAGGCACAATCACCACCTTTTTCATGTGTGGTAAATACCGGTATATATCTTCTTTCTCCTGTTCATCTGTGGCATGAGCATGGATGTATTTAGGTACACCCAGGAAATTAAGCGCTTTTAAAAATATCTTTTTTTTACCCGGCTTAAATTGTATGGCTCCCTGCTGCAACATTCCCCTCGGCGCCAGTATAACCTGTGCTTTTATCATTCCCACGCGTTTCATCAGTAAAGGATAAACAGTAAAATATTGCGAATACATGCTGTTTAAATACACATAATCCGGCTTTATCCGCCGTATATGCACCAGTATACTTTCCCAGTTCAATGAGCCGGGTGAAGCATAGAATACCTGCACGCCATCCCGTTCTGTCCACTGGTTACTCTCAATTTGAGTGTAAGACTGCTTATCGTCCAGGTCCCTGTCGCTGGTGAAAATATAAATGTCATAATCTTCCTTCATCCGGGTGGCAAAGTTCACGCAGGAGCGGATGGGCCCCCCGGCTTTGAAACCCGGCTCGTACCAGTCAGTGAAGAGCATGATCCTGGATCTAAGAGACATAGGACAACTTTTGATAAGCTACAAAAACACTTCGGGCAGGCCCCAGGGAAATATTGCCGCACGGGAAATTCTTTGTGGTATCACAATTCCCTGTTTATCATATTAGCGGGTGAAGCAGGCTGTACAGCTAACTCCCGGGCCGGTTTACTGTTTTTGTATTCAAAATATTTCTTCAGGTTCAGGAACCGCTTTTCAAATAAGTAATAGCTGCCGGAAGCGATAATATATGTGAAAATAAAAGCCAGTGCCATGCTAACACCAATATTGTCTGTTTTGAAAAATTGCTTAGACAGCCAGAAGCAAATGGGGTGATATACATACAGTCCATAACTGATCCTGCCGGTATAAAGCAGCGGGACCGAACGAAGTATTTTTTTGATGATCAAACCCTGGCTTGCCGTTATTACAAATCCTATAAATGAAAAATAAGCAAAGCCGAGTATAATGAACCTGCTGAGCTTAAAGAAAAGATTTGCCGAAGTGTTGGTCAGGCTTGTAAGGTTTGGCCAGAATAATGCCACAGAAACAACACTTATAATAAACAAAAGCAGGAACTTTTGCATATTTCTTTTCTCCTGCATGAGTTTTCCCTTAGCTTCCAGAACTGCCAGCAATGTACCCATAGCCAGTTCATCCATCCTGGAAAACGTTAAAAGCCGGTAAGGATGATCACTGCTGATCAGCAGCCACCGGGTGATCACGGCTGTTATAATAATACCCGATATGGCATACATGACCTTTTTATTATTCAGATAATACACCAGCAATGGCCAAAAAAGGTAAAAATGTTCTTCCACCGCCAGCGACCAAAAATGCCCGGGGCCCTCAGAAGGCCAGTTAAATGTTTGCGCAAAATCCTGCATGTAGGTCCAGTACGCTATCTGCATAGAAAAAGGCTCGTGAGGTTCGTGCTTGACCAGTGGAAAAATAAAATAGTAAACTGCCAGGAACAGGTAGTATAAAGGAAAAATGCGAAGCGACCGGCGCAAATAAAAATGGTAAAAGAAGCGTTCGCTTTGCCTGGTATTGAGAAGAATGCGGGTAATCAGGAACCCCGATAAAACAAAAAATAAAGAAACTCCCGTTTCCCCCAAATAGCTAACCTTTCTCACTGCGAGCAAAAACGTATTATTGGTTTCCAGCCTGAAAAAGAAATGAAAAAACATCACCATTAAAGCAGCAATGCCTCTTACACCGTCTAATTCTTTGATATATGAAATTTTCATAAATATTATATTAACAGAAAACGATATATTGGTTAATATAGTGTACCAGCCTGGTAATTAGACTAAATTTATAATGAGCTTAATGTAATCACTTTTCTTCGGGTTTCTGTTTTTACTGTAAAGGGTGCCTTACTGCGTTCATAACAGTCGGCGAAAAGCAGGATCTTCTGTCTGCTATTCACTAATGCCATTTTTCTCAAGCCAGTATTCCAACACCACAAAAAGCCAGACATCCATCCAGCGGATAGCCGGGTCATTCCTTAAGAATTGTTTCCAGTATTGCTGCAATATATTGCTATTAATAAAGCTTCTTTCGCATAAGCGGCTAATATGCTCCGTACAAAATGACCGCAATTCATTTTTCATCCATACATTCCAGGGAAATACAAAGCCCTGCTTTTTCCTGAATATAATTTCATCGGGCAGGAGCGGTTTTACCGATTTCACCAGTAGGCTTTTGGGATATACCGGACTTTTGAATTTATCGGGTATGCCCAGCACATATTCTACCAGGTCGGTGTCAAAAAAGGGTTCTCTTACTTCCAGCGCTACTGCCATGCTCATTTGGTCGGTGTCCTTTAAAAGGGTATGCTGCGTATATCCCATATACTCTGCGACCGTTACCTGGCTCAACACAGGTAATTGGTGGAGCTGATCCTTATATGTAGTCAAATAATGTTGTAGTGCTGTATCACCATTCGTCGCCATAGTTGCTAACTGCTCAACGAGTTGAGGAGATAACATCTGCCTCAATATAGGATACACATATTCAATGTGAGGTGAAGGTGTCCTCAGCAATTGCTGTAAGCGATACTTTTTATTCGAGAATCTTCCCGGGAAAAGAGAAATCGCTGCAAGTTTCCTGGCCAAACCGCTATATTTCCACCATGAGCATTTGGCATACAGTTTTTGAAACTGGTTGAATATAGGGTAGCCGGCAAACAGTTCATCTCCACCCACTCCCGATAAAGCCACTTTTATTCCTGCATTTCTAATAGCTTTAGACACTATAAAGCTGTTCACCCCATCCCCGCTTGGCGTATCCATTGCCGACAAAGCATGCTCCAGTTCTTCAAGCATAGCGTGTGGCGACAACTGTATTTTAGTATGATGGGTATTAAATTTTTTAGCGATTATCTCGGCATACACCGATTCATCAAATTCTTTTTCCGAAAAAGAAATATTGAAGGTGGCCGGTTTAACACCTGCAACCTCTGCCATCAGGCCTACTATGATGCTGGAATCAATCCCGCCTGATAAAAAAGCACCTACAGGCACATCGCTTACCAGACGACGTTGAACCGACTGTCCGAGCAGGTGCTTTATACTTTTTTGAATGGTAGCTGCTTCCGTATATTTTTCATGCCCCGGTATATTACAAACGGTCCAGTATTTCGTCTTTTCGGCTTGCCCCTGTTTTATTTTCAGGTAAGATCCTGCTTCCAATTGTTGTATGCCTTCGATCATAGTGAGCGGGTAGCTTACAGACTGGCAGGAAAGGTATTCGTATACGGCTTTTTGATTCACCTTTTTTTGTACATAACCGCTGGCAAGAATCGCGCGGATCTCCGATGCGAAGATGATCTTCTCATCATCCATAAAGTAATAGAGTGGTTTAACCCCCATGCGATCACGCACGATGCACAACTCCTTTTGTTGCTTATCCCATACCGCAAACGCGAACATCCCTTTAAAATATTGAAGACAAGCTGTACCCCATTTGGCAAAAGCTGCCAGCAGGGTTTCTGTATCACTGGTAGTGTGAAACGGATAATCCCGGATCTGTGCTTTTACCTCCCCATAATTGTACATTTCTCCGTTAAAAACGATCACATACCTGCCTGAATGATCTGTAAACGGCTGGTTGGCGTTAGCAGAAAGGTCTAGGATAGACAGGCGCCGGTGACCTAGTGCCACTTCATTTTCAATGAACAGACCTCCGGCATCTGGTCCCCGATGGGCCAGAGCACTGGTCATATCCAGGATCACCTGTTGCTGCACCTGCTGATGGTTAAAATATAAAATTCCGGCTATGCCGCACATTAAATTTCGTTACTGAATGTTAAGTGATATTATTAGAAAAAGTCCAATATGGACTACTATCGATCCAATGCATTACACCTGTTCTCTAAGCTGTGGATGTTTTGTTATTGTTTTCTGCACTCAATGGCAACTGCATTTTCAAACCTTTTTGCTTCTTCCACCTGCTTAAACATCTCATCTTCACAATCATTAAACTGGCAGGATCGCACCTGTATGAATCCTGCTTTTTTAAGTTCTTCAGATAAAGAGTTTTTATCCCACATCCACAAATGGTGGGAATTTCCCCAAAATGAGCTTAAAAGCCCCTTTAATCCACGCCCCCTTTGATCGATGCCTAGCAGCGTGTTCTTTATGAAAGATATACTTGCCGAATGATCGCCACTATCCAGACTATTTATATATGATCTCGCCATAAGTTCTAAATCTGGAACTACACACCTAAAGATGCCCCCCGATTTTAAAATTTTAAACGAATTCACTAAGGCGATCCTAAAATCATTTAAAGAGAGGTGTTCTAATACATGTGAACAATAGAGTCCATTACATGAGGCTTCATTGACAGGCAATCCTTTCACAATATCCCCATAAAGCACATTTGGGGGGAAAGATATGTTTAATTTTTTTTTCGCAAGGAACCCCAAAGCTGGAGTCTTTTGAATCCTTAATGTTGGGGAAGCATCAAAGTTTTTCCAACTTAAAGGAGCCGATAATCCGCATCCATATTGGATATAGCTATTTGCCATTGGTTTATATGTTTTATCTGGGTGACAATTAATCTGGAAAATTTCACTGAAGCCGTCAAATACTGTTAATTTGCAAATGAAGTTTTATAAATGAAAAGCCGAAAGACATTTACAGAATGGCTCGCTCTTGCCTGCATTTTTTCCGTTTTTCTGGATAAAGCATTGCGGGGAGTACTGCCATTTGATTTTTATTACTACTATCCAATTTTTCTTTTATTCCTGGTTTCTCTTCTCCTTCAAAAAGGGAGAATAATCGTTCCGCCTCGATGGTTTATGACAGGTACGATGATCATTTTTGCAGCGGGGCTTTTTATCACACTCTATAAAAACTTACTGGGGTTCGAATATGTGAAACAGGTATTCGGTATCCTGTTCACGGCATTCACTTATTATAATGCCCTGTACGTATTAAAATTTGATATCAAAAGAATATTCGGCTATTATCTTTTATTTGCATTTTGGATTGCACTGCATGGAATTGCGGATAACATGCTACATTATGCCGGTGTGCATCTGACCAAGGTAAATATGGCGGGGTCATTCCTTTACCGGGAATATGGTATCATGGGTGAGCCCTTTTATCTCGCGATCGCATTAACCCCCGCTGTTGTATATTATCTGTGTTATTTTAGTACCACCTGGCACCATGCTAAATTCCGGTTTTTGACTATTGTTGTATGTTATCTGCTCACTTACTCCTCTATGGCCGTACTGGGATTTGCGTTGGGCACCTTTGTTTCACTTTATATTAATGATTTTTTCAATGCCCGTAAAAGCAGGATGATATTGGCGCCCGTTATGGCTGCTCCCATTATTTTTTTGGTGAGCTTTTTGGTAGATAATATCAGCCTGATCAATGTCCGGTTCTACGATACTACTTATCTTTTCCTGTCCGGCGAGATCCGTACAAAGGAAGCCGGTCAATCCAACTCGAGCACTTTTGCTTTGTATTCCAATTATGCGATTGCAAGGGATTCTTTTATTGAAAGTCCTTTATTTGGCTCCGGACTGGGCTCTCATCCTTTGATCTATAAGGAAACATTTTTAAAATATTTTCCTGCTAACTATCTTTTAATGTATGGTGCACAGAATCAGCAGGATGCAAATTCCAAATTCCTGCGGCTCATGTCTGAAACTGGCTTGGTAGGACTTATATTATTCATGTATGCCTTTATTCATTTCTTTGCTCCGAAACGGAAGATGATCACTCCCGCTTTAAAAGAGCTTGGGGCTATCAATTACAGCATTTTTGTATATATCGTGCTCTGCCTTATCAGGAACGGGAATTATATCAACGTCGGTTTTTTTCTTTTTTTCTTTATGTATTATGTAACATGGTTTAAAATTACGAAGAGCAGGGTCAGGCTTCCTGTAAAGCAAAGGCCCATGATGCAGGTGTGATCTTCCCTGCCATTTCCATGCTTTGAACTCCCATCGTCCATAACACCGCAGGGGGCAGGGTCTCCATCTCGTTAAAAATAGTGATCAACTTTTTCTTGTCAAAAGGATCGAATGACCAGCCATTTGTTTTTTGGAGAAAAGCGGTGGCAGCACCTACTTTACTGCTCAGGATAAGAGGATATCCTGCGGCAGCAAATTCATGCACTGCTACCCCCCAGGGCTCGAAGCTGCTGGGTAAAACAAATACACCGGTTTGCGAAATAATCTCCTGCCAGGCGTCTTTTTGCACAAAACCTAAATGACGAATAGCAGGATGCTGAATGCGTTGTTCAAATTGTTCTCCCGTTCCGGCGCACCACAACTCCCAATCGTTATTGGTTTGTGTTTTCCATTGAATAAAGGCTTCCCAAAGTATTGCATGATTTTTAGCAGGGATATATCTCGCAACACAAATTAACCGCTTCGGAAAAGTATGTTGTTTAGATGATAAAGTTGTATGTCCGATATCAAAATAAAAATCTGTATTGCAGCTATAAAACCCTTCTAAAATATCCCTTTCTTTAAACCCTAATTTCTTAGCATATTCCACCTGGGGCTTACCAGGCACCCAAATTTTTCTAAATACATGAATTAGCAATGATCGAAATACCAGTGTAAAAAACTTTTGTTTGTACGTACCTGACCAGTGATTATCCATACTAAGAATACAGGTTGCCTTCGTTCTGTATGCAATGCAAATGCGCAAATACCATTTATTGGCCCAGCCACTCACCACAATTTTATCAGGATGAAAAGTATCAACGTAATCTTTTATATCTGTATATGTATTGAAAATACCGATACTAACGAATATCCCGGTTTTACTGAAATCGAAATCGAATGGGGCCTCGGGATTTATAGGATAATGTATTACCGTAACCTCAGGCGCTTCTTTTGTATGCTTCAGGGCTTTCAAACAGGCAAGGGTATAATCTGCCAACTCAGTGTAAAGGAATAAAATTCTCATGCCATCTTATTAAGGCTGCTCATTGCCGGGGATCAGTTTAATCCAGTCTATTTCAGCCGTTCTATCTAACGTCGCTATATTTATCTCAATAGGGTCCTGACTATTATTGGCCCATATGGTTATACCGGTATCTATTATTTTCCAATCGGATCCGCTTACATTAAGCTTTTTTTCTGCATTCCCGGATCGTATTTTTAATGTAGCGCCACCATTAGCCGAAACCCTGATACGCATTGAAACAGCATATCTTATTCCTGGGCGTATGTTAACAGGGGCTGAGCATTGCTCTCCCTCAGGCAGAGTAATATAGGAAGTACAATCAGAGAAATCATTTGCTTTGTTTTTATTGCAGTTCGTGGTAATCCTCAACTTTGGATTGTTTGCTAAAAGCAATGCTGCTTCCGCTTCTATGCAATAGGACTTATCCCAGTAAGAGGGGTATTCATACTGGTGCCATCTGTCCAGCTGGTAAAAAACAGGCTGTGCACCAGACAGATCAAGCACATAAATACTTCCCTGCTTCCGGATCTCAAATGAAGTGGTCTTTCCTTCCAGGTTAATCGAAGTTTGTTTTGCTAAAGGAATATTGCCTTTGATATTGCTATTGGGCTGAATGCTGCCGTAAATCAGGTATCGTTTGCCCAGCTTTCGTACCAGGATCAGTTCATTTTCTACTTTGGTTTTAAATCTGAACTGACGGATCAGGTCTTTGGGGTCGGCGGGATTCAGCAGTTCTCCTTTTTCGAAAAACTCCGGCGCCCAGGTGCGAATTGCCTGGGCATATGCGGGTATAGCAATCTGATAGGCATATCCTCTTGGGTCGTTGGGTCCTACGCCGTTGGGCCATTTACCTCCTGCTCCGGTAACGTTAAAATAACCAGTATAGAAGAAATCAGCACCCAGCATTACCATGGCTTTTAGCAGGGCCAGCCATTGTGCAGGGCGAATATTGTTTTCTTCTTCACCCCAGCCGGCTGAAACAAAGGGGGTGAAGAAGCGATCTCCGAGCGCAATTTCAGTTACCCTGCCTCTTGCCACCGAGCCATAGCCGTTGAAAGCGCCTCTTGCGTTTTGCCAGTTATCGGGCCAACGGGGATAAAAATCCGGCGTAGGATACACCGTTTGTTTATCCCACCTGTTCAGCTCACGTCGCATGGCATAATCCGGCCAATAGGAAGGGTTAAAGGCTGACAGATTGTAAAATGAGAAATGGGTTTGTTCCGGATCCAGGCCCTGCATTACTGTTGAACGGTAAGTGGAGTCTGTCCGGTATTGAAACCGGCCACTGTATTGCGATTCTGATAACCCCGACCTTTGATAATCTGCCCAAACTCCGGGATCCTGCTTCAACAATGCCTCTTTCCTGATATGTCCGAACACCTCACCGTTTTCATTGATCAGCCCGGGAGGATTTTTTAAATTTTTCATCAGCTGATCCAAATAAAAACGACTGGTTTTCCCGTCCTTCTCCAGGATGTCTAAGGGCATGAGTGGCGAAAGCCATTTCTTTTTTTCCGAAACGATGGGAAGACCTCGCTTATCCCTGAGATAATATTCGTTGGGAAGATCCTGTAAGGCTACATAGGCACGGGAAGACTCCAGCCCGGCATGAATGGGTTTCCCCTGCGCTTCTATCAAAATTGAAGCAACGGGGTATTGCGGATGATGATTGGCATAATCAACCAGAGCGCCGACCAGACTGTTTCGATCCCGGTAATTTTTTTGAGCCTCCACGGCAGCGCGTCGCAATAACGGGATATCAATATAATAGTTCCAGTGCCGTGCCATTTCGTCAATAAGTTCTACCGCTTTTTGCGGATTGGTTTTTCCGAAACCTTTGCCTCCCTTGCCGGGCAGCTCCCGATGCAGGTAGCTGATGTCTATCCACGACATATTTCTTTTTACAGGAATAACAACATTATATCGGGGAAGGGGAAATGATTTTAACTGGTCAGTGGCCTGTACCGTATAATCAGGGTACCCGGGAGCAAATTCCTTCGGATCAATCTCCGGAACCTCACGAGCTGACTTCCTGGAAACAGGGTTCAAATTTTTATTAACAATGAACGAGTAGGATTTACCGTTGTTTACTTCTGTATAGTGCTGTTTGATGAGTTGGGCAGGTAGCACCTTATCATAAAAGGCCAGCTCATCTATTTGATCCGTATTCCTGAAGCCATCGCTACCACCAAATTCAAATTGCTTTCCCACGGGAATGGATTGGGAGAAACCTTGCGGACATTCGCCATCCACCCATATTTCCTTTTTCCCGGTTTTGAGGCTGGCAGTAAAGACCAGGTGATGCCAGTTGTTATCCGTATAATAATTGTAAGATTGTCTCCCTTCTCCTTTTAAGCTGACCTGGAAATTATCTGTTACTGATTTTCCCTGTGACGATGTAGCGGTTGTTCTAAACAAAAAACCATTATAATTAAAACGGATAATGAGTGATTGCTGGCTAAAGGTAAGGAAGGTTAGATCCGTACCCCTAAAATACATTTCGATGGAAAACTCACCGGTAACATTAGGCTTTAATACCCCTGTAGTTACAAGGCAGTCGGCATTTTGCAAATCTGCTCCTTTGCCTGCTTTCCCTGCAATAGTGGTGTAGTCACATTTATAGGTGCTGGTGTTTAAATACCGGTTCTTTATACTATCCTTACCGGCGTCTTTCCCGTTGAATGTCCAGTAATACAACGGGGAAATACTTTGAGCTTTGGAAGTTAAAGCGAATAGGGTAAGGAACAGTAAAAATGAGAAATAGTTTTTCATTCAGCCCGAATATAATTAAGATGCTGTCACCCCGCTCAATACCGGTTTACTAAAAACTCCGCTGTTTTTTTGCCAATTATGTCCCATGTGAAGTTTTTTGCTATACGATCGAGAGAAGCCTTTTTCATGTTTTCTATAATGTCCGGGTCACATTCCGCCGCAAACCTGATGGCCTTTTTAAGCCCCGCGATAGAAGCCGGCTCAATTAACCATCCGTTTTGTTGATCTACCAAAAGAGAAACGGCCCCCACATTAGTAGCGATAACAGCACAGCCCCGCGACATGGCCTCCATAATTACATTGGGCATACCCTCGCTATAGCTTGGACAAACCAGCACATCCATACTGTCCATCAAATCAATGATTTGCTCTTTTGAAGTAAGTAGTCCGTGGTAATGCACATGAGGAAGCACAATTTTTTTTTCGTCTGGAATGGGTCCTGCAAAATGAAACTCAAAATCAACGGCTTCACCCAGTGCGGTAAGTGCTTGGTTAATTTCTTCTATTCCTTTTCTTCTTTCAAAACGACCGATAAAAAAAAACTTTCTGAGGTTACTTCCAGGTGAAAGAGATAAATCCGTGCGCAGCCAGTTTGCTTCTACCGCCCCGGGAATTTCAACGATCCTGTTGTTGGAGACTCCCAGTTTTTGTATGTAATAGGTAACATTTCCACCGTATGAAAAAACAAAGTCGGCATGCCTATGTATGTAGCGAAAAGGGCCGGAAAGCAGCAGTGCATTCCATTTTTCTTTTGTATTAGCCTGTATTTGTAAGAATTCGTAACCGTGTATATTGATCCCTATTTTACAGTCTAATTGATCCTTCTTTTTAAGCAGATACCATGATGTAAGTCCTTTAGCATAAATAAAACGGATATCTTTTATGGTTTTGAGCACATTAAAGCAACCCTTAGAATACAACCACTGTTCATACAGATAATGCCCCGGGAAGGAATATTTTGGAGGCTTGGGAACTTCTATCCATTCTATATAAGTTAATTCCTCATCACTGAAAAGTTCGCTTTGCTTTTGGGAAGTATAGTTTTTTGTTTGAGGATGAAACAAAACAACCTGAATTTTTTCCTTTGCCAAATATTTACACAGCAAATAGGAATGTTTTTGCATTCCCCCAATTACATAAGGCCAAATAGCATCAGTTAGTAATGCAATTTTAATTTTTTGCACTATAGTTCAATCAGGTGAGACAATGTCCAATTAATACCCGGGATTCTTATGGGTAATTGTTCTGCCAGTTTCCCTGCTGTAAAAACTGTTCTTTTAAAACCCTTCAGCGCCGGTATTGCTTCAGCATTCAACAATTGTTTTTCTAATTGCTGAAGTTGGCTATTCGAAATTTTTTTCTTTTTGTAGCAGTAAAGTATCCTAGTATACATCCTGTAAATAGTACCCATTAGTTTATTCTGTAAGCCACGTTTTTCAGCGAGGGGAAAAAACTTTGAATAATATCTCGTAGCTGACTGAACATAACGGGAAAGTAATTCAAAGTTTTCAAAGTTCAACCGGTCATCTGCTATACGATAAAAGCAGTCCGGGCGACCCCTTGTTAACAGCAATTGTACTCCCTCGGTGAATAGCGCCCTTGTGTGCAATTCCACGTCCTGAAGTCTTGAGAATGTTTCGTCAAACCCTCCAATTTTTTCCAGGAACCTTTTATCCCAGATAGGCTGCATAGTTTGCCACGGAAGATTATGAGCTAAAAAATCTGCTAACGGTCTTTTCGTATTGGGAATCCATTTGGCATTATAGTCTCCTGTAGTATATACGAAAGGGCTCATTGGAAAAACAGAGAAATCCATTTGAGGATTTTCCTTCATTGTTTCAATTCTTTTTTCTAAACAGAAAGGAGCCAAAAGATCATCAGCATCCAGAAAAATTAAATACCTTCCTTTAGCTCTTTTTAGACCTTCGTTTCTACAGAAATTTGCACCTTTGTTCTCCTGATTAAGTATCAACTGAATTCTACTGTCGGTTTCAGTATGTTTTTTGATTAAATTATCAGATCCGTCAGTTGAATGATCGTCTATCACAATCATCTCCCAATCCTTTAATGTCTGGTCTAATATGGATTGAATAGTTTGAGGAAGGAAAATTGCTTTATTGTAACATGGAACAACAATTGTGATAGAAGGAACAGTAATTACAGCCATGGTTAGCACCAAAGAATCAAAAGTGTATAATAAATAGATTAAGACCTTGCGTCAATAGGACCACCTATAGGGTCGATCAGAATAAAAACAAAGCAGCTAAACTTAAGAATCCAAAACTGATAAAAGAATTTTATTATTAACCTCACTAATGCTTTTTCCATTGTAAAAGCACTTCCACATAAGAGAAAAGAACATATTCGCCTTTATCTCCATATCCGTAAATTCATAGCTATATTTTTCTTTCATTGTCTTCCTGAAAACCTGCATCCATTCCTGACTAAGGTTTTGTGGAATTGGATTATCGCTATCCAGGCTCGTCCAAAATTCAAAAATTGGACACCATCGTTCCTGGATATATAAATCCATAAAAATATTTTCCCGGTATGCTCCGCCAAAATCTATAAAACGAAATCCATTTTTGTTTCTTAACACATTAAATCTTTGAAAATCTCCATTTACTAAAGCAGTATGTACAAGGTTAACTTTATCACAAAAAAAATAAAAAATTTGGCTTAGCCTTTTATTGCTTTTTATTTGGATTTGTATATTGGGATACGCATCCCACATATTTTTAACTGGGTAGCTTTTTATACCGCTTGATATGTAGAAGAAAATCATTTGCTCTGAAAATGTATTTAATAGCAAATCTTTCCATTCCGTTTCAGTTATGGGTTGGGTATTCTGAAATAATTGAGAAATCTCTACAATCAGTGATTTTTCAACAAGTAATTTTTGCTCGAAAAATAGAGGGAAACAACTATCATGAAATTTCGAATTCACTTGATTTAAAACCTTTATAAGCTCTTTTTTTTGAGATTCAAATTGTTGAATGTTTTTAGAGGTTTTATATATTTTGTAAACGCTTTTACCATTCGCATGAATCAATACTAATCCAACTTTAGTCTCAATAATAAAAAATATGTTTTTTATTGGAACAGATAAAACAGTATAATTATTTTTATTGAAAAAGAGAAAACAATTCTTGGTTATTGATTTCAAAAATAACTTAAGACCATATACCTGAATAACATAAAATATACTCAAAAATGACAAAGGATTCCAATGCAAGCCAATAATCCTGTCAGTGAAGTACTTAACTCTTTTATAATTGGGATGTGCAGAAAAGAATTTCTCATAGATGATCTTTAAATAAACAACTGATGTTTCACTTAACATATTAAATAAGGAACTACAATTAAAAAAGTGCCGACTGAAATTTGTTATGCAGGAATTTTTGTTTTAAAAAAAAATTTAACTTTTCGGTATTATCAAAACCAATAATTCTAAATATAGAACAATAAATCCTTGATGAAACTAAAGAAGGATCTGGTTTGAAATGCTTGCTTAGGTATTTGTTAAATATTTCTCGAGAGGTTGTATTATCATAAGGATACAAGATTCTTAAAATCGAAAACAATTCCTGCATAAAAAAATTTTTCTCTTTGAGAAAATATACTTTTTGATTTTCACATAAATACTCATATATCTGTAGCCTAAGGGAAAGATATTGATTCCATTTTATACCAGGGTTTTGTTGCGATATTTGACCTGATCTTCTTTCACGGATGATAGTCAATGGCTCCTGATCTATTAAAGGCTGTCCAACTTCTTTTAATAAGCGAAACATCAAATCATATTCTTGTGAACTTTTAAGTTCAGCACCCCAACTATTAATTTTGAGCAGAGCATTGCGATTGAATAAATTTGCACAAGTATTACCTAACCTGGTTATAAATAGTCCTTTCCAAGCATCTTTTTCAGGCAGAAGAAGTGTCTTTCGTCCTTCGACATCCTGCTTCCAGGAAGCAGCTGAAATAAATACATTCTGGTATCCATTATCCTTTAAAAGATTAACCTGGTGCTCAATCTTACCGGGCATTAATAAATCATCAGCATCCAAAAATTGCACCCACTCTCCAGAAGCATTTTCAAGTCCTTTGTTCCGGGCATTTGGGGCACCCGCTTTTTTTTCTTTAATGATTTTTATGCTTGGATATTGATTTTGTAAATCTTTTAGTATCGTATTCGTGTTATCTGTTGAGTTATTATCTACGCAGATAATTTCTGTTTTCGAATAATTTTGATTTATCACTGATTCAATACATTCTCTAATATAGGCTTCTACATTATAACAAGGTATAATAACAGAAATAAGCATCTTATTTAAGTTGGGAAATAAATTTTTCCGGGGATGATGAATATTGAATATTCTTTTTAAGAAGGGTATCGTCTTTTTCCCACCATTTAGAATCTTCAATTTTTTCTATTAATTCAGGAGTAAATCTCATTCTCAATTTCTTAGCAGGAATTCCCGCGACGATACTATAAGGTTCAACGTCTTTTGTAACTACTGCGCCTGCCCCTATAATAGCGCCTCTCCCTATTGTCACACCATTTAAGATTATTACATTTGCAGAAATCAGCACATCCTCTTCGATAATAACGTGTTTAAAGTTTGACTCGTTAAAAGTAGACTCGTTAAGCCATTTTCTGTATTTGCTATAGAAGACGGGCGATGTGCTTATGTGGTCGTACGGGTGATTTCGCATGCCAATCTTAACATTTGAAGAGATAGAGCAAAACGCTCCTATACGTTTGCATGAATCAATAACTGTGTGGTTCCCAATATACGTATGGTTCCCGATCAAAATATCTGGATTCTTAATCTCGACACCCCTTTCAATAAACAGACCATGAGAGCTGGTGATTGTGTTAAATGGAATTAAAGACAGAAAAACTCCATTGGGGTATTTCTTGGGATATGTTATTTCTATTACCCATTTTTTTCTTAATTCCTGAAGCCTATATCTTATAAATCTAAAAATTGAAATCAAAGTAAAAAAAATGAAACTTGAATAAATCGAGAAAATATTTCCACAATTTTGCTTTTGTAAGTAACCTTTTAAAATTTCCGTAAGTCTAAAATAAAAAAATCATTGTCTTAACGTTTTAATAATAGAGTCTGCAATACTTTCTTTATTTTCTAAGCCTGTCAAATATTTGTCGTTTTTTAAAAGTTCAAAAAATAATTGATTATCAAATCTGTCTGTTTTTATAATCATCTTTTGATCAATAGCATATATTAAACTTTCTTTCCTCATTTCAATGCTAATACAAGGCACTCCAAACCATTTACTTTCAATTGCCACTGTTGAACCAAAACAGATACTCAAACTACTGATCGACAATTGATCATAAAGAGAGGTTTTTAAATTTTCATGTGTGTATCTAATCCATTTTACGTTACTTAAGTGTTTGTCATGATAAATAAACTCTTCTTCTCTTTCAGAAGGGTGTGGGCGGATAAGAATAAAAATATCTGGCGATTCTTCGGCAATGGTATACAGCTTTTTAAAAGTTTCTATTTTTTCCTCCCTTCGACCCCTTACAGAAAAAAGGGAAATGACCTTTTTACCTTTCCATAATGATTCTTCCAAGCCCAAGCTATTTTGGTATATATGTTCCCCTATTTCATCTTCCATTAAATGCCCTGAAATAATAAGTTTTTCAGAATATAATCCATTTTTTTCTACCAGCATTTTCTTCATTTGCTCATCCCAAACAAACCAATAATCAAAATTTATAAAACTGTCTTGCGCCTGTCCTGACTTTAAGCCATTCATAGTATTATAGGTTACAACTCCGAATTTGTTGAGTACCTCTCCCATTACTCCCCCAAAAATTCCATTCTCAGCTTCATTCATCAATACTGACTTCACTTTTGTTCTTCCAATTTGTTCCGCAATGGATACCCATTCAGCTATTTCATTCCAAGATGCAAGAATTTGATTAAATACAAACCAATCTCCTTTATTAAACTTCAAAACATTAATAAAAGGTAATTGAACATGTTTATTTGATTTTTGAATAAAGCAAATACTCTCTTTTTTTATCCCGTTTTTTTTTAAATCTTCAAGAAGTGAGATTTCAGAGACAAAAACAACAAAATCGTCAAGATTAGAAATTCTTTGAAGAAGATGCTTATATAAAGTTAATTGGAATCCGTTTTTTATGTATATCGCATTCTTGTTTTTGTAATTTGAACTTTTATATATGAAGTTGGATTTATTTGTATTAGACAACTTCTGACTTACATATTTTAATATAACCTTTGATCTGTTGTATGGGTATAAAGGGTCAATAATATACGCCTTTTCTTTTTGAAAAAAAGTTTCTTTGGAATAATGTAAAAATCCTGTTTTCTGATTAGACCAATATAGGGCTTTAAGAAAAGCAAGAGTTAAATCATAACTTCCCCATAGAAGCAATTTAGGAAATTTGCTTTTAAAGGAGAGTAGGACTTCTTCGTTTTTTTTCCATGTAAACCAGGTACTAGGGACCCTTTGCGTAGTACAGTTAAAAAAAGTAATATCCTTCGTTTTAGGCAATACAAAATCTGTCTCATTATAAAGGATAGTCTTTATGTTTTTTCTCAGCGCAAGCTGATAGAGTTTTTTAGACAAAAAATGTTTTGCTAAAAGCATTTAGAATAAAATTTCTTCCCAGTTAAATATATGGTTCCCATTAACCAGCGAAGCAAACCTTCCTCTGTAATAATCCCGGTTCAGAATTTCAGCGTGCGAAAGCGGGCGTTTGATTGTTCCCAGTGTTTTTTCCCAATATGGATATTCTTTTTTTATAATATCCATGCGTTCATGTCTTGGTCTGTCTGCAAACTCTCTTAACTCTTTGAGATGCTGAGGTTTAATAGAGACCGGGCCATCTTTTGTTTCATCTTTCTCCAATACAGTATAGTGCCTTTCAATACTAGTTGCACCCAGAGCAAGTGCAATTTTACTTGCCCAAAGTTTAGTATTTTCAACGTGCGAATGGTCAGAATAACCCACTTGTGATGTAAATCGTCTCAAATAAGACATTCTTTTTAGATTCAATTCTTCCATTGGAGTTGGATATATTGTAACGCAGTGCAATAAATGCAAATCAATCCCATCTAATACTTCAACGGCCTTTTCAATTTCATTATCGTAAGTTGCCCCTGTGGATACAAAAATTGTTTTCCAAAATTGTTTTACTTCTTTAAGCAAAGGATATGAAGCGCAATCATAGCTTGCTATTTTTATTGCTTCATAACCCAGATCCTTTATCTCACGGGCAGCTGTTCTTGTAAAAGCAGTTGTCATTGGAGCAACGCCAGCTTTCCAGCATTCTTCCACAAACCAGGCTTCATCTTCTATAGTCAAATCCAATTTTGCCAGCCTTTCAAACTCCGGCTTATAGGGTCTTTTAATAGTTTTAACAGTGCCTTCAGCCAGTGTTTCACCCTCCTCAAAACGAATGCGATACGTTAATTCTTTAGAACGAATTGCCTGTATTTTTACATAATCCGCTCCATTCTCCGCAGCTGTATGTATTTGCCTTTTTAGAATTTCTCTATTGCCGTTGTGGTTTTGACAACATTCTGCAATTAATATAGGTCTCATTTTTGTAGTATTTCAACAAATTTATCAGCTATGGAAGCAGCATATTTTTATGGAAACTCCTCAGCTGACAATATGCGGGTGGTTTAAAACTAAAAACTTATTGATTTAACCCTTCAAGTGTGATGTTGCTTTTTTTCATAATATATTCTGCTAAATAAAGATCAAATTCCGTATCAATATTTACACTTCTTTCAGGAGGCATAATATACCCCAAACATTTTCTTCCTTGGAAAGTATTATCATTTATTAAGACATCTCTCTTTGTAGCATATATGGCACCATTAACAATAAACACAGGAGGTAATAATTGTCTTGGGCAGTTTTCAAATGGTGGCTTTTCATAATCGATCAACAACCCACTTATCCCGTTTTCTCCAATGAACTTCTTCATTTTCATTGGATGATTGTTATCTACTGTTACTACTGAAATAATGCCCTCAGCATCTTCATTTATTATTCTTTTTAACGAAGAATCAATATCAGACGTTAATTTTAAGGGAGTTGTAGGTTGTAACATTATAACATAATCATACTTTATCCCTTTTAACTTTTCCATCTCTAGTACAGCATGCTGTATTGTAGGAATAGCCATAGCTGTATCACCGGAAAGATAATCCGGCCTCAAGAAAGGAGATTGAGCCCCATATTTTAATGCAATATCCTGTATTTCTTTCGCGTCTGTTGATACTACCACATCTGTAATCAGATTTGACTTTAAACTAGTTCTAATTGTATAAGCGAGTAGTGGATGGTTGTTTATTTCTCTTATGTTCTTATTTTTCACACCTTTAGATCCCCCTCTGGCTGGAATAACGCCCAATATTTTCATTCTTTCTTTTATTTTACAGTAGATTCAATAAAACTCAAGCCAATATAGCTTGCAGGTCGTGCAGATAATACCTCTGCTTTTCTAAATAAGTTCCATCCGTCATAAATAATGGGGTTATTATTCAACTTTCGTGTCATTTCATAAACATTTATCTTCTCAAATGATTTATGATTATTCAAGAATAAAACCACATCGATATTTTCAAATCCTTCAGGAATTTTTACTGATTTTATGCCATACGCAGAAATTTCTTCTTTTAACGCAACTGCATCATAACCAAAGATGGCTTTAACTTTATTTTTAAAAAGGTCCAGAATTTCAATAGCGGATGAGTTGCGTATGTCTCCTGTTTCGGGGTTTCCTTTAAAAGCCAGGCCACAGATCAAAACAGAAGATTCGTTAGGCTTTTTTCCAATTCTTTTTAACTCAGACAAGACTTGCTGAACAACATGTTCATGCATAGATTCGTTAATTGCTCTTCCATTGGAGAAAAGTCTTTCATCAAAGTCAAACTCCTTAGCCACAGAAGCAAAAATGTACGGATCTTTAGTTAGACATGGACCACCTACACCTGGGCTCGGCAATGGAACCGGGTCTCGTGTGTAGCCCTCATTAGCAGCTTTGATAACATCTACTACGTTGATATTAAATTTAGATGCAATTTTTGCCATTTGGTTAGCGTAAGCAAAAATATAATCTCTGAAAGAATTATTAATTAATTTTGCCATTTCGGCCACTTCTAACGAATCCACTCGAATAATTGTGGGAGTTAGATCTCTAAAAATCGCTGCAGTAGCTTCCAAGGAATCAGAATTAAATCCTCCTATTATTTGAGGTAGTGAACGTAATTCTTTCAGCGCTTTTCCTTCAGCAGTACGCTCCGGTGCAAAAGCAAGATGAAAGTCCAATCCACATCGCAAACCACTAATTTGTTCTAGTCTTTTCATTACAAAATTTCTGCATGTTCCAATAGGTACTGTTGAGCGTAAAACAACCAAATTACCGTTTCTTAACTTTTCTCCTATTTTTTTGCATGCATCATCCAAGAAATCCATCACCGGTTTTTTCTCCCCCTTTCCATTTGGCATGACCGGTGTACCGACCGAAATGATAAATACATCTCCGGAATCGGGAATTTCTGTTACAGGCTTGAAATTTCCCCCTATTTGTTCTTTCAATAAATCCTGTAAACCGACTTCATGAATATAGGAAATTCCTTTATTTAGGATTTTAACTTTTTGCCGGTCCATTTCTACGCCAGTGACCATAAATCCGGCATCTGCCATAACCAATGCCATTGTCAAACCCACATAGCCAAGCCCTATAACTACTAAATGCCTGTGATTAGCCACACGTTGCTCCCAAAGCTGATGATATTCTAATACCCGGGAGGGCTTCCCATCTTTGTCAACCAATACAATTTTGCCAAGAAATTTCTTGCTTTTTCGATTTCTCTTTGCCAGTTCGTAAGGTAGTTTATCTAAAATTTCCACAATTGAAATTCTTTCACCAAATGAAATAGGGTCTGCTTGCATCACATCTGAAACCTTAAGCATCATGGTTTGATGTTTTATAATTCCTCTTCTGATATCGCCTTCTGTGACAGTACCAATAAGCTTTCCATTTCCATCTGTAACTAAAGCAATGCCCACTGGTAATCCTTTTTTACCAGCCAAATCAAACAAGGTGTAAATGTCCATCAGATTGGCATCTATTGGACAAATCAAGCTCTTTATATTATTCATATTGATCTTCGCTATTTATGGTTCTCAAGCCTCTTTCCAACAGCCACTCTGCGGCTTTTTTGGCTCCCCCTGTCTCTTGTTCCTCTATGCATTTCTGACATTTTATCAATTCCTGGGAATGGTAGAAAGCCCTTATTTCTTCTGCTTTCACGTGAGCTGTAATGAGCTTTCCAATGCCCATTTCTTCTATTCGGGCAATATTGTGTTGCATTTCTATATTTGTTTTCTCTTCAACCGCTAACAATGGTAATCCGTAGCGGATAGCATCATTTATGATCCCGATTCCAGGTCTGCAAATTATTAATCTCAGCATTGAGAAATCCTGATCGGTATAGGAGAACAGAGGGATTTCTCCATCTGAGTGGGTATAAACGCCGACATCTGCAAACACCGGTAAGCCCAAGGCTTTTAATTCAAGACCGATATTTAATAGTGTATAGGCTTGTTTAATTGTTCCACCCCCTGTTATTAATATACCTTGTCCCCGTATTTTGTCTTTGTTTTGTTTATCATATTTATCGCAAAACCAGGGAAGCGACACTGCTTGTGTATATTTCCTGACACCTTGAGTCATGATATTGTTGATACAAAGCATCAACGGTTTATTCTTTTTCAGTATTTCAATTTCTGACAAAGCAAGTTCTATTGATGTTTTATCACCTCTTGCTTCTAGCACTTCTGCCCATAGAAATGAACCCATCATAACTGCATCTGGAAAAACTTTTAATAGAGAAGCGTCGTTGTCAATGACTTTTATTCCTTGTATTTTTTCTTTTGATTCAAGAATTGGTCTTAGCCATTTGTCAATTGAATTTATACTTGTTCTTTCATCATAGAATGGCGAAGTTTCCATTAGCTGATGAGAAAAAATAACTTTTTCTTCGTGTAGCAGTACCTTAACCAATGTCCAATCTTTGACTCTATTAAAAAGGGACTCCTGGCAATGAATTGTAATATTAAGTTTCTTGTGTAATAAAAGCAGCTCTTTGACAACAGAAGCAACTCTTTTTAAATGCCCAAATCCATGGCTACAAGCAAAAAAATGAATCAGGAGACCTTCCTTTGTTAATGCAGTTTTGTCTTTTCTCACTACGTAAGCAGTTTTAGTATGCTATGCCTTACTATTGCCCTTATCATTTCTTAGCTATTGTCTTTAGGAAGAAGTCATTTTTTACTATAATATTCGAAATATACTTTGTTGGTTTTAGGTATCCACTATGTAATGATTTAATAACCGGGGAGTTTAATAAATAATTACTTCGAGAAATTTGTTTAAAAATTTCATCTTCATTTACAAGTTATTGATCATTTGTAATTCTCTTCTTTAAAGATTGAAATGTTATCTCATCCATGTTCCTTCCTTCTTTAAGTTCAATTATCCGATCACAATATTTTAGTGTGGTATAACGATGAGCAATGATAACAATTGTAAGTTGCCGATTTTTTTCATTTAATTCTTGAATAGATTTGGTAATTTCTTCTTCTGTATTTATGTCCAGGGCTGAAGTGGCCTCATCAAAGAAAAGAACTTCGGCGCCTTTATACAGTGCCCTGGCTATACCGAGCCTTTGCTTTTGTCCGCCAGACAGCTTGCTCCCTCTTTCGCCAAGACTGGTATGTATCCCCTGCTTCCAACTATTCACCAGGGTGGAAAGATTGGATTTCTCAATTACCTGATTCAATAAGTTTAAATCAACTGCTGCGGGGTCATCACCCAGTGCGATATTCTCCACGAGTGAGCCATCGAATATGAAAACATCCTGGGGCACGTAGCCAACCAGGTTTCGCCAGGAAACAGTATCCTCTTCTTTGAGTTGTTTTCCATCCACCAGTATCTTTCCTTCTGTTTCCCTGTAGAAGCGAAGCAATATGTTCAGCAGGGTAGATTTACCCGATCCCGAAGACCCAATCACTCCGATAGCTTCTCCCTTTTTTATGGTAAAATTAATATTCCTTAAAATAGAAGCTTTGTCATCGAATGAAAAGCTGAGATTGTCAACCCTGATCTCATGCCTGAATTTAATGGCACTGCTCTCTGGTCTTGCATTTTTATGAACAAAAGGACTATCCGAACTTTTAGGTATAATCTTGCTTACAATTTCGAAAGTATATGCATGGTTTCTTAATGTCATGGAAAAATTCATCAGGCGGTTTATTCCGGGCAATAACCTGTAGGCGGAAACCGCAAAAATACCCAGCAGCACAGCAATACTGTCAATACTTTTATTCATCCAGATACCAAAACAAATGATAATAACAAGGGCCAGCACAATTACAATTTCAATAAATTTCAGTGGAAGCTGGAGGTATACGGCGTTCCTGACCTGCAGGTGATTCATTTTTTGAAGTAAAGAAGAGAACTTTGTAAATACCCAGCCCCTTTTGTTTTTAATTTCAATGTCAACATAGCCCTGGAAGGTTTCATACAACAACTTATTTTGTTCAATTCCTATAGTATTCTTCTCTTTACCAATATGCTGGATTTTATTCTTCATTATCCTGAAGAAACCCACGATAAATGGAAGGATCGTTATGGTTATTAACAAGATTACGGAAGGGTCATATAAGAGCAATCCAGTTATAAAGAGTATAAAAACCATAGACTCATTGATAATGCCGGATACGGAGTTGATCACATTCTGGGAGAACATAAGTGTTACGGAAGTAATATGATTGACAATCCGGTTAGAGTTGTGTGTTTTAAGCTGCTGTAGACCCAGGTTATAGTATTGACGAAATAATGCAAGTGAAATAAACTTATAAACTGAAAATGAAAATTTATATTGATTGCGCAGTAAGAGTATGCTGGTAATATTCTTAAGAATCGTAAAGATCAACACCAGTAAACAAAGGAAGATAATAAAGTGCACATTGGATTCGAATCCAAAACCCGTATATAACCTTTGCAACCATATATTCGTCTTTATTTTCTCCTCATCTAATATAACTACCAATACCGGTATCAGAAAGGCAATACCAACCAATTCCACCAGTGAGTTCAGGAAAATATAAAACAGGTTAAATACTGCTCTTACTCTTAAGTTGCGCGGGAGCACTTTCATAATTAGCTTGATAGCTCTCATTAATAAAAGTCCCTTCTTTTCCTGCATACCATACATTCATTAAGCAAGTGCAAAGTCAAATAATCTGTCAGATAAATGAAAAAATCACCTTTCACTCCCGCTATCTCAGTTATTTCTTTCGTAGTAGAAATAGTTGCTTCCAGGATATCTTACTTTTTGTAGTAATTGGCTGAAAATAATCCCCTCCATACCCATATCCGTACCCGTATCCATATCCATAATAACTCCCCCCTCCATAGCCGTAATATCCTTTGTAACGGCCCTGGGTCTGGATATCATTTACTACCAGGCCCATATTGGGCAGGCGCTTTTGTTGATACAGGTCTTCCACCATGCTCAATTGCCTCTTAAGGGTATAGCCTTGGCGTACTATGTACAGGCAGGCGTCAGCGTAAGCACTTAGCGTGAAGGCGTCGCTTACCAGGCCCACCGGGGCGCTGTCTATTATAATATAATCAAACCGTATTTTCAATTCTTCAAATAATTTAGCGACCTGTTTATCTAACAGAAGTTCCGAAGGATTAGGTGGCACCGGGCCGCAACCAATTACGTATAAATTAGTAAACTCCGGCACTGGCTGCACAATCTCTTCTAGGCTGGCATTTCCTATAATGTAATTGCTTAGCCCTTTTGTAGCCTGCATGTTCAAGCCTTTCAGCAGGCGGGGTTTCCGAATATCAAACTCCAGCACCACCGTTTTTTTACCGGTAAGCGCCAGGGCTGCACCATAATTGGTGGCTACAAAGGATTTTCCTTCCCCGCTAACGGAAGAAGTGACCAACATCACGGGTTTTGCTACTTTGTTGATCATGTATTGCACATTGGTACGCATGATGCGGAACTGTTCGGCTACTACTGTACGGCTGCCGGCCTGTACGATAAGGGTTGCTTCACCGGCATGGCCGATCTCGCCTATGATCGGTGCCTGGGTTTGCCGGGTGATTTCCTCTCTTTCCCTGATCTTATCGTTCAGCATTTCCATTAGCGCAATAATAGCCACCGGGATCAGTATGCCTGCCAGCAGCGCTACCAGATAAATATTCCTTTCGTTGGGCTTTACCGGCCTACCGGAACTGGTGGCTTCCTCCAGCGGGCTGGAGCTGGCTATAGTGGCAGCAGCGGAAATGGCAGCCTCCTCTCTTTTTTGGAGCAGAAATAAATAGAGATCCTGCTTGATCTTTTGCTGCCTTTCTATGTCCAGGAGGCCCATGGCTTTGGAAGGCACTTTGCGGATGGCGGAGCGGGAGCGGGTTATTTCTTCCCTGATTTTATCAGAGGCAATAATGTAAGACTGCTGTACATTTTTAAGGGCCTCTAGTATCTGTTCCCGCAGCTTTTCAATGTTCCGGTCGAGCGTTGCTATCGCCGGATTGGCAGGACCTGTTGTCTGCAGCAGGTTATTACGCTGCAGTTGCAGCGTGTTGTACTGGCTGAAGAGCGGTTCCAGCACCGGCTCCTGGATGCCGAGACTGGCAGGAACCAGGCTGTTGCGGTTAGCAGGATTCTGCATGTATTGCAGCAAATACTGGAGCACGCCTGCCTGTACCTGCTGGTTGGCCAATTGCTTATTACTTTCCAGTAAAATCCCAAACTGCTGGGCAGATTGCTGGTTAAGATCTATCACTTCGTTTTTTTCACGAAACTGTAGAATGCCGCTTTCCACTCCGCTCAGTTCGTTTTTGATCGTATCCAGGCGCTCATCGATGAATTGCACGGTAACCTGCGAGATCCGGCGCTTGTCCTCTATATTCATTTTGCCGTATTCCGTCATGAGCGCATTGATCACATCTTTGCCGAGGGCAATGTTATCTGTTTCTATTGCCAGGTCGAGGATGGTAGCCTGGTCAATGGTTTGTGAAGTGGTAATGGCGGAGGCAAGGCCGGCTGCGGCAGTTGGTAGCGGGCGGTAGGTAATAATGAAATTATCACTGCTGTAGTTCGAAAAAGGAACGGAGGTTGTTTGCCTGATCCTGAACATTCCGGCACGGGTTTCAAATATTTTATCATATTCCAGGTTAGTGCTGCTGTTCGGGAAACGAAACCCTTTTTCCGATACTTCTATTTCAAGATTAAAGGAAGCGCCTGAGTCTTTAAGAGATATAATTTCCAGGAAAATAGGCGAAGCACCGTAAATATTCGAAGATCGCACATTCCCCTTATTGTAATAGCTTACCTGCAAGCCCAGGCTTTTAACTACCCGGGCTACCAACGGCTTGGATTTCAGGATCTCCAGCTCATTTTTGAGGTTGAGGTTATTGGAGAACATAAACATGTTTTCCAGGCCTTCCCCGCTGCCCCTGTTATCGCCT
Organism: uncultured Terrimonas sp.; assembly: GCA_964599035.1. Taxonomy (GTDB): domain Bacteria; phylum Bacteroidota; class Bacteroidia; order Chitinophagales; family Chitinophagaceae; genus Agriterribacter. The sequence goes on along the minus strand of CAZREP010000014.1, from coordinate 9,324 downwards.
TCCTTATTAATGAACAGGCTGCCTGTTACCCTGTAAATTGGGGTGGCATACCGCACCTTAATGAAGGCAAGAGTCAACGCTATTAAAATACAGGCGGTCAGCAGGGGCCAATAGCGCAGGTATTTAAAGAAGAACTCCTTTAAATTAAATTCCCTGGAAGGGTGACTGGTTTCAAAAGCGGTTTCAAAGTTGTCTTGCATGCAGGCTCAATTCGTTTAAGACCAAAACTATATAAACGTGCTTGGTATACTTATGGAAATATACGGGTGAGTATAATGGATAAGGAAGCCAGCAGGGAAATAATGGTTGCTGTTCTGGCCAGGTTGCGGGAAGCCACAGCCTCCGATACGTCTGGTTTTTTAGGGTTTGCTTTTACAATTACGACATCATTTTGCTGCAGGTAATAATAAGGAGAGGTAAATACTTCCGGTTTACTTACATCCAGATATCCGAAGCTTCGTTTACCATTGGTTTCCCTTACCACCATGATGCTGTCTTTTAAGCCATAGAGCGTAATATCGCCTGCCATGCCCAGCCCTTCCAGGATGCTGATCCTTTCGCCGGGGATGGAATATACCCCCTGTTTGGTCACTTCTCCCAGTATGGTGAATTTATAATTCAGGAAACGGATGTTAAAATAGGGGTTTGAGAGGTATTTGCCCGCCAGCGTTTCCTTCAACAGGTCTTCTAAACCGCTTTTAGTAAGCCCCTCCACATGTAGCTCTCCCAGCAACTGGAAGCGGATATTACCGTTGGCATCCACTAAATAGCCGGGCATGCTCTGGGAAGTGGTTCCTGCCGTACCGGTAGCACCGGAAGTGGCGCCGGAAGCCAGCGTGGTATTCATTTGCTGGTTAAATACTGCCGTAGCTTCAGGATTATCGCTGTATACGGTAATGCCTATCAGGTCGCCTTTCTGGATCAGGGGCTCAGGCAGGCTTACCTGGCTGAGCGCGGCGGTATCAATAGGACCCTGCAGGTATTGCACCGGTTTGGTGGTGCGGCACGAAAAGAGCAGCAGGCTCAGCGCTAATGCAGAAAAAATATGATGGTATATTCGTTTATGGGGGGTCATTCACCGGTATTTAATGGTATTATATGTGATGGGTATCTCGTGCACAAGGAATTAACGTATGGTAAACAAGGATATTATATGAACGTCATTACAAGACCCTGAACGGATAAATGTCCGTTAAAACATTACGATGATCTCTCATCCCATGATCAGGGATTTTGCCCGATTGGTATCGCCCAATGGCCTGACTTTCCTGAGTGCCGGCCATTTGTTTCCCGCAGCGCACGCCACGGAGCAAAGGTGCAGTGATATTATTTTTCGGATCCCGCTCGGGAGGACAGGTTTGAAATTTATTATCCGGGCCTTCCCTGGCTCTGTGTTTTGCCCTTTGGTGCTTTTGTTGCTTACACCGGCCGGATCTCATTCCTGTTAAGCCTGGCAGTAAGCTTAAAGCCGAGCGTTTCCAGGATGATCTGCACCTTGTTTTTGTCGGAATGAATAACAACCCCTTCTTTATCCATTAATACCCCGCTCATTATCTTCACCCGCTGGTTCGGCATGAGCTGCAGTGGTTCGGCTTCTATATGCTCGTATTCATTTAAAAATCGCCTGATGGTATTGATCTCTTCTTCTTTTATGATGGCAGGTTTACCATTCCAGTACACAAAATTTACCACTCCACCCACCATTCTCACTTTCGTTATTTCATTTTCTTCCACCTGCACAAAAACATATGATTTAAACAGGGGTTCGTGCACGATCTTATAGCGGTCGCTCCATTTTTTCTTTACCTTATTTAATGGGCAGTAGGCCGTTATGCCCTTCTCCTGGAACAGCGCATGTACTTTTTTTTCCCACCTGGGCTTCGTGTACACGGCGTACCATTTTTTACTGTTGTTGTTCATGATTAGAACCTATAGTTTTTAGTTCTATTGGTGTGTTAATTATAACATGTCATATAGTCCGGGTGAATGGGCTATTGTCAATCAACGTCGCTTCCTTAAGAATTAAACACTATTGTTGTGTTAACCCCGGCTTGCAGGGTGAACTGTCTCACAGATCACACAGACAAACACAGATGAAAATAAAATAATCTGTGCAGATCCCTGTCTGGACAGGCAGGAGTGCTATCTGTGAGAGAACCTCTCACGTTTCCCATTTCACCTCTCACCATTCACGAAATGATGCGGTATATTATGGTTAATATACCACTATGTTTTCAGGGATATGGCTGTGTCGGAAACCATATAAACTCCCAAACCATAAACTTTATCCTTCATCCCACAGCTTCGCCTCCTCAGTCACAAAAAATAAAATTTACGACCGGCAATTATTCTCCTGTTTTCCTGCATATACCCTGCCCGGATCGGGTACAGGATACCGCCTTGGCACGTTATGGCTATGCTACTGCAGGAACTCCAAGACATTCAGTAACTTATCCACATCCGCCCCGGAGATTTCATTCGGCAAATATAGAGGTAAAAAGTAATTCAGGTATCAGGTACCGGCGATAGGAAAAGAGTGAGAGTGGTAAGGGATAGGAGTGAAAAACGACATTTCGCCTCCTGCCTTTCAGCTTTGACCGGTAGCATCGTTCCGCATTACCTGTTTTCCGATGCTACACGCGGCGAATACAGTAAGTGACCACTCCCCATATGGAGAAGTCGGCGGCAGACAGGTCAATATCAATAGGCGAAAGCCTGCTGGTTTCGGGTACCAGCCGTATTTTATTAAAGGCTTTCTCCAGCCGGCGGATCAGCATCTCTCCATTCAGCACAGCAATCACGATTTTGCCATTCACGGCTTTCAGTGAGCGGTCAACAACCACAATATCCCCGTTACCTATACCTGCATCAACCATCGCGTCGCCGCTTACCCTCATCACAAAAGTTGCCGGTTTGTTGCGGATCAGTTGTTCATTCAGGTCAATACCTCTCTCCATATAATCATCGGCTGCCGCTCCAAAGCCGGTGGCGTTGGCATGCTGTACATTCCATTGATCAAACTGCTTCGAGCCCCTGTAAACGACCTGATGAATAATTTCTATACCCATATATTTTTGATTTACTAAATTATTTAGTAAATTTACACTAAATATTTTATCGTTAAAAATTATTTTATGGAGAACAATATGCCGTTAATACCTGGTTACCGGGTTTGCGAATACCTGCTGGTGATACGTCCCCCGGAGGAATTATGGAAAAAAATAGTGCGGGTAAAAGAGGAGTTCGCTGAAGCCTATCAGTGTGCGCAGGCAAGATGGGGACAGCCTCATATTACGCTGGCAAGATTTGTACAATACGAAATGATGGAAGCGCGTATCGTGAACAAACTCAGGATGGCAGGCATGAGTCAATACCCGTTTAAGATAGAATTGCATAACTATGGCAGCTTTCCTTCGCATACCATTTATATTGCTATAACAACAAAGGTGCCGGTGCAGCATCTTGTTAAGCAGGTACGCAGTGAAACACAGCGGTTGATGAAACTGAACGATGAGCATAAGCCGCACTTTATAATGGAACCGCACCTCACGCTGGCCCGCAAGCTGCAGCCCCGGCAATATGAAAAGGCATGGCAGGACTATAGCAACAGGCAGTTTACCGGTCGCTTTATTGCCGACGGCATGCTGCTGCTCAAGCGTCCCGTGAATGAGAAGAAATACCAGATCGTACAGCGGTTTGCTTTCCAGAATTTACCGGTAACAACAAAACAGGGAGAGTTGTTTGTATGAGGTTACAGGTTACTGGTCTCAGGGTGCAGGTTTTAGGGTCCGCAATCATTGTCTTCCCCGTCTTACATGTCTTCCTGACCCGCGGTCTGACGCTCTTTTCAGGTTATAGGTCTAGGGTGCAACCATCAGCAGTCAGCAGTTCACCATTTACCTGAAGCCCCCCCTTCAGCTTAAAAAAATTATATATGAGAAACGAGTTAAAGCAGGATCACTATAAAGTTTCCGCTAAAGAAAAAGAAGAGCAGGAGCAATATTTACACGGCCGCGGTGCCCAGTTCAATACCCGGAACCGCTTTCTTAAAGATGAGCAGACAAAGGAGCACGTGGAAGCTATTGACGAATGGTTGGAAGACAATACGCCTACGCAATATATTGAGCAGCTCTCGAAAACTATTGTCAATAAGGTTGAAAGCCCGGATGTGGGGATGGCATACAGCATGAATGCCTATGCCGGCTGCGAGCATGGCTGCATTTATTGCTATGCCCGTAATGTGCATGAATACTGGGGCTACAGCGCCGGATTGGATTTTGAGCGAAAGATCATCGTTAAAAAGAATGCCCCGAAGTTGCTGCGGAAACAGCTCATGCATCCCAAATGGGAAGTGATGCCCATTATGCTGAGCGGCAATACCGACTGCTACCAGCCGGCCGAACAAAAGTACCGGTTAACGCGGGGGCTGCTGGAAGTGTGCAACGAATTTAATCAGCCGGTAGGCATTCTTACCAAAAACGCCTGGATCATTAAAGATAAAGACATATTACAGGAACTGTCCCGGAAGCGCCTGGTATCGGCAATGGTGTCCATCACCTCTTTTAATGAAGCATTAAGGAGGGTAATGGAGCCCCGCACCGCCACCGCCAGGCAGCGGCTGAAAGTGATAGAAGAATTAAGCAAAGCCGGTATACGCATGGGCATCATGATGGGGCCGATGATACCGGGGCTGAATGACCACGAAATGCAGCGTATTATGAAAGCCGCCGCAGAGGCAGGGGCAGTATTCACTACCTATACTTTTATCCGACTGAACGGCGCTATCAAGTTTTTGTTTCACGACTGGCTGTATAAAAACTTTCCCGACAGGGCGGATAAAGTATGGCACCTGATCGAGCAAAGTCACGATGGAAAAGTGAATGATACCCGCTGGGGCCTACGAATGAGAGGTGAAGGCGCCATAGCGCAGATCATTGCACAGCAATACAGGAAATACGGCAAAATGTACCACATGAATGAAGACCGATTTGAATTAGACACCACCCTGTTCAGGCGACCGGGGCAGCAGGGCAGGCTGTTTTAATTTGAGATTAGAGATTTGAAATTTGAAATTGAAGATGGCATTTCACGCAGCGCTTGCAAAGGAGAGTATGCCACTTTTTCGCTGTGTATTCGGACTTCGGATTTCAAGCTTTCATATTTGGATTTAAGTTTTATTTGGTTCTTGTGATTTGTCTCTTGGTGCTTTACCTTGTTTCACGCAGCGTACGCAAAGGGGCAGCCATCGCAAAGGAGAGTATGCCACTTTTTCGCTGTGTATTCGGACTTCGGATTTCGAGCTTTCATGTTCGGATTTAAGTTTTATTTGGTTCTTGTGATTTGTCTCTTGGTGCTTTACCTCATGTTTCACCCAATGCACGCAAAGGGGTAACGATCGCAAAGGAGGATATGGTATGTGAGTTCCTTTTTTTGCGCCTTTTCGGATTTCGAATTTAATATTTATTTGGTTTTTGTGATTTGTTATTTGGTCCTTCCCTTCAGATTTCGAGCTTCAGTATTCGAATTTCAAGCTTTACTCCACCACTTCCCATTCCGCTTTTGTACCGGATCTCTGCAGCTTTTGCAGGATGCTGAGTTCACTTTCCACATTATTGACGTCCACAGCAGTTAAGCCGATGTACAGTTCTTTCCCCGACTGCGGCAGCAGGGATAATGCCAGCACATACTCCAGCGAATCCGAGGTAACCGGGATCAGCTTTAACGGGGCTTTACCGGAGATATCCGTATTGTCGAGGGAAGAAAAAGCATATAAAGCAAATTGCCGTAACCGTTTGCTCTTATCAATATATGCTGCGCTGATCCTTACCTGCTGATCAGGGAGCTTTCCTTCTATGCTGATGCTATTGATCACAGGGGGAAGAGGAGGGATGCTGTCTATCCATGGCATGGGCGGTATTAAAGCAGGGGAGTTGTAATAGCGTTGCTGCAGGCTGTCATTCCATCCGTTGGGGTTCTTTAAAAAAGATTTGCTTCTGAAATAAACCTTCCCCTGTGTAGCGGGATACGATCTGGCATCCCTTATTTGCGTAGGGATAATATTCCTGTCTCTCCAGCGTGCATTGGTTCCCGCTTTATAAATGCCCAGCCCTATATAGCAATGCTTGCCATAGCTATGCCTGCTCCACCAATCCACCAACACCTCATAAGGTGCCGCCCTGTGACCATGCTCCCAATACAATTGTGGCACCACATAGTCAATATACCCTTCCTTCAGCCACAGCAATATATCTGCATACAGGTCGTCGTAATTGGTTTGCCCGGCTTTGGTATCACTTCCCAGGCTGTCGCTGTCTTTGTTTCTCCACACACCAAAAGGGCTGATACCAAATTTACAATGGGGATTCTCCTGCCGTATGGCGCGGTGCAGCTTAATGATAACAGAATCCACGTTGCTCCTGCGCCAGTCGTCCCTGGTCATACCCGCACCGTATCGCGCATAGGTTTTATCATCCGGGAATTCCTTCCCCGCTATCCTGTAAGGATAAAAATAATCGTCGAAATGAAGCGCATCCACATCATAACGGCTCACAATGTCGCGGATCACATGCACCACATACTCCTGGGCTTCTTTATTACCCGGATCGAAATAGCGCTTGCCGCCATATGCCACAAACCATTCGGGATGTATTTTGGTGATATGCGTAGGAGAAATAGAAGATTTGCCGATCTGCAGCTCTGCCCGGTAGGGATTGCACCAGGCATGAAATTCCAGCCCCCGCTTATGCGCTTCCCCGATCATAAATTCAAGGGGATCATAGTAAGGAACGGGGGCACG
>CAZREP010000014.1:0-2518 GCA_964599035.1 uncultured Terrimonas sp. | reverse complement strand
AAGCCACTCGCTCCAGGGCTCATAAGGCGAGGGATAGAAAGCATCACTTGCCGGGCGTATCTGCACAATAACAGCATTCATGCCGTTCTGCACATGCATATTCAGCAGTTTAATATATTCCGCTTTCTGACGCTCGGGATCATAATTGCCCTTAGATGGCCAGTCAATATTGTCAACCGTAGCGATCCAGGCCGCCCGAAATTCATATTTAGGCTGGGCAATACAAAAAATAAAAGGATAAACAACCATCCATAGTGTAAGGAAAAATTTCATCTGAAAACATTTGTTTTTTTATCGGCAGGATGCAACCTGCCTGATGGACCTATCTCAAATTTCGAATCTCAAATTTCAATCATAAATCTCCCTTCTCATCCCGGATCCCTGATCTTATCTAAAAGCTGGTTAAGCAGCTTAAGTTCGGGCTCCGGTAAACCCCGTAATAAAGCGTCCATTTCTTCATTTTTATTGTCCAGTCTTTCCAGCAGGCTCATGCCCTTTGGTGTTATGGCAATATCCACCAGGCGCTTATCGGTAATACAGGGCTTTTTGCTCGCCACGCCCTTTTTTACCAACCGGTCTACAATTCGGCTGGTGTCGCTCATCTTATCCAGCATCCTTTCCCTGATCTGCATAGTGGAAATGGGTTTAGGAAAAGCACCCCTGAGTATACGCAGGATATTGAACTGCTGTGGGGTGATCTGCTCCTGATCGAAAAGAATTTTTTGACGCTCCATGAGCCAGTTGCAGGTGTAAATGATATTGATAAGACCTTTTTGATATTCGTTACGGAACGCGGATTGGCGGATATCTTCTTCTAAAGACATGAGAATGGTTTGTTGCAAAAATATATTTTTAAATTATTTTTAACAGTATAGCTGTAAAAAACGGGCGCAAAGAAAACAATACTCCGCCGTGGCACCGCTGCATCAACGCGAGAAAAGTTTCGCATGACCATAGTAGGATAATGTTTTGTAAATTTGTTAAATCGAAAATTGCAGAACATGTTTTCTACATCTTTTCCTGCATTGTTAATGGTCCCTATGATCTTTTGCCAGTGCAGCTTTTCTCAACCATCTCCCAAAAAATCAGGGGCACATATGGACAATAAAAATGATAAAAATAAAGTATACTCCCGCTCAGACAAATCGAAGGTTACCCTAAGCGATGAAGAATGGAAAAAGATCCTGCCCGGGGATATTTATTACATAGCACGAAAGAAAGGAACAGAACGCCCATGGAGCAGTAAATATGAAAATTTCAATGAAGCAGGCACTTATTATTGTGCAGCCTGTGGCAATGCCTTATTCAGAAGTGATACCAAATTTGAAAGCGGTTGCGGATGGCCCAGCTTTTATGAACCTGTCAGCAAAGGCAGCATCATTTATGCACCCGATCATACAGCAGGCATGGAAAGAACCGAAGTGATGTGTGGTCGTTGTAAGTCGCATTTAGGGCATGTATTTGAAGACGGACCTCCGCCCACAGGCTTAAGATATTGTATCAACGGCGTGGTGCTTGATTTTGAAAAAGCAGCCGAGGCTGATAAGAAATACAAAGAAGATATGAAGCGGGATTGACCCAAAGGTGATATTTTGCCACGAATTCCAGCGTCCCGCCCAGGGGCGGGATGATTTTTGGATACAACAGGGAATATAACCACTAATTACAAACCCACTATATTTCCTTGTTACCTTTTTTGCGGAAAAAAGTAACACAAAAAGCCGCCCGAAATCCCTGCCATCCGACAGGATGGGATTACATCCCGATTTCGCCCCGATGGCTATTGGGGCTGATTAAACTTTTGTGCTACTGTAACTTCAGCGACAGAACCTTGATATATTATGCAAATGAAGCCACCAGCCGGCTCATAGTCGTTGATGATAAGTGAACTAAAGCAGCGTTTGCAGTAGCAATACAGAGAAAATTAAACCTGAAGCTCAGCGCTTTGTGTCACTGCCGGCCGGCAGCTCAAAAGCGGGAAATTTCTTTTATTTTGTGCTCCTTTGCATCCACACATTACTCAACATGACGCTCAGGCATTTATTCTTTATAGGGATCGGCGGTGGTATTGGCAGCGTGCTGCGCTATGCGGTGCAGTGGCTGGTTAGCCGGCACACCACCATCGTATTCCCCGCAGGTACCTTTATCGTAAATATTACCGGCTGTTTTTTAATCGGATTATTTTATGCCTTAGCGGCTAAAGGCAATATGCTCAGTACGGAGCTCCGTCTTTTTTTAATTACGGGTCTTTGCGGAGGGTATACTACCTTTTCCAGCTTTTCATACGAGAATATTGAATTATTGAAACAGGCGAATTACCTGCAGTTTGCATTATATACCGGCTTAAGCGTGGTATTGGGCCTGCTTGCCACCGTAGGAGGAATGGCAACGATCAGATAAGCCGGTTGCAGGAAAAGAATAAATGACACCTGATTATGGCCATTTATCCTGCAGCACATACCTTTACTTTTTAAGCCAACTTAGCTCAGCTGGTAGAGCATTTCATTCGTAATGAAAG
>CAZREP010000013.1:18532-44764 GCA_964599035.1 uncultured Terrimonas sp. | reverse complement strand
ACCGGGCCAGGGCCCAGGAAACCTTACGGATACGGGCAGTGGAAAAGCTGCAGCTCGAAAATGACAGGAAGGAGCTTGAAAAGTATAAGGCCATCATTGACGCCAGGGACACAGAACGAAACCGCATATCACAGGAAATACACGACGATATCGGATCAGGGCTCACTTCCATCCGGCTGCTCAGCGAAATTGCAAAGGCTAAAAGCGGGCAAACCAGCAATAAGGAACTTGAAAAAATATCCGAAACATCCAATGTGCTGATGGATAAGATGAATGAGATTATATGGACATTGAATTCAAGGAATGATACGCTTCCTAACCTCGTTGCCTACCTGCGACATATGATCGTAGAATATTTTGAGCCAATGCCCATGCAATTAAACATTATAACCCCCGATCATATACCGGAAGCAGACGTAAGCGGGAAAATCCGCCGTAACATCCTGCTTTGCATAAAAGAAACCCTGCACAATATTATAAAGCACTCTCAGGCCACAGAGGTGCTGGTACAATTTAAAACACATCCCTGTTTCTCTATCTCCATAAAAGACAATGGCATAGGATTCAATCCCACGCTTACCCACAGCTATAAGAACGGACTGCACAATATCAGGGAACGCATCCGTGTTATTGGCGGTTCCCTACATATCTCAAATAAAGAAGGCACCACCATTATATTAAAGCTGCCTTCGGTACAGTACCCGATTTAGGGTACACCGGTTTCAATAATTAAGTTTTAGCTTTGTAGATCATTCATTTACATGAATACGATCTCTGTTTGCATAGTAGAAGATAATAATGATATACGCCAGGCGCTGGAGCAGATCATTATGATGGCCGAAGGATACCAGTTCAGGGGATCTTTTACCAGCGCGGAAAGTGCCATTATCGGTATTCCCGGGCTGAAGCCGAACGTCGTGCTGATGGACATCAACCTGGGCGGTATGAGCGGTATTGACTGTGTAAGGGAATTAAAGCCCCGGCATCCCGAAATGTTATTTATGATGTGCACCGTATATGAAGAAGATGAGAAGATATTCGAAGCCCTGGCTGCCGGTGCCAACGGTTATATTTTAAAGAAAACAGCACCGGGAAAGCTGCTGGAATCTATACGTGAACTGGCAGAAGGCGGAGCACCCATGAGCAGCCAGATCGCCAGGAAGGTAGTAGCGGCCTTCCAGGAAAAAAACACTTCCTCCGGACTTTTGGATAACCTGTCTAACCGGGAGCATGAAATCCTTGAGCTGCTCGCCAAAGGCATGCTGTATAAGGAAATTTCAACCAGGCTTGGCATTGCGCAGGAAACCGTACGCAAACATGTATACCATATTTACGAGAAACTCCACGTTAATAACCGGGTTGAAGCAGTGAACAAATATTTCGGACGGTAACGCCAGCCTGGGTCCTATCCTTTTTCTGCAATAAAAAACAGATCAAAACACTGGTCGTCAGCAGCCCTGATCTCATAATCCTCATACGTAATACCGGTAACCAGCTCCTTATTGCTGTTCAACAGCTTTTTCCTGTTCAGCCGGTTAAGGATATCATAAGGGATCTGAAGCAGCCGGCGCGGCAGCCGGTGCTGCAGGTCAAAAATATCAAAACGCGTTATTTTTTTAACAGCAGTCTTGTTCTTATCGTAATAATCTATTATCGCCTGGTTACCGAATACGCCCAGCTTCTGCACATCTTTAAAATAAAGGAGCAATAACTGCTCCAGCTCCTGTACGGTATATTCCCTTACATGCCAGGGATTACGGGTAAGCGACATTTTTTTATTGGGTGTGGTAAGGATCAGCTTTCCTCTATCCTTTAATACCCGTTTGATCTCCTGCAAAAAAGTATCATCCCTTTGTATATGCTCTATCACCTGAAAGGTTATCACAAAGTCGAAGCTGCCGGAAAGGATGCCCTCCAGGGGAGGCACATTCATTTGCATAAATTTCACATTGCCTTCGCCATGTATCCTTTCCGCATTATTTACCGTGTATTTATCAATAGTCACAAACTCATCTGTATGCGGGGCTACAATTTCAACGCCATACCCGCTCCCCGTACCAATTTCAAGCACCCTGCCCGAAATAAGCTTCGCCGCTTCCAGGTAAGCAAGAAGGGAACGCTGGAATACATAGTTATCAGAATGATCTTTATGCGATACCCTTTCGGCTGTTTGTAAAACTTTCATATAAGATCTGACGCTTTCCTTACTTTTTCTAATATTTTCCGGTACTTTCTTTCATTTCTCACCCGCACAACAAGCGCGGTAATAAATCCAAGGACAAATCCGGCAACAACGATCAAAAATATTTTACCATTATCCTCTGCCACAGGGATGATGCTGATGCCACCCATAAATATCAATAAAAAGAAAGCTATAAAAATAATAACCAACCCCCAGCTAAAAGTATAAAGAAGATAATATCCTGCTTTTGATCCTTCCCGCTGCTCTTTCCATGATTCAGTAAAACGGATATCGCTCTTACTTATAGGTTTACTCACCGTGACCAATTTGAGATTTGAAATTTGAGATTTGAAATTTTGAGATTGATTGCTGATTTGTGATTTTCTGATTTCTGATTTGACACTAATAGCTGAAAGCCGACTGCTGATAACTGACCGCCCACCTATACCTTACACCTCAAACCTTACACCTTATACCTGAGACTTGAGACTTGAAACCTGACACCCCATACCTCACACCTTATACCTCCCCCTGAAACCTGAGGCTTGCAACCTGTGACTTCTATTCGCTCATCATCTCCTTCACCAGCCTGATAAAATCTTCTACGTTGGGCTTGCTGAAATAATCACCGTCAGTTCCGTATGCAGGACGGTGGGGCTGTGCGGTAAGGGTTCGCGGTGCTACATCCAGCCAACGATAGCCTCCCTGCTCTTCCATTACTATATTGAACATGTAGGCTGCGGCTCCTCCGGGCAGGTCTTCATCTGCAAAAATGATACGGCTGGTTTTTTTTAGCGATTCAAGAATGCTGTGGTTAACATCAAAAGGCAACAGCGTTTGTACATCAATAACTTCGCAGGATATGCCCATCGCATCAAGCAGCAGGGCGGCTTCATAGCCAACACGCAGGGTGGCGCCGTAGGAAACGATGGTCAGATCATTTCCTTCTTTTATGATTTCCGGAACGCCCAAAGCCACCCGGTAGCCTAAAAGATTGGAAGGCAGCCTTTCTTTCAGGCGGTAGGCATTAAGACATTCTATCATTATTGCAGGGTCATTTACTTCAAGCAATGTGTTGTACATGCCTGCAGCCTGCACCATGTTACGGGGCACGCATATATGAAATCCGCGAAGTGAATTAATAAGCATTGCCATTGGGGAACCGCTGTGCCATATCCCCTCGAGCCGATGCCCCCTGGTGCGTACAATAATAGGGCAGCTCTGCTTCCCTTTTGTACGATAATGCAGGGAAGCTACATCATCACTTAAAGGCTGTAATCCATAGAGCATATAATCCACATACTGGATCTCCGCTATCGGCCGCAATCCTCTCATAGCCAAACCAATACCCTGTCCCATAATGGTAAGCTCCCGGATGCCCGTATCAAAGATCCGCTTATCGCCGTGCTTTTGCTGAAGGCCCGCAAAGCCCTGGTTCACATCGCCGATCAATCCGAGATCTTCGCCAAAAGCCAGCACCCTGGGATTATGAGCAAATAATTCGTCAAAATACCGGTTCAGCACCTGGTAGCCGTTCAGCAGGGGTGCATTTTCATCGTACTGCAATGATGTAGACTGTACACGCTGCCAGTTTTTTGCTCCCTCATTATACAAATGCGAACGGTATAAAGCACTTTGTTCGGAAAACAGGCTATTGTAGTATTGCTGTACATCAGCATCGCCGCTAAAGTGAACACCGGTTGCCAGGGCTTTTAAAATATCTCTCCTGTCGGGCTCACGGTTTGCCGCCAGGTTTTTAATGGCAGCCTGAACGCGCCCCGTATGGTCTTTCCCTTCGTTTACCGCATGCTGCAGCAGGGCGATCGTTTTGGAAACCATTGCTTTAACAGGTGAGGCATACTTATCCCACGCAAGCTGCCGGCTGGCTTTTATGGCCGATTTGGCATTGATCTCAATGACATTTAATTCCTCTTCCTCTGCCAAAGCATTTGCAATGATCCACTCCTTCATTTTTTTGATACAATCCCATTCCCTCTCCCATTCCAGGCGCTCCTGCGACTTGTACCGCTCATGGCTGCCCGAAGTAGAGTGGCCCTGCGGCTGGGTTACCTCTTCCACATGAAAAACAGCAGGAATATGGCTTTCACGCACTTTCCGGATCCCCTGTTCAAATATTTCGCACAAGCCGGCATAATCCCAGCATTTTACTTTGTAGATATCTATACCCGAACTACTGCCCTTTTTCTGAAAACCCTTTAGGGCATCCGAAATGGATCCTTTTACGATCTGCTGGTCGGAGGGAACGGAAATACCATAACCGTCGTCCCATATAAAAATAGCCAGCGGCACTTCCAGTACCGCAGCCGCATTTACCGTTTCCCAGAAATGTCCTTCGGAAGTGGAGGCGTCGCCAATGGTACAGAAACAAACTTCGTTGCCGTTATCGGAAAGACCGGTGAACTGGTGCAATAATTCAATTTCGCGAAAGGTCTTTGAAGCAAAGGCCAGGCCCAATGCCCTGGGCATCTGGCCGGCAGTAGGAGCAATACCGCTGGTTATGTTTTTGCAGTTAACAAGATCAAGGAACTCACCGTCCCTGTCTACAAAGGCAGAGGCAAAATGGGCATTCATTTGCCTTCCCGCGCTGTGCGGCTCTTCGTTTTCATCGGGATTGGCATACAACTGCGCAAAAAACTCTTCGATGGTGGCAGTACCCGTAGCAAAAGCAATGGTCTGATCGCGGTAATAACCCGCGTAAAAATCACCGGGCTGAAAAAATTTAGCCAGTGCGATCTGCGGCACTTCCTTACCATCGCCGAAGATGCCAAATTTCGCCTTCCCCGTAAGCACTTCCTTGCGACCCAGCAGGCTGGCCTCCCTGCTCTCGCACGCAAGGCGGTAATCCCTGAGCACTTCTTCACGGAAGCGATCAAAAGAAAGTTTTTCTTCAGACAGAATATCGTTGGGAATGATGTGCTCCATGAGCGCAAAAATACCCGAAAATTATTTAAATGATATCCCCTAATTCCCGGCGGGGAAAAATGGTGCATTGAGTCTGGCTACCGGCTGTATAATGCAAAAACCTCTTATCTTTGCGCCACTTCCAAAAAAACAAACATGGCAAACACAGCAGACATCAGCAGGGGAATGATCCTGAAATTAGACGGCAGCCTGTACAGTGTGGTAGAGTTCGGCGAAAATAAAACAGCCAGGGCCGCCGCCAAAGTATGGGCCAAACTGAAAGGGCTGGAAAACAACCGCAGCATTGAGAAAACATGGAACTCCGGCGATACCATCTACCCGGTCAGGGTGGAAAGAAAAGACTACCAGTACCTGTATAAAGATGATTCGGGATACAACTTTATGGACAATGAAACCTTTGAACAGATCGTAGTGCAGGAGTCACTCATCGATGCACCACAGTTCCTGAAGGAAGCCCAGGAAGTTTCCGTGCTGATCAATACGGAAACCGATTCGCCTATGTCTGTTGAATTGCCGGATAAAATTGTTGTTCAGGTTACCTACAGCGAACCCGGTATAAAAGGAGACACCGCCACCCGTACATTAAAGGCTGCCACAATAGAAACCGGTGCTACTGTAATGGTACCCCTCTTTGTAGAAGAAGGGGAACTGATAAGGATCAACACCAAGACCGGCGAATACGTTGAAAGGGTTAAAAACTGATTTTTGGGTATATTTACCCTGAATTCCTATCTTAGCCCTCTGTTTCAGAAAAACCGGCGGTTATTAAAATAAACTCACCCACATGGATTTTAAGCAAATTCAGGAGTTGATAAAGATTATCAACAAATCCAATATAGGAGAAATCAGCGTAGAAGATAAAGACTTTAAGATCAGGATCAGGCAAAAAGAAGAACACATTACACAGGTGGTTTCATCTTCCCCTCCCCGGGAACCTGTGGCTGTTCCGGTTCAATCATCCGGGGGACCGGCCCAGGAAAAACAGAAGCCCGCCGAGCATAAAGCGGATAACCTTCTTACCATTAAAAGCCCCATGATAGGCACTTTTTACCGCAGAGCATCCCCCGACAAGCCTTTACTGGCAGAAGTAGGTGACGAGGTTACGCCCGGTCAGGTGGTTTGCATTATTGAAGCCATGAAACTCTTTAATGAAATTGAAAGTGAAGTAAGCGGCAAAATAGTGAAGATATTAGCCGATGACGCTACTCCTGTGGAATACGACCAGCCCCTGTTCCTGGTAGAACCGAATTAATTTGAAAATTTGAAAATAGGGTAATGTGAAAATGGACGGCCTCATTTTAACAGCAAAAATCAATTTTCAAATCTTCAAATTTTCAAATTGAATACATGTTCAAAAAAATACTTATTGCAAATCGTGGTGAGATTGCATTGCGCATTATTCGCACCTGCAGGGAAATGGGCATCAAAACAGTGGCGGTATATTCCACTGCAGACAAGGACAGCCTGCATGTAAAATTTGCAGATGAAGCGGTATGCCTTGGCAGGCCACAAAGTGCCGACTCTTACCTTAATATCCCTCATCTTATGGCAGCCGTTGAGATCACCAACGCAGATGCTATTCACCCGGGATACGGTTTTTTATCCGAAAATGCCAGGTTTGCCCAGATCTGCTGCGAACATGGCATTAAATTTATTGGACCCACACCTGATATGATCACCGCCATGGGTGATAAGATCACCGCCAAGGAAACCATGATAAAGGCAGGAGTTCCCGTAGTTCCGGGTGGTGAAGGATTGCTCGAAAGCGTGGACCAGGCAAAAGGACTGGCAAAAGAGATCGGCTACCCTGTGATCCTGAAAGCAACAGCCGGGGGCGGAGGAAAGGGTATGCGGGTAGTTTGGGAAGAAGCGGAGCTGGAAAAAGCCTTTACCAATGCCAAAGCGGAAGCGGCTGCATCCTTTAAGAACGACGGGATATACATGGAGAAATTTGTGGAGGAGCCTCGCCATATTGAAATTCAGATTGCAGGCGACCGGTACGGCAAAGTTTGTCATATGAGCGAAAGAGACTGCTCCATCCAACGCCGCCATCAAAAACTCGTAGAAGAGTCGCCCTCACCTTTTATGACGAACGACCTGCGCGAAAAAATGGGCGAGGCTGCAGTGAAAGCCGCCTCCGCTATCAATTACGAAAGTGTGGGCACCATAGAATTCCTGGTGGACAAGCACAGGAATTTTTATTTTATGGAAATGAATACGCGTATCCAGGTGGAGCACTGCGTTACGGAGGAAGTGACCAATTTTGATCTCGTAAAGGAACAGATAAAGATCGCCTGCGGCGAATCCATTTCCGGCAGGAACTACTATCCCGAAATGCATGCCATTGAGTGCAGGATCAATGCAGAGGACCCTTATAATGATTTTCGTCCTTCGCCCGGAAGAATAACGGTACTGCACCAGCCGGGAGGTCATGGAGTGCGCATAGACTCACATACGTATGCGGGCTATGTTATTCCACCCTACTACGATTCCATGATCGCCAAGATCATTGCCGTGGCGCGCACCAGGGAAGAAGCCATTGGTACGATGAGTCGTGCGCTGAGTGAATATGTAATTGAAGGAGTAAAAACCACCATCCCGTTTCACCAGCAGCTTATGCGGAATGAAGATTTCCGTAAAGGGAACTTCACCACTAAATTCCTCGACTCATTTACCATGCTATAGGCAGCATAAAATACCCCGCAAAAGCGGGGCATTCCTCTATTTTTATAACTGTACTTATCCAGAATTATCATACTGGTCAAACGTGATAAGAGAGAGTGCGAGATGATACCTCATTGCCGATAGCCGCACCTTATACCCTACACCTTAAACCTTATATTATCTCAAAAACAACAGCTCACGATACTTGGGCAATAGCCAGTACTGATCATCTACCAGCAGCTCCAGCTTATCTACATGATAGCGGATTTTATCGAAGAAGGCATCCTTCACCTGGCTTTGATAAGCAATGGCTTTCTCTCGTGTATGCTCAATTTTGTTCACTACTTTTCTTGCCTCGATCATTTTCTCCACGCCATCGGCCACCTCTGCAATATGCTCGGATATCTTTTCAAGGATCTGCAACTGGTTGGCATAGGCCGATTCCGGCAGCCCCAGCTCTTTTAACCCTTTAATATTGTTAATAAGGATATTCTGGTATTTTACCGAGCTTGGCAAAATATGGCTGGTACAAAGCTCACCCATGATGCGGCTTTCGATCTGCACTTTTTTAATGTATTTTTCCAGCTCGATCTCGTGTCTCGCTTCCAGTTCGGAATGATTGTAAATACTGAGATCTTCAAACAATTTTTTGGATTGCTCCGTAACCATTGCATCCAGCGCGGTGGGAGTGGTTTTTACATTCGGGAGACCTCTTCTTTCCGCTTCACGTTCCCATTCTTCACTGTACCCGTCTCCTTCAAACAACACTTTTTCGGAGCTTTTAATGTATTCACGGATAACCTGCATGATGGCGATCTCTTTTTTGTCGCCTTTATCGATCAAAGCGTCTACCTCTTTCTTAAATTCCGTTAAGGTCTTTGCCATGATCGCATTGAGCGTGGTCATGGGAATACCGCAATTGGCAGTAGACCCTACTGCACGAAACTCAAATTTGTTGCCGGTGAATGCAAACGGGGAAGTGCGGTTGCGGTCTGTATTGTCAAGCAACAGCTCGGGGATGTTCTTGTGGATATCTAATTTCAGGAGAATTTCATCCTGCTCTGAAAATTTATCTCCTACCCTTGTTTTGATCTCTGTCAGCACCTCATTGAGATATTTGCCGATAAATACGGATATGATAGCAGGAGGAGCTTCATTTGCACCCAGCCTGTGATCATTGCCTGCAGAAGCGATAGAAGCGCGGAGCAGGCTGGCATAATCATCCACAGCTTTAATTACATTCACAAAAAAGGTAAGGAACATCAGGTTGGTTTTGGGCGTTTTGCCTGGAGCCAGCAGGTTTACGCCTGTATCGGTCGACATGCTCCAGTTGTTGTGCTTACCGCTACCATTGATACCCTTAAACGGCTTTTCGTGCAGGAGCGTCATCAGGTTATGCCGCCTGGCAATCCTGGTCATAAGGTCCATCAACAATATATTGTGATCTACCGCCAGGTTGGCTTCTTCAAAAATAGGAGCGCATTCAAACTGTGCGGGCGCCACTTCATTGTGACGGGTCCTTAGTGGAATGCCAAGCCGGTAGGCCTCTTCTTCAAAATCTTTCATAAAGGCGTAGATCCGCTCGGGGATAGAGCCAAAATAATGATCCTCCAGTTGCTGCCCTTTGGCCGGCGAATGCCCGAATACCGTTCTGCCTGTCATTACCAGGTCGGGGCGGGCATTTGCCAGGCCGGCGTCTACCACAAAATACTCCTGTTCCCATCCCAGGGTAGCTGTCACTTTGGTAATATTCTTGTCGAAATAATTACATACATCCACAGCGGCTTTGTTCAGCGCCTCAAGGGAGCGCAGCAGGGGCGTTTTGGTATCCAAAGACTCACCGGTATAGGAAACAAATATCGTGGGGATACAAAGCGTATTGGCATCACCGATATTCATGATAAATATCGGGGAGGTAGGATCCCAGGCAGTATACCCTCTGGCTTCAAAAGTGGCCCTGAGCCCGCCCGACGGAAAGGAAGATGCATCCGGCTCCTGCTGTATGAGCGCAGCGCCGTCAAATTCTTCAATAGGCGTACCATCGCCTTTTAATGTAAAAAAGGAATCATGCTTCTCGGCCGTAGTGCCCGTTAATGGCTGAAACCAATGAGTAAAATGCGTTACGCCTTTGGCTTCCGCCCAATGTCTCAATCCAGCGCTTATATGGTTTCCCATCGTGCGGTCGATCTTCTTGCCCGATTTAATGGAAGCAACCAGGCTTTTATACGCCTCATCACTTAAATACTCACGGGCTGTTTTTAACGTAAATACATTTTCTCCAAAAATGCTGGTTATTTTACAACCCCCTTCTACCAGTATTTCTTTTCCCAAACCAGATAAGTGATTGATCGCATTAAACCGTAGTGATTCCATTTAATTCAGATTTAAAATATTTAATTTTTTTTCATACTTTAAAAACAGAAGCAAAACTATTGCTTTTTGGGATATGTAACAATTAATATTTAAAAAAAGAGTGTTTAAATTAAAAAAAATATATTTTTTGTTTAAAAAATATATATAATAATAAATTATTATTTAACAGCTTCGTATATTTTTATATGCCAAGAAATTCCGATTAAGTATTCGTGCATTCGTGGCACTTCACCCCTTTCTCCCAAATCCATAAGTCGCCTTCAGTTATTCAGCAGCTCCTAATTATTAAATCATAGTCTGCGCCCTATATTGATCATGGCAACAAAAGGGATCAATAAAAATACGTCGTACAATGCTTTATAACGTATAATAGCCCCGGTGAACGGCACCGTATAGCCTATTAATAACAATCCGCTTACGGCTACTATGAAAAAAAAGAGATAAATGGGTTGGCAAAGCTCCCTGAGGTTGTGCCTGCCGGCAGTAACAAAAGCAACAACGATTATTAATATGACCAACACCGTTTCGGCAAAAGCCATCAAATGAAAAGGGCTTTTTATTTCTGTAATATAAGGTCTTAACAAAACATGATTAACGGCTTCGGGCAGCACCCGCAGATAACCTCCAATGCCAGGCTCCAAAGGAGTTAAAGGCAGCACAGTATTAGCCTGTAACTCCAGGAACTGGTGCTGCTTTTCTGCGAGCTGCAAAGGCAGGTTAAACGCCGGGGGGAAATACACTGAAAGAAAAAAGAGCAGCGCACAAAAGCTGTATATGAGCAGGAAAGGAGTATAAGGAGTTGCAGCATGCTTTACGGATATCCACCATGCGGCTATTGCCGGCAGCAGCAGCAGCGCATTCACATTTCGCAATAAAAAAATGAAAGCAAAGCCTGTTACGCCGGCCGTGATCCGTGCTGCTGTTATTTTTTCGGCCATGCAACGGTGCACGGCATATATCACCACACCCGTAAAGAAAACAATTAATCCATCCTTATCTATTCCGCTGTTCCAGAAAAGGCAGGATGGAAGAAAAAAGATGATACAAAACACCGGCAGGCGGTTCTTTTGAATATGCTTTTGTACAACAGCATAAATAAAATAAAGCCCCCAGAAGCCGATCGCATTGAAAAAAATCACATTGATATAATAATTCCCTCCGCTGAACACATTAAAAATACCCAGCAGCTTAATTAATAAATTTTCCCCGGCATTGCTCCAGAAGGCGTCATCGGCAGTAGAAAAAAGGTTGCCTGCATTATGGAACTGCATCCCTGTAGAAAAAAAAGCGAAAGGATCGTGAAGCAGGTCATGATATGCCTGCAGTGATTCTTCGAAATAGGTCCAGCTGTCGCTTACTTCAAAAAAACGGGCGTACACATAGCCATAGGCCATTCCCGCAGCTACTTTCACCACAAAAGCGGTGATCAGCCATTTGTCTTCCACCGGTGTTCCTTTTCTATGATTTATCCAACGCAAAACAAGGCTGAAGCCTAAAAGATATAGAATGCCAATGACGATATATAAAACAGGATGCAACAGTGGTGAATATTAATGGTAAATATGCAATGCTAAAATAATCTATTACCCTTTGATCGAATAAATTTTTACGGTATTATCCCGAAGGCTTATTTTTAAACGATATACGCAGTTATGCCCAAAATTCTATTAGGTGTTTCCAGTTCATTTTGTGCCAATTTCCTGAGAGGACAGGTAGATTTTTTGGTGAAGCATGGCTTTGAAGTGATCCTGGTCAGCGGCCCGGGAGAAGAGATCAGCATGCTCGCCAAAAAAGAGAACGCACACCTGTTCACGGTCAACTTCACCAAAAGGATCACTCCGCTCACCGATCTTTTTCAGCTTCTTCGCATCATTCGCATGCTCAGGCGGGAACGGCCTGACATTATTAATGCAGGTAATCCCAAATCGGGATTTCTCATTATGCTGGCCTGCCGGATCATGGGGTATAAAAACACGGTATTTACCCTTCACGGGCTGTTGTCCGACACCCAAAATGGGCTGTTGCGCCGGTTGATCACGATCACGGAAAAAATGTCATGCAGGATAGCTAACCGGGTGATCGTGGTAAGTCCGACCCTGAAAACACATGCAGAAAAAAGAAATATCCTGCCAACGGGCAAAGGGATGGTCCTGAAAAAAGGGAGTGCCAATGGAATTGACCTGCACCTGTTTCCCGGCAAAGATGCTGTGGCTGCAGCAAGCGGGCAGCTCAGGGATGCATTGGGCTTAAAAAAAGAAAACATGGTGCTTGGCTTTGTAGGCCGCCTGTCGAAAGATAAAGGGATTGACATCCTTTTCGAGGCATTTAACGCACTGGCAAAAGATCATCCCTCCCTGCGGATGGTGATCGCAGGACCGATCATCGAAGAAAACCCGTTCTCTCGACACTGGCTTCATCAATTGTACCACGATGAAAGGATAATATATGTAGGCAAGCTATACGATATCACTCCTTTTTACGGCATTATGGATATGCTGGTGCTTCCTTCCTTAAGGGAAGGTTTCCCCAATGTATTGATTGAAGCGGCTGCAATGGAAGTTCCCGTAGTTGCTTCCAATATACCCGGCTGTAAAGATGCCGTGAATGAGGGCATCAACGGAGCATTGTTTGAGAAAGGCAATACTGCGGCATTGATAAAAATACTGGAAAAGTTGATCGCTGATGATGAACTAAGACAGCAATACGGGATGAACGGACGGAAATTTGCAAGCGATCACTTTTCAAACGAGGAAATATGGAAAGGTCAGTTGAAGCTCTATGAAAGCATGTTGTCTGCCAGTCTCTAATCTTATTTTTTCTTATAGCCTGTAATCCTCCATTACACCCGGAAATCTTTGCTGCAGGAAAACCACTATCCCCGACCGCTTTATTTGTTTTTCCCATGTCCATTCCTCCAGCACCGGCCCGCTATAGTCGAATGATGTAACATTCTCCCAGGTAAAGTTAGACAGGTCGGGCTCCAAATAAAAATATCGCCCGCCATACTGCCTTTCAAATTCCTTTATCCACCTGTAGTTTGAACAGATGACAGGAACCCCGCATGCCACATAATCAAGGAACTTGGCCGACACCTGATGATTAAAAGGAGCGATATCCGGCATAAAATTGATAGCGTACGCCGACCGCTCAACATACGAATACACTTCACCGTAGGGAACCGGCCCCTTAAACTGAATATTAGCATATTTCGATAACCGTGCAGACAGTTTTTGGTACCCCTTGCTCAATACCAGCAAGGTATGATCGCTCAGCCTGCCCGTTGTAAAGCAATCCAATAAGCTGTCAAACCTTCTTATATCATCTATATTCCCCGTATAAATAAAATCGTACTCCTTCCCCGGATCATTTTTTAATCCAGGCGGTTTGCACAACACTCCATGACCACGCAGCCCACAGGCAATACCATCTTTGAAATTTAACCTGTCGCTAACGTATTCACTATAGAATATCCGGTAATCGGGACAACAATTCATATGCCTTTTCACCGTATCCTTAAGTGTAGCAAAAGGAGGAACGGAGGCGGAAGCATATTCATGAATAACAACAGCATTGCTGCTCCTTTTTAAATGAGTACCCATAAAATGCCATTCCACATCGGCATTCGTCTTCAGCCTGCCGGGCTGTTGTATGACCGGCGTTCGTATTTCCGGGAAATCCCTGAAAAACGAAACATACGCTTCAATCTCAGGTAAGAATGCTTTGCCGTTATGAATAAAAGCAATTGTCATAATGGTATAAATATAGCCCACCACAAACAATTTCAGAAGAAAATACAGCCGGCGCAGGTACATGATCGTATCATTAATGCATAATAAGTGGTAACTTTCAGGGAATCCGCCCCGGGCGAAAGGATCATGAAAGCATACGGATTTTCCGCAAATCATATCGTTACAAAAGCAAAAGCACTTCTGACAAATGAATAAACAACAATTTCAAACTATAGCATTATGAAAAGCGTATTGATCGCACTCGACTACGGCCCTACCGCGCATAAAATAGCAGAAACAGGCCACGCCATGGCTAAATCCATGAACGCAGCCACCACGCTGCTGCATGTTACAACCGATGCCATTTACTACGCCTCACGTCGCTATTCTCCGGTAATGGGATTCGACACTTTCAGCAGCGCAGATATTCTTGAAACAACGCCTATCGAAGAAGTAAAAAAGGCAGCACAGGATTACCTCGAGCAAATAAAACAGCACTTAGGCGACACAGCCATACAAACCGTTGTGGAAGAAGGCGATACCGGTGACGGTATACTGGAAGCTGCCACCGCTTTGGGCGCAGGCATCATTGTTATGGGTACGCACAGCAGGCGGGGATTAAATAAAATGCTGCTCGGCAGCGTGGCAGAAAAAGTGCTTCGGCACAGTATCGTGCCTTTATTCATTATCCCTACAAAAACATTCGAGGCACACTAATGCTATGTCAAACGTGAAACGACAGGCGATAAATGTGCGATCCTCACATTTATCGTCTCACCTCTCACCTGGAAATACGAAAAATTATTGTTGACATAGCACTAAGATCAATCCTTATTTCAAAACACTTTCTTATGGCAGATTATCCAAATGAAGAGCATCCTGTAAAAATACTGGAATGTGAATTTGTAACGCATAATGTAAAACGGTTTAGGCTCAGCAAGCCTGCCGATTATGTATTTAAGCCCGGACAGGCCACCGATATTGTTATCAATGAGCCCGAATGGAAAGCGGAGAGAAGACCCTTTACTTTTACCGGCTTAAACGATTGGGACCACCTGGAATTTACGATCAAAATATATAACGACCACAATGGCGTTACCAACAGGCTCGGAACACTGAAGGCAGGAAATGAGCTGATCGTTCACGATATCTGGGGCGCTATCCATTACAGGGGAGAAGGCACTTTTATTGCCGGAGGAGCAGGGATTACTCCCTTTATCGCCATTTTAAGACAATTGCAGAAAGATGGCGCACTGGGGCAAAACCAACTCATTTTTTCCAATAAAACATCAAAAGATATTATCCTCAGGGAAGAGTTTGAAAAAATGCTGGGAAGCCGTTTTATTAACACACTCACGGAAGAAAAAGCAGATCGATATGATAACAGGAAAATAGACAAAGCTTATCTCCGGAAAAAGATCGACAACCTGTCCCAATATTTTTACATCTGCGGACCGGATGCTATGGTGGAAAATATTGCCAAAGATCTTCTGGAGCTGGGAGTAGAGAAAAACAGGATCGTTACTGAAGAATTTTAGAGATGGATGAGGTTACGGGTCTCAGGGTGCAAGTTACAGGTTTCAGGTTTTAAGGGGTAGTTAGCCTCACAGATATTGTGAAACGTGAGACGATAAACGAGCAACTACAAACCAAAAACCACACAACTTATTCACCATTCCCGTATTCCGGATGCCGAAACCACGGGATTGAACGTATCTTTGCCCGGACACTTTTACACAAAAGCATGAACTATGATAAAGCCATAAATGCACCTTTTCCTTTGCCTTTTTTTTCGGTGATCATCACTTCCTATAACCGGGCGCACCTTTTAACAAGAGCTCTGCGTTCACTGATCCTGCAAACAGAAAAAGACTGGGAAGCTATTATTATAGACGATGGGAGCACAGATAACACCCTGTCAGCGATCACCCCTTACCTGGTGCTAAATCATAAAATAGTTTACATCAGACAGGTAAGCAAAGGCTGCGTGGAGTCGAAAAATTCAGGGATCCTTCGATCTACCGGGGAGTACATCACCTTTCTTGATTCGGATGACGAATTCGGCGCCGACCACCTCGCAACAAGAAAAACCATACTTACGCAAAATACCGCTATTGATTTTTTACATGGCGGGGTAAAAATAATTGGAAGTCCTTATGTGCCCGACAGGTTTAACTATAGCAAAATGATACATCTGCTTGACTGTGCTATTGGCGGCACATTCTTTATTGAAAGAAAGCTGGCATTCCGGTTAAAAGGATTCAACCCCATATCGTTGGGGCACGACGCCGATCTTATGGAAAGGGCAGCCAGGTTGGGTGCCACCATATTCAAAACCGAACTGCCTACTTATATCTATCACCGGGAAACACAAAATTCCATTACCAATAACCTCACCAGGCAGGTGAGCTTATAATGCACTATTTTTAGAGGCAAAAGGAGCTTGGAAGATCAGTAATGAATACACTTTTAGACAGGATACAACGGTGCGAAGTTTGTAAAGATCATTTACCATTAGGACCGCGTCCCGTAGTTCAATTGAGCTGCCGGTCAAAGATAGTTATTATCGGTCAGGCTCCCGGCAGGCGCGTTCATGAAACAGGCATTCCCTGGAACGATGCAAGCGGAAAAAAATTAAGGTGCTGGATGGGGGTGGATGAAGCCACCTTTTACAACCCTGAAGCATTTTCCATAATGCCAATGGGATTCTGCTATCCCGGAAAAGCGGTGTCGGGCGATATGCCTCCCAGACCGGAATGCGCCCCGCTCTGGCATCCGCAGATACTGGAAAATTTTAAGAATGCGCCTCTCCTCTTGCTAATAGGACAATATGCCCAGCGATATTATTTAAGAAAGAATAACAAAACCAGCCTTACAGAAACGGTAAAATGCTATAAGGAATACCTTCCCGGCTATTTTCCACTGCCTCATCCTTCTCCGCGCAATCAAAACTGGGTGAGAATAAATCCGTGGTTCATGGAAAAAACCATTCCCGATCTGCAACATTATATACGGCTGGCACTGAGCAGCACAAAACCCGTTTGATCTGGGCTACCATTTCCGCGCTACGGTTATACAACAGTTGAACAATGCCGGTCTGTCTGTACGACAAACCCGGCAAAGCTGTTCAACTGCATACCATGCAAAAAGATCCCACATCCTTCTTACTGTAAATTTTGCATACTGGTATCTGTTTGAGGATATAGCGTATCGGAAGGCGTAACGGAGTCTGCCCTGATGTCGTTGCTTTCCGTATCTGTATTTCCTGTATCAGGAGAAGGACTGTTGCAGGCTAAAAACACAATCATAAAACAGGAGATACAGATCAATAATAAGTTCTTCATAGCGCTTAATTTTAATGGTTAAAAGAAATAAATCCTGCAATAACATTGCCATCAATTTTTAAGAAAACACCCCCGTACTCTACCCATTATGGCATCGCAGAAGGGGAATTTTATCCCCATTCACAGGAAATCTTAGGCGATAGAAGGTAGCCTGGACCAATGATTCTTTACAGTAGCAGGAGATCATTTTCAAGTACAAAACGGTGAATACGCTACGAGACGCCGGAATGCAACTTTCGCTTATTTTTGTACGATGGCAGCTCCACTGGCAGAACGGTTACGCCCCAGGTCATTAGATGAGTTGGTAGGACAGGAACACCTTACCGGGCAGGGAAGCGTATTGCGCAAAGCAATACAGCAGGGTAAAATACCTTCCATGATCTTATGGGGTCCCCCGGGCGTGGGCAAAACTACCATTGCCAATATTATTGCGCACACGCTTCATGTTCCTTTTTACACCCTCAGTGCCATCAGTGCAGGCGTTAAGGAAGTAAGGGAAGTGATCGAAAAGGCCAGGCTCCAGAATGGGAGCATTTTATTCATTGATGAGATCCACCGCTTTAACAAAGGCCAGCAGGATGCGTTGCTGGGCGCCGTGGAAAAAGGCACTATTACCCTTATTGGAGCCACAACCGAAAACCCGTCGTTTGAAGTAAATGCCGCCCTGTTAAGCCGTTGCCTGGTATATGTGCTGAAGCCCCTCGATGAGACAGCCCTTAAAAAGCTGCTTACGCTGGCTGTTGAAAAAGATCCGGTGCTTGGCAAACGTAAAATAACACTGAATGAAACTTCCGCACTGCTGAACATCTCGGGGGGAGACGCAAGAAAGCTGCTTAATCTCCTCGAAATAGTAACAGACGCTGTTCCCGGCAATGAAGTAACGATCACTGACAGCATGGTGATGGATATCGCCCAGAAGCGCATTGCCTTATACGACAAAAGCGGTGAGCAGCACTACGATATTATTTCCGCATTTATTAAATCCATCCGCGGCAGCGACCCCAATGCAGCAGTGTACTGGCTGGCAAGAATGATCGAGGGCGGGGAAGATGTAAAGTTCATTGCAAGAAGACTGGTAATATTGGCCAGTGAAGATATCGGTAACGCTAATCCCAACGCATTATTATTGGCTAATGCTACGTTTGAAGCAGTAAATAAGATAGGGTATCCCGAATCGAGGATCATACTTTCGCAATGCGCCACTTACCTTGCTTCGTCGCCCAAAAGCAACGCTGCCTATCTTGCTATTGCCGGGGCAATAGCCGCCGTAAACCAATATGGCGATCTGCCCGTTCCCCTCCATATACGCAACGCACCCACCAGGCTGATGAAAAACCTGGATTATGGAAAAGGCTATCAATATGCCCACGACTACCAACATAATTTTGCAGAACAGGAATATTTGCCCGATGAAATAAAAGGAACGGCATTTTATAATCCCGGGAAAAATGCAAGAGAAGAAGAATTAAGAAAATGGCTAAAAGGACTGTGGAAGGAGAAGTATGGATATTGAGATTGATGATTTGAAATTTGAGATGGGTTGCAGGTTTGGAGTTTGGAAGTTTATTGTTGTATCCCTTCGGATTTAGAGCTTCAATTTTCGGATTTGTTTGTTTCTTGTTATTTGTGATTTGATACTTCCTTTTCGGATTTCGAACTTTAATTTTGTTATCATACATCAAATTCTTATGCTGTTGCGATGGACACTTCAAACCTTCGATGAACTCACTGTTCATGAATTGTACAGCATACTTCAGTTGCGCATGGAAGTATTCATAGTGGAACAGCAGTGCGCTTTCCTTGATGTCGACGATAACGATCAGAAAGCGTGGCATTTATGTGCCTGGAAAGGAAGCGATCTTACAGCATATACCCGCTTGTTCGCACCGGGGACGATTTACGCAGAAGCTGCAATCGGGAGGGTGGTAAATAAGAGATCAGTGCGGGGAAGCGGTATAGGAAAGGAGCTCATGCAGCACAGTATTTCTGCTGTGTATCAGTTGTTTGGACATACTCCCATCCGCATTGGCGCCCAGTTATACCTCAAAAAATTTTATGAAAGTCTCGGCTTTCTACAGGATAGCGACATCTACCTGGAAGACAGGATTGAACATATTAAAATGATCCTTCTTTAACGTATGTTCCCTATTTACAGCAATCTCCCTCTATCCGCACCTCTGCAGACACCCCTGTTTCTTCTATACTATTTTACTGCATAGCCCGTTAATTAAGTCAGTCCAATACTTTTTGAAAGCATAAATCCGCTCTCATGACTAAAAAACTACCCAACAAGGTTTTTCATGTCTGCATGATTGCAGCCATTAGTTTCTTTTCCGCAAAATCGTATGGTCAGTATATCTTTTTTGACAAGCCTGTATACGAGATTGGGATCAATATAGGTCCCTCTAATCTGCTTGGCGATTTGGGCGGGCGTTATGGCACGGGTAAAACTTTTCTGAAGGATAACAATATTCAGATGACCAAGCTGATGAAAGGGGCTTATCTTTCCATTCGCCCCAGTGAGTTCCTTGGCATAACACTGGCTGCAAATTTTACCACACTGGAAGGTGCCGACAGCATTATTGCCGATAAAGGAGGAGCTGAAGTTGCCCGTAAGAACAGGAACCTTTCGGTACGCACCTCTGTACAGGAAGTTACCTTAACAGGCGAGATCTACCCTCTTGTATTTCTTGAAAATGACGATAAAGACCTTTACCATAAATTCCGTCCTTATGGTGTGATCGGCGTAGGCGTATTCCATTTCAATCCACAGGGAGAATACACCGCTCCCAACGGCACAAAAAGCTGGGTTGACCTGAAGCCACTGCGCACTGAAGGACAGGGTATGCCTCAATATCCCGATAAAAAGGAATACAGTCTCACGCAAATCAATATTCCCTATGGTGTAGGCATACGTTATTATTTCTCCGATAAGATAAGCGCTGCATTCGAGATCGTGAACCGGAAAACCTTTACCGATTACATTGACGATATCGGCACAAACTTTATAGACGACAGCGATTTTGACAGTTTTTTCGGAGCCGGATCGCAAACGGCAGCCATTGCCAAGCAAATGCATAACAAAGCTCAGCAGGTAAGCCCGGGGGTGAGAATACCATACTATAACGCCGGCGATAAACGAGGCACCCCCAACCGGAACGATTCCTACTATTCCGCTACTGTTAAAGTAGGTATCAGGCTGGGAAGCAACGGAAGACCTTCAGGTATACTAAGATGTCCGATGAAGTTCTAAAACAGTTTCATATTCCCCCGCAGATGATCATCCATACCCAAAATAAAGCGCCATGAAAAAAAGCATTAGTTCCCATATTATTACCATAAGAGTGGTTATCATAGCCATACTCGTTATTTACACATTTATTGCCAACGCGGAGTAATGCACGCCTTTTGCATTCCTGTACACAAACGGAGTGACTCCGCCAGGTAACACGCTGCCGGGTGCATTTCCGGTACCGGTTTTACACAGTTGCTTATCAAATGTACCTGTTTGGGCGGCAAAGAAAACAACAACGGATATGAGGCTGCCTCACACTGCATCGTTGCTGCCGCCACGAGAAAAATTTTGTAGTTGTTATCTTTGCGCAAATCATTTAAATGAAAGCAGCTTCAAAAACGGCAGGTGAATCCCTGGTAAGAATGACAGAACTGGTTCTGCCCAACGATACCAATGTATTCGGGAACCTGATGGGTGGCAGACTGATGTACTGGATGGATATAGCAGCAGCACTGGCTGCGCAAAAGCATGCCAATGCGCCCGTGGTGACGGCTTCGGTTGATAACATTTCATTTGAGGCCCCTATTTTACTCGGAAACGCAGTTTATATTGAGGCCAAAGTAAGCAGGGCATTCACCACCTCAATGGAAGTACACCTTAAGGTATGGGGGGAAGACCTGAAAAAGCAGAACAAATACAAAAGCAACGAGGCATATTACACTTTTGTTGCGCTTAACACAGAAGGGAAACCATCGCCTGTTCCGGGACTGATCACAGAGTCGGAAGAAGAGCGCAGGCTATTTGAAGGCGCTATGCGGAGAAGGCAGTTGAGATTGATACTGGGAGGCAAAATGGATCCTAATGATGCTGCAGAACTCAAGGCGTTCTTTACTGAAAAACAAGTCAGGTAGTGGATAGTTTATAAGCATCGCTTTGCTCAATGGCATCCATGATCTGCACAAGGATATCATCCAGGCTATTTTCATAATTGACCTGCAGTGGCGGCTTAATGTTTACGGTTATCAGCACATTCCTCCGCATCAGCTTAAGGCTTTTCTTATGAAAAGCTTTATTGAACCCTTCTATTACAATAGGTATCACCGTGCAACGGCTTTGTTTAACCAGGAAGGCCGTACCCTTTCGCCCCGGGGCAAAGGGCGTAGTGGTGCCCTGCGGAAAAGTGATCACCCAGCTTTTGCTTAACGCATCCAGGATCTTTTTACTGTCGGTATAGCTTAGCCCTTTTCGTATCGCTTTATCTTCTTCCACCCAGGTACGCTTTACCGTTAAAGAGCCAGCCAAAGCCATCAGCCTGCTCATAAAGTTTTTCTTCATCGTATCCTCCGCCGAAACAAAATATACATTGGTAAAAGGATTAAGCAGGTAATACGGAACACCCAGCTTATTTTCTTTCCTCCATTTTACCGCACAAAAAATATGGAGAAAAGCGATCACATCCATAAAATAAGTCTGGTGATTACTTACAAACAGCACGTTCTTCCGGGGCAGGTGCCGGATATGCTCCGTACCGGAAATTTTAATGCGGTTCAGTATCGCAAGCCGCGGATAAGACAGGGATCCGATAATCACATACACGATCTTTCGCACCAGCTTCACATA
Organism: uncultured Terrimonas sp.; assembly: GCA_964599035.1. GTDB lineage: Bacteria > Bacteroidota > Bacteroidia > Chitinophagales > Chitinophagaceae > Agriterribacter. The sequence continues at coordinate 22,675 of CAZREP010000013.1, read as the reverse complement.
GCGTAACCTTTCAAAAATTGACCCCATTGGTATATGTTTATACTCATTGTTTATTTTGCAATATAGGCCATTTGTAAACATGCTGTTAAGCCCGCCTGGAATGTACCGTAAAACAGGCAGACGCATTCACTATTCACATCTCACGAGACCTGTCAGGTGTAGGGTGTAGGGTGTGAGATATTAGTCAACTTCATCGCGAGAAACGATAGACGACAAACGAGAAACTATAAAATTCCAAACCATTCCCTTCTCCCCATTCACATTCTCACATTTCCACATCTCCACATTTTCAAGTTTTCAAATTCCCCTTCACCATTATATTTGCAGCATGCAAACAGATACCGTAATTTTTGACATGGATGGACTGCTCATTGATTCTGAACCCTTATGGGAGGAGGCGGCAGCAGAAGTTTTAGAGGAATTCAATATTCAGCTTACAACAGAACAATATCACGATACCAGGGGACTACGCACCGAAGAATGGATCACCCACTGGTTCCATCACTTTAAAATAAAGCCCCATTTTATCAGCAGCGCTATTGAGCTGACCATTCAAAAAGCAATTGAAAAAATTGATGCCCGGGGCATAGCCATGCCCGGCGTACAGGAAATTTTTGCGCTGCTGAAGCAGCATCAATATAAAATAGGACTGGCCACATCTTCTCCAATGGCAGTGGTACACGTGGTAGCTGATAAATTAAATATCCGCAGCTATCTCCAGGCTATGACCTCTGCCCAGTTTTTAAGTTTTGGCAAACCCCATCCCGAAGTATACCTTACCTGCGCCAGGGAATTACAATCCATTCCCGTAAAATGCATTTGTTTTGAGGACTCATTCAATGGCATGATCGCCGCCAAAGCCGCCAGAATGAGATGCGTGGTTGTTCCTGATAAAGTGATGCGTGACCTTCCCCAATGGAATGCGGCTGATTTACAATTGAACAGCCTGGCTGATTTCGGAGAAACACAGCTAAAGCATTTTTTATAAGCTCACTCCGGCTGGAGTATCCTTATGCTTTTTACCATGAAGCCTGCAAAGCGCACTACCTTTCATGTACAGCTGGATGTTATTTTGCGAATGGTGAAAAGCGGCCTCAGAAAAAGGCATAACCAGCTTTAACAAAAACGCTGTATAATAAATTCTATTTTGCGGTCGTTTTCTAGTGTTATATTAACCATAATATGCTGCATCATTCTGTGAATAGTGAATGGAAAGAGGTGAGAGGAGAAACGAGAGTGTGCCTGGCTTAATTTCTCGCACATAACGCTCATTTTGGTATATAGTATAGTGTTTCTGTGATCATCTGTGGGATACGTGAGACAACTCACCCGGCAAATCAGGGTTAACACAACACTATCTTATAAATTATACCCGATCTTATAAATTATACCCGATAAATTTTTTAAATGAAAAAACTGATATTTTTATTATTATGCTTTTCTGCTGCAACGGTGCTGGCACAAAATAATAAAAAACCTGCAACTGCCCAGCCCCCATTGCCAAAAGTAACTATCACCATCGGCGGATTTAGCGGTGGTGGTATCACTTCGGATATACTTTCCCGTATTATAGATTCTTCGCTGGTTGCCCGCGATGAAAAAGGAAATCAATATACGATTGTCCGTTTCCGGTCTATCTATAAGTTTACAAGCAGCTATGAAGACCCCGAAACCGGTATGCGAAAAACAACAGATGATATGCGCATCAACGATTTCAGCAACACCGGCATAATGACCGAACTTTGGCGGCAAAGTATAAAGGATAATATGGTTAAGGGTGACCAGATGATCCTCGACAACGTGATCGTGCAATTGAAAGGCGGCAATAAAATAATGGCACCCTCCATTACTTTTAAAGTGATACAATAAAAGCACTTAAAAGATAAACACGCTCACCTGCTGAGCAGGTCTACCGGCAAAATAAATTCCCACCGGTTGGGATTATTCGTACCAACGACATCCTTATCAAGAAGCCTGCTGTAACGTATTCCGAAAGTAACCGGCTGCTGGTTCCACCATTTGGTATCAAAAAAGACCTCCGTTCCCACGCTCCTGAAAGAAAACACATCACCGGTACGTAAGCTTTTTGCCCAGGCATGATCAAAAAATAAGTTGGCTCTGATACGGGATATATACAGCAGTTGTGCAAAGCCCCAATCAGGGTATACCAGTGGAAAATGATAGTTGGCGCTTCCCTTCCACATCTGTGGCGCATCCGCACCGCGATAACCACGGGCAAAAGGAAAATTATTGGAAAAGCGGTATTGATCCGCCGTATCCCGCAACTGAAAAGCCCCGCCAAGCACGAGGCTGTGATTTACGCCTATACCCGGAAAATACAACGATGCCGACGCCAGCATTTGGTGCGCAGTATAATCATTTATAACAGTGCGGTATCGCAGCAAAAGACTTTGTGCAAAATGCGGGTTGATGTGCTGCACCGCTTTCTGGGTTTGACTGCTCCAGTTCAATGAAAACTGCATATAGTTGAATAATGGCCCCGCGATGCTGTCTTTATACTTCCCCGTTACATTCAGCTGCTCCACATTAAAGGAAGAGGCCAGAACAAGGTTTTTATACCACCGCCCCTTTGTAAGATCAAACGGTGCCCTTACGCCGATATTAGCGTTGAGCTCATTCCATCGTATGGTTCTTGCCGCGTCGCCTACCTCCCTGCTAAATGTATAAGATACCCCGCCTGTTATCCATGGAAACCATGCGCCGTAAACACCGGTAAAACCGGCTTTATGACTCCCTTCATTTTCATTATAGGCATAATACAACTGCGACTGAAAAGTGTTCAGGATATTTTGTCCGTACACGGTAAAGCTCCATTCGGGCTGGTCATAATAAGGACGCCAGCTGTGAAAATTGAACGGGGCTGATAATTTGCTGTACGTTGTAACCGGGTACCGACCATATGGAATACTGTCTAAAATGTTACCGCCTGTTTGCTGCAAGGCACCCGGCAAATACAAATTGGGTACATTTACAGTAGATACTTGCATTAACGCCTGCCAGTCTTTTGCTTTCAGCTGCTTTTCCTTTAGTTGCAACCCCATTGCCGTAAAGCTGCTCCATATTAACCGCCCTGCATTATCAACAGCAGGTTGGTATGCGCCCAGAGGCTCATCAGTGAGCTTAAAAAGAGCCCTTGTTTTAATGTCTACCGCAAAAACATCATCCTGGTAACCGCTGCTTGCAGAAAAATATACCGTATCTCCTTTTACTAAAGGAAATCCTTTTACTTCATAACTCCAGGGCAGCAGGTTATCTGCTGTTCCTGTTTGCAGATCAACCATAGCGAGGGTCATCAGCCCCCGCGCATTTCTTATACAGGAAACGATATGCCCCCTATCGTAAAACTTAGGATACGTATAAATCAGGTGTTCCGCAGGCTGAGGCACGCGATGCAACACCGCGCCGGTAGCTGCATCCAGCACATGCAATTCCTGTTGCTGATCAGGATTAAATTGTATAGCTACGATCAAAGTGCCATCCTGTGAGATATCGGGCTGGAAATATTTACTCCGGTGCGTTAACTGCACCACCCGCTTCGTTATTATATCAAGCACTTTTATTACACTATAGTCCCGCCCACCCCACAGCGCATCCGGCTCGTATGCCGTGTATGCTATTTTACCATTGTTGCAGGTGTAATAATCATCGCGTGCAATATCCTTAACCCTGATCTTTTCTGCTCCCTTTTCCGTGATCAGCCACCAGGCTGGCTGGCTACGGTATGTTCTTTTCAGCACTACCAGTGAATCCTCTCCTGCGAAGCTGGGCAAAGTATAATCAGAAACATAGCTGTTATTACCCATGGTAACAAAAGAGCTGCCGGCAAAAAGCACGGACCGTTCTTTATAAAATTGCATAGCATCTTCTACAAAGTCATTGTAGGCTACCCCCGCATATTTTTTTACCGCTTTTTGAAAAGGGTAGAATAATCCTTTAAACCTTGCTGCATCGTCTGTTACCGAAGTCCAGAACCGGGGTCCGTATTTTTCCCTGCCATAGCCGGTCAGTAAATACCCCAGCGTATAATGATCAGGAATATAATGCCGCAATGATCCGTTGCGAAGCTTCATAAAGCTGTATTTTTTGTCTGCCTCCCAAAGCGACCGGTAGCCGTTGAAAAAA
>CAZREP010000013.1:0-18522 GCA_964599035.1 uncultured Terrimonas sp. | reverse complement strand
TGCACATGCCGGTATTCGTGGAGAGCCAAATTTTCAGCCCACGGCAGGCTGCCAAGCTCAAAGCTGTTGAACTGGGGCGTAAGCAGGAATTCGCTGCGCCAGGGAGCAAGCCCCACATAACCGTTGGCATTTGTGGTTTGGTTTTGCAGCACGATATTGATCTTACGGTGATCAGTCCCTGCAGTAACACCGGTAGTGCTATTCAGATAATGAACGATACCGGCTACGCGTTGCGCTGTTGCATCAAGCCCTCCCGGAAAAATAATCCGGGCTTCCGGCGTATTAATTTGTCGCCATTTAACCGAAGGCGGGTTGGCTCCAAACTCCTGGGAAAAGGCTGCACCTCCCCATGAAAATAACAGCAATAGCAGCGGGTATACACGCATGTTGAACATTTGCCGCCTAAATATACACTCAAAACAGATAGTAAAGCCTGTTCACACCATCGCAATGCTGTTGCATGACAGCACATGACGGCTTTAACAGGGGTATGGTATACTTTTGAGCGGAGATTGTTTACAGCATAGAAAAAACAAATGCATGCAGGTAATTTTAGGGATCATATATCATTTCATCGGAGGCTTTGCCTCGGGTAGCTTTTATACCCCTTTTAAGAAGGTTAAAGGCTGGGCCTGGGAGAGCTACTGGATAGCAGGGGGTGTTTTTTCATGGCTGATCGTTCCTCCTCTCGCCGCTTACTTAACCATTCCCGGCTTTGGGGAAATCATTAAAAATACAAACAGCAGTACGATAGGCATTACTTATTTATTTGGAGTGCTTTGGGGCATCGGGGGACTGACCTACGGGCTGGGCGTTCGTTACCTGGGCATTTCACTGGGCACCAGCATCATCCTGGGGTTGACCATGGTTTTCGGATCAGTTATTCCTTCCATCTACTATAATTTTTTCCCCCAGGAAGGTAAAGATACTTTCAACATGCTGATCCATTCCAACTGGGGGCTGTATGTACTGGCCGGACTGGCAGTATGTATACTGGGTACTGTTCTTTGCGGCAAAGCGGGAACATGGAAAGAAAAAGAGCTTAATGTACCCGGCAGCGACCCGCATGGAGCACAGGTAAAAACCGAATACAGGTTCGGGCTGGGTTTGCTGGTATCCATTGTATCAGGCATTTTAAGCGCCTGCTTTAATTTCGGTATAGAATCGGGGAAATCAATGGCTATTACAGCCAATGAGATATGGAAAGCAGCACACCCGGGACAGGGTGAATTTTTGTTTCAAAACAATGTAACCTTTGTGGTGATCCTGTGGGGCGGCCTCACTACCAACTTTATCTGGTGCATGATCTTAAATGCCCGCAACAAAACTTTTGGCGACTATATTAATACCAAAACCCCTTTATTATCCAACTATATTTTTTCTGCTTTGGCCGGCACGACCTGGTTTTTGCAGTTTTTCTTTTATGGCATGGGCGAAAGCAGGCTGGGGAACGGTGCCAGCTCGTGGATACTGCACATGGCATTCATCATTTTAGTGGCTAACTTATGGGGCATTGTGTTGAAAGAATGGAAAGGCGTGAGTAAACGAACTATACTCATGATCACTGCAGGCATAATCACCATTATCATAGCCGTACTGCTGGTGGGCTATGGTAATTCATTAAAATAATTTACAAAAACAACAAAATAAAAAATATAAAAATATGTCTCCTGTTACAACAAAAGAATTCAGGCATGTAAGCTACTTATGGGATGATGCCAAAGCGGCGGCACTTGCCGGCGATGAAGTGGGACTGCTGATCTATCGGTCTAATTTATTAGGCGCCGATCTGCGCCTCACCAACTATGGCGGCGGCAATACCTCATGCAAGGTAATGGCAAAGGACCCGCTTACGGGTAAAGACACAGAAGTGATGTGGGTGAAAGGATCAGGAGGCGACCTGGGAACATTAAAGAAAAGTGGGTTGGCTGCTTTATATGTAGACCGCCTGAGAAGTCTCACTGATGTCTACCGCGGCATTGACCACGAAGATGAAATGGTAGAGCTGTTCAACCACTGTATTTTCGACCTGAGCTCCAAAGCGCCTTCCATCGATACCCCCCTGCACGGCTTTCTCCCGTTTAAACATATCGACCACCTGCATCCTGATGCTGCCATTGCCATTGCAGCTGCCAAAGACGGCAAGCGCATTACACAGGAGCTCTTTAACGGCGCTATCGGATGGGTGGAATGGCAGCGCCCGGGCTTCGACCTCGGCTTAAAATTAAAGCAATGCCTTGATGAAAATCCCGGGATCAGGGGTATCATGCTTGGCTCGCACGGCTTGTTCACATGGGGTGATACCGCCTTTGAAAGCTATATCAATACCCTGGAAGTAATTGAACGCTGTGCGGCATATATTGAAGAGCATTTAAAAAACAAGTCCGTATTTGGGGGCGCCAAGCTTGAGTCTTTATCTAAAGAAGAACGGCTGGGCAAAGCGACCTCGCTGGCGCCTGTGCTCAGGGGTCTATGTTCTTCCCATATAAAAATGATCGGTCACTTTACCGACGACGACAGGGTGCTGGAATATATTAATTCCAATGACCTGGAAAGACTGGCGCCGATGGGTACCAGTTGCCCCGACCATTTTTTAAGAACAAAGATCAGCCCGTTGGTACTTAACCTTACCCCGGGTGAAAGTATAGCGGATGTTGCAGATGTAAAAGAAAAGCTGAAGCCTCAATTTGAAGCGTACAGGGAAATGTATACCGCGTATTATGAAAAATGCAAACACCCCAATAGTCCTGCCATGCGCGACGCCAACCCGGTGGTGATATTATATCCCGGCGTGGGCATGTTCACTTTTGCCAAAGACAAGCAGACAGCACGTGTAGCCGCTGAGTTCTATATTAACGCCATTAATGTAATGAAGGGCGCCGAAGCCATATCTGAATATACTTCACTACCCCGCCAGGAGGCTTTCAATATCGAATACTGGCTGCTGGAGGAAGCCAAGCTGCAGCGAATGCCCAAGCCCAAAGCATTATCCGGGCGCATCGCCCTGGTAACAGGCAGCGCTGGCGGCATTGGCAAAGCCATCACTAAAAAGTTTGCCGACGAGGGTGCCGTGGTGATCGTAAACGACAACGATGCGGAAAGATTGGCAAATGCAAAAAAGGATTTCACTGCGCAATACAGCAAAGATACTTTTACGACTGAGCTGCTGGATGTTACAGATGCCGGGAGCATCCGTAATGCATTTAAGGCCGCAGCATTGGCCTTCGGCGGGGTTGATATTGTGGTGAACTGCGCCGGCTTATCCATTTCCAAGCCACTGGAGGAGCATACCGAAAAAGACTGGGACCTGCTGTATGATGTGCTGGTAAAAGGTCAATTCCTTGTTACGCAGGAAGGCGTAAACATCATGCGTAAACAGGACATGGGCGGCGATGTTATCAATATTGTAAGCAAAAACGCGCTGGTGAGCGGGCCTAACAATGCAGGTTACGGATCGGCCAAAGCCGCTCAATTGCATCTCAGCCGCTTAAATGCAGCCGAACTGGGCAAAGATCATATCCGCGTGAATGTGGTAAACCCGGATGCCGTTATCTCCGACAGCAAAATATGGGCAGGCGCCTGGGCTGAGGGACGCGCCAAAGCATATGGGGTAACGGTAGAAGAGCTGCCTGCTTTTTATGCCAAACGCACCCTGCTGAACCAGATCATTCTGCCCGAAGATATTGCGAATGCCTGCTTTGCCTTCACTGGAGGATTACTGAGCAAGGCTACCGGCAATGTGCTTAATATCGACGGCGGCGTTGCCATGGCTTTTGTAAGATAGCAGGAACCAAATCCGAAAACTAAAGCCTGAAATCCGAATGGAAAGCACCAAATGATAAAAGACAAGCACCAAATAAATTTCAAATTCAAAGTCCGGGATCCGAATGGATGTCAATTAACTCAAAACTAAAAACCATAAACTTCCAAACTCCAAACCTGAAATCCATCTCAAATCTCAAATCTCAAATCTTAAATTTCAAATCTCTAATCCTCATGCACCGCCGGGCTATTATCATGAAATTACACAAAGGCTTTGAAGCCGAATACCAGAAGCGACACGAAGCCATATGGCCGGAACTGCAGGCTTTATTGAAAGAGAGCGGTATACAGGAGTATTCAATTTTTTTAGAAGAGGAAACAGGAAGCCTGTTTGGCTATTTACAGGTAAACGACCCTACAGCCCTTGAGACTTTGCCACAACAGCCCGTTATGCGACGCTGGTGGCACTATATGAAAGACATCATGGATGTGAATGCCGACGAATCGCCGGTGAGCATCCCGTTGAAAGAAGTATTTTATATGCCATAAATTAAGTAAGATCATGCAGATAGAAAAATACAGGATTGACAGTCATAATGAAGATTTACTGAAAGCACACAGCAACAGGTTCGCCTACTGCAGCGCCAACACTGAACAAGCTGAAAGTATTGTAAATAAACTAATAGCCTTCCAGGTAGCTATACCCAGTTGGGCCCTCGGAACAGGCGGTACAAGGTTCGGGAGGTTCCCGGGAGGAGGTGAGCCGCGCAACCTGGAAGAAAAGATCGAAGATATTGGCCTGCTGCATGCGCTCAACCGGTCGAGTGGTGCCATATCGCTTCATATCCCCTGGGATATACCCGAAAATCCCTCTCATATTAAGGCGCTCGCGGCACAACACGGGTTACGGTTTGACGCCATGAACTCCAACACTTTCCAGGATCAGCCCAACCAGCCATTAAGCTATAAGTTCGGATCACTGCAAAATGTAAACAAAGCTATCCGCCAACAGGCCATTGATCATAATATTGAAGTGATCCGCCATGGCGTAGCATTAGGCTCCACTTCACTAACGGTATGGCTGTCGGACGGCTCCTGCTTTCCCGGTCAGCTTAATTTCCGGGAAGCCTTCCACCATACGCTCAACGGTTTACAGGAGATTTATAAGGCTTTGCCAGACAACTGGAAAATATTTGTGGAATACAAGGCATACGAGCCTAACTTTTATTCCACAACGGTGGGTGACTGGGGCCAATCATATTTATATACCAGTAAACTGGGCAATAAGGCTTATACGCTGGTAGACCTCGGACACCACCTGCCCAATGCCAATATTGAGCAAATCGTATCGCTTTTGCTGATGGAAGGAAAATTAGGAGGCTTTCATTTCAATGACTCCAAATACGGCGATGATGACCTCACTACGGGGAGCATTAAACCCTACCAGCTTTTCCTCATTTTTAACGAACTGGTGGAAGGTATGGATGCCAGAGGTATGAATCATACCACCGACCTCGGTTGGATGATCGATGCCTCGCACAATGTAAAAGATCCACTGGAAGACCTTATGCAGTCGGTTGAAGCCATAGGCATTGCTTATGCCCAGGCTTTACTTACCGACAGCAAAGCGCTGCAGGAAGCCCGTCAAAACAACGACGTGGTAAAAGCGCAGGAAATTTTGCAGCATGCCTTCCGTACAGATGTACGTCCGCTGGTAGCCGAAGCCAGGCTGCGCTCCGGAGGAGCATTGGATCCCATGGGTCTTTTCCGTACTGAAAAAGTTCGCCAGCAACTGATCAAAAGCAGGGGATCAAAAGCCATAGCTACCGGACTATAAGCCTCCATTGATGAGTATATAACGAAAGCTGAGGCTGACTAAAAAATGGTCGTTGAACGTCTTTGCGAGGGAGGGATCCCGCCCCAGGGCGGGAAAGCCATCTCATTGAATGGGACTAATTTATGTGTTATGGATTGTTTCACTTCATTAGCAATGTGAGCCTTTTAGTCAACCTCCCGACAATTTGGAATACAGTAACGCGTAGCTCTTTTTTGTTGTTCAGCACTCACCTCCTATCTTTATGCCATGATGAGCAATAGCATGCCGGTTATAGCCATTTATGATATTGGCAAAACGAATAAAAAGCTTTTTCTTTTTAATGAAGATTACGAAGCAGTATATGAAAAGAGCGTGTCTCTTCCCGAAACAACAGATGAGGACGGGTATCCGTGCGAAAACCTGGAATTGCTGACACAATGGATCAGGGAATCATACAATGAGATAAGCAGATTGGAAGCCTTCCATATCGGAGCCATAAACTTCACTTCCTATGGTGCCAGTTTCGTGCATATCGATAAAAGCGGCAACACGTTAACCCCCTTATATAATTACCTTAAACCCTATCCGGAAAACTTAAAAAATAAATTTTATGACCGGTATGGGGGTGAGATCATGCTGTCGATGCATACGGCTTCTCCTGTGCTTGGCAGTTTAAACTCAGGCATGCAGTTGTATCGCTTAAAGTATGAACAAAAGTCCGTATTCGACCGGATCGCTTATTCGCTGCATCTTCCGCAATACATAAGCTACCTGCTCACCCAACAGACCTGTTCAGATATTACCAGCATCGGCTGCCATACAAACCTCTGGAATTTTCCTCAGAACAATTACCACGAATGGGTATACAGGGAAGGTATAATCAATAAATTGCCACCCATATTTGCTTCAGATAACGTAAAGAAAATGACGCTGTCCGGAAAAACGGTTAGCGCCGGCGTTGGCTTACACGACAGCTCGGCAGCGCTTATCCCTTATCTTACCAATTTCAGGGAACCTTTCATATTGATCTCCACAGGCACATGGTCGATCAGCTTTAACCCGTTCAACAGCATTCCCCTTACGGTGGAGGAGCTGCAGCAGGATTGCCTGTGCTACATGACCTACCGCGGCAAGCCCGTAAAAGCTTCCCGCCTGTTTGCAGGATACGAGCACGAACAGCAGGTAAAACGACTGTCCGATCATTTTAGTAAGCCCGGGGATCATTATACCACTGTACAATTCGACAAGCATATCATTGCGGCATTACGGTTGCACCCCCAGGTACTGCCTAAAAACGGATCGTCAGTAACGGCTTTCTCCGAAAGAGACCTCAACACTTCCAGCAGCTATGAAGAGGCCTATCACCAGCTGATGCTGGATATTATCGACAGGCAGGTCAGCGCCACCCAACTAGTGCTGAAAGGTACCAATGTAAAGCGGATATTTGTAGACGGGGGGTTTGGTAAAAACCCATTGTACATGCATTTACTGGCGGAAGCATTTCCCGGCATTGAAGTATACGCCGCTTCCGTAGCCCAGGCCACCGCCCTCGGCTCTGCTCTGGCCATACATCCTCACTGGAACAACAAACCGGCACCTGCCAATATCATTAAACTGGTGTATTACAATACCGGCAATATCCGGAAATAGTATTTATATTCTGGAGAAAATGTAAGGTTATGTCAAACGTGAAACAACAGACGGTAAATATGAGATACTCACATTTATCGTCTCACTTCTCACAAAGAAATATGCTAAATTAGTACCATAGCACCGTTCCTCCCCACTTGTCCACCTGCTGTGGAAAAAAAGAAAAGCATTTATCCGCCCGTGCATCCGATATTTATCCGGATATCTTTTTATACAATAAAAGAATGGCTTTATTCGTCTATACTTTATTCAATCTTTTCTATGGAAGAAACCCGTGAAATAAATGCGCTGATGCAGCTTATAGATGACCCAGACAGCGAGGTATTCGATACCGTTAGCAACAGGATCGTAAGCTATGGCAGGCATATCATTCCGAACCTGGAACAATTGTGGGAAAATACCCCGGATGAAACGATACAGGAAAAGATCGGGCTGCTCATACACCGGCTTCATTTCCAGGAATTACAAGCCGACTTTTCGGCATACGTCCGGTCTGCCCGGCATGACCTGCTGGAAGGAGCACTTCTGGTAGCCAGATATCAATACCCGAATATGGCAGATACGCCTGTTTTCCAGGAAATAGAAAAAATAAAACGCAATGTCTGGCTTGAGCTCAATAATTACCTTACGGCACTCGAGCAGGTTAACATCATCAACCGTATCTTTTTTACTTATTATAAATTTAAAGGAGTAGAAGTGGCCTACCAGCACCCCGAAGAGTTCCTGATCAACAAGGTACTGGAAACCAAGCGGGGCAACTCCATCATAAACGGTATTATATACCAATTGCTATGTGGCTTGCTTGATATTCCCGTAAAAGCGATCAGGATACCCCGGCAATACCTGCTTGCCTATTTTGACACTTCGTACGGCTATTTTAATCCGAAAAAAGACAACTATAATATCCATTTCTATATTGACCCTATGAACGGGCATGTATACACGCATAAAGACGTAGAGCAATATTTCAACAAAACGGGCATCCCTGTTTCCGCCTCCTATTTCAGACCGATGGAGCACAGGCGTATTTTTCAGTTTTTACTGGAAGAATTGTCCAAATGCTTTGGCGCCGGCGATAAACTGTATAAACAAACGGAGCTGCTTACGCTTGCCGGCATTATGGAGCATGATAACAGTGCAGAATGAAGAAAAAGCGTTTTACCGGTTATCTTATTATATTACTGATAAGCTGCGGGCTGTACCTGGCATATTACAGCAGCGATCCACTGCGGGAACAGCCGGGAAAAGAAAGCAGCTTTAACCGTACGCTCACACCGCTCATTTATACACAACATGCCCGCTGCCGGATGAACTGCAGGCACATCAGCGACAGTGAAGTAAAGGAAATACTGCAAAAAGGAAAGATCAACTATAGCAAAAGCGACCTGCAGGCAAAGCCCGATCCGAAATATGCGCTGGAAGGGGTCACACACGATAATCAGCATGTTCGTATTATTTTTGCCCCTTCAAAGAAAGGCATGGCAGTGATTACCTGCATTGATATGAATGAAGAATGGAAATGTAACTGCAATTGAATTCATGAACCTGTTAACGACACTTCTCCGATGGCTCTACAATATATATGCAATGCTTCTGTTTGTATTGCTAATGCTTATCCTGTTCCCGTTTGTGATCATTGCTTCTTTCTTTGGATCCCTCAGAGGAGGGAACGCCATCTACCGCATTTGCATGCTATGGGGCGATGTATGGTTCCCGCTGGTGGGTATTATTCATAAAAATAGCTACGAGGTGCCGCACGATAAAAAGAGAGCTTACATTTTTGTAAGCAACCATATTTCCTTCCTCGACGCCGCCGTGGTTGTTAAAACCTACCGGCAACCCATACGCGCTTTAGGAAAAAAAGAAACCGGCCGCATCCCCGTGTTTGGATATATTTATAAGAATGCGATAGTAACGGTTGACCGCGGGAGCGCTGAAGACCGTTCCAGGAGCGTGCGCAAGCTAAAAGCGGTGCTGCAAAGAGGTATCTCTGTTTTAATATTCCCCGAAGGCACATTTAATGAAACGCACCATGCCCTGAAATCATTTTTTGACGGTGCTTTCCGTATTGCTATTGAAACACAAACACCCATCAAGCCTGTTTTATTGCTTGATGCCTATAACAGGATGCCCTACGGCAAATTATTTACACTTACACCAGGCAAAAGCCGGGCGGTTTTTATGGAAGAAATGCCGGTAGCAGGTTTAACAATACAGGATGTAGAAGCACTTAAACAAAAAGTATATAAGCAAATGGAACAACGGCTGCTACAGTACGGGGCTGGCTGGGTGAAACAGGCGTGAGGGGCTGATAGCTTTCAGCTACCGGCAATCAGCTTTAGATTCGAGATTTATGATTTGAAATTTGAGATTGCATTTCGTTTAGGATTTAGAGTTTCTGGCTTCGCACTTTATTTGTTATTTGTCTTTTGGTTCTTGATGCTTTACCTCAGGTATGATTGTTGATTCCTGATTTTTTGATTTCTGATCTTAACTACAAACGGTAAACTTCCTAACACTAAACGGGCTGTCAGCTATCAGCAGTCGGCTATCAGCCATTCACTATTGACTATTCACCATTCACTTTTCCTCCACCTCCTGCCCTCAGCCTTTCACCTTCTCCTTCATCCTCACTTATGCAGCTTCACCTCTTCAATGGTGTGATTCAGCCGGCTTCTCTCAGCGGCAAAAGCCATCAGGTGGCTCACCACCGAAACATCAATCGTGGAAGAAAGTATCCGTGCGTCCTGATGACCTACCGCCTGCACCCAGTCCTGCACCAGGCGGTGATCACCGCCGCCATGAAAATCTGTTTTCAGGCTCCATGTTGTTTGCTGTCCTGTTCTGAAGTCGGTGATGGTATAGGTTTCCATATCGCCTACAATATCGCCTTTGGTCCCCATTATCCTGGTGCACCTGCCTTCATAAGAAGTAAGCCCTTCCATGGAAAAAACGGCAGTGATATTTTTTCCAAAACGCATATTCACCGTGAGATGATCAGGCTGGTTGTTATCCATACGATAAACACAACGCCCGTAATCGGTTGTCTTTAGTTTTTTCAGGATAATATAATCCCAGTTGCGACGCTGCTCAGGCAGATCAAAAACATATAATCTTTTCCTGTCGCGGTAATAGATCTGCAGGGCGGAAAAAGGACAGGTTCCTTCCACAGCACAGTTATCCGTACACCTTTCGGTGCTGCCTGCCGGGGCATTTTCCCGGGTAAACAAACGTAATCCTCCAAAACACTGTACATCTTCCACAGGTTCATTGATAAGCCATCGCAGGATATCGGTATCATGACAGGATTTAGCCAGGATAATAGGTGAAGACATGGTACTGTTATGCCAGTTTCCTCTTACATAAGAATGCGCCATATGATCGAAACCTATCGGCTCCATATGCTGTACACTTACAATATCGCCGATGATACCGGAGGTAATGATCTCTTTCAATTGCCTGAAATAAGGGGAATACCGCAATACATGGCATACTCCCACGATCCGCCCGGTGGTTTTGGCCCTTTCATGTATCAACCTGCACTCTTCCTCAGTAAGCGCAATGGGCTTCTCCAGCAGCACATCATATCCCGCATTCAGCGCCCGCAGGCAGGGTTCGGCGTGCAAAGCATCAGGGGTGGCAATGATCACGGCATCAGCAAATTTCTCCCTTGCGAAAACGTCTTCCCATTTATAAAAGCGGTTCCCGGCAGCAATATGATGTTTACGTGCAAATCGTCCGTTACGTACCGCATTTTCATCTGCCACGCCTGTTATTTTTAATTCGTTGGGATGAATAAGCGCATAGTCTGCATATATATTTCCCCGGTTGCCTGCCCCGATCAGAATAGCCGTCACGGGTTTTTCAAGCGGGCGGTGCAGGGGATTTTTATAAATATCCTGCTTCAATCCCAGCGAAACCGCAATTTCTTTCCAGGTAAGGATAATGGATTCGGCTGCCTGATTAAATGTTTCTACTGCTATATTCCTGAAGGAGAAATTTCTTAAAGGCATGGATATGGTTTTATATTCATCAACTGTGCAAATCCTCCTGTAAATGTAAAGATCATAACGCAAACAACAAACCTCACCTCTTCTGTGCACAGCACCATAATAACCGGGCGCCACATCATCGACCGGATTTGAAAAAATTGCTTACCTTAAATTTCAATTCACCAAAAAAGGTTCTATGTCTTCACGAAGAAAATTCATACAGGCATCGGCAATGGCTTTATCTTCCCCCTCCCTGCTGTCATTCCCCGGTGCAGCCCATGCGGGGGCAATACTAAAGAAAGAATTTTTGCAGACAGGAATGGCCGGCTATTCTTTTGTCAATTACACCATTGATCAAACCATCGCCATCATGAACCGGGTAGGAATAAAGAACCTGTCGGTAAAAGACTTTCACCTTCCTTTGAACAGCTCCCGGCAAACCATAGACGAAGTATTGGCCCGATTCAGAAACGGAGGCATTCATGTATACACTGTAGGCGTAATTTATATGAAAACAGAAGGAGAGGTTGACCACGCATTTGATTATGCCAAACGGGTGGGAGTAAATATGATCGTCGGCGTTCCGGGTTATGATCTGCTCAGCTATACAGAAAAAAAAGTAAAGGAATACAATATCAGGATAGCCATTCACAACCATGGTCCTGAAGATAAATTATATCCCGGTCCCAAAGATGTATATGACCGTATCAGTAAAATGGACAGTCGCGTGGGGTTGTGCCTGGATATCGGGCACGCGTTCCGGGCAGGAGCAAAACCGGAAAAAGCGGTTACAGGCTATGCTTCAAGGATCTTTGACCTGCATATAAAGGATGTAACTGCAGCAAAAGCCGATGCCCAGGCCATTGAAGTGGGCCGCGGAGCAATTGATTTTCCCGCCCTGATCACCGCGCTGCGTAAGATACAGTATAAAGGCCTGTGCAGCATAGAGTTTGAAAAAGATATGAAAGACGCCCTGCCGGGGATCGCAGAATCAGCAGGATATTTAAGAGGCGTAATGAGCTGAAAACAAAAGGTCAGCTTTCCTTTAGCTTATTTACAAGCTGAATATATTCCTGCATGGCAGCTTCTTTCGATTTTCCTTTTATGCCCAGCCAGGCTTCATATTTGGCTTTGGCAACGAAATCAAAAGGATTAGAAGGCGGCTCGCTGTTATTGTCACCCTCTGTTGACTGCTTATACAGGGAGTATAATTGAAGCAGGGTTTCATTGCTTGGTTTTTCAGGCAATGCTTTGCTCTCTGCGGCGGCCTGTTCAAACAGTTCCAGTAATTCCATATCTCCGTAATTTTGTGTGAAAGTAATAAGTCTGTACCTAAAAATCAGTATTGATCAAACAATCTCAAAATTCTTTCGGATATAAACAATTCCCTTGGTATATTTGCATTACAAATTAGTTGCATAAACAACTTTATAGGCCGTTTGCAAAATTTGATCGTTATCGCGAAAAAATAAAATAAACAAATGAAAATACTGGTTTGTATCAGCAGGTCGCCAGACACCACTGCCAAAATAGCCTTCACAGATAATAACACAAAATTTGCCACTGCAGGAGTGCAATGGATCATCAACCCTTATGACGAATGGTATGCGCTGGTGAGAGCTATTGAACTTAAAGAAAAAGATCCTTCTGCTGTACTGCATCTGGTAACGGTTGGCAGTGCCGACGCAGAACCCATTATCCGTAAAGCGCTGGCTTTAGGTGGCGATGAAGCCATACGTGTAAATACCGATAACGGGGATAGCTACTATATAGCCTCCCAAATTGCAGCAATAGCCCGGCAGGGGGCTTACGATCTGGTATTTACCGGAAGGGAAACCATCGATTACAATGGCGCCTCCGTTGGTGGAATGGTCGCAGAGCTGCTTGGGCTTCCTTATGTTGCACTGGCTACCCGTTTTGAGATCAACGCAGATAAGGCTACCATTACCCGTGAAATTGAAGGCGGCGAAGAAGTATGTGAGGTCAATATCCCTGTAGTGGTAAGCTGCCAAAAGGGGATGGCGGAAGCGAGGATACCCAATATGCGTGGCATCATGGCGGCACGGACCAAACCGCTTAAAGTGGTAGAGCCTGTAACTGCAGATAGCTTAACCGGCATTGTCAATTTCGAATTGCCTCCGGCAAAAGCCGGAGTGAAGTTGGTACCTGCAGATAATCCCGGGGAACTCGTAAGACTATTGCATGAAGAAGCAAAAGTGATTTAATACAGTAGCTCAAATCTTACATCTCCAATTTCAAATCTCAAATCTCAAATTCACATATGTCAGTACTCATATTCATTGATCAATCGGAAGGACATATAAAAAAAGCCGCTTTAGAGGCGCTGGCCTATGGTGCCAGGCTCGCCGAACAGGCAGGTATGGACGCCGAAGCTATAGTGGCAGGATCTGTGGAAGACGATCTTTCTGCCCTGGGAGGATATGGAATAAAAAAAATACACCATGTAGCCGGTCAGCAGTTCGACCATTTTGATGCACAGGTGCTTACCGGCGCCATTGCGCAGGTGGCGCAGGCAACGGGTACCAAAATAATTGTATTGGCTAACAATTCAGACGGCAAAGCCATCGCTCCCCGACTATCGGTAAAATTAAAAGCTGGCATGGCATCCGGTGCCGTTGCACTACCCGATCTGAGCAATGGCTTCATTGTAAAGAAGTCCGTGTTCTCGGGTAAAGCATTCGCCAATATCGCGTTGAATTCTGATATCAAAATCATAACATTAAATCCCAATTCATTTCCGGCACAGGCTTCAGGAGATGCCAAAGCAACAATTATTCCATTTAATGCAACAACAGATGCAACCAAAATAAGGGTAATATCAGTCAATAAGGTAAAAGGTGAAATACCGCTGAGTGAGGCAGAGATCGTGGTGAGCGGAGGAAGGGGGTTAAAAGGCCCGGAAAACTGGGGGATGATCGAAGAGCTCGCTAAATATTTAGGTGCGGCTACTGCATGCAGCCGTCCGGTGGCCGATACGCACTGGCGTCCTCATCACGAGCATGTGGGGCAAACCGGTCTGGCTATTGCACCCAATTTATATATTGCTATCGGCATTTCCGGTGCTATTCAGCATCTGGCAGGCGTAAACAGAAGCAAAACCATTGTTGTTATTAATAAAGACCCGGAAGCACCCTTTTTCAAAGCCGCCGATTATGGAATTGTGGGCGATGCCTTTGAAGTAGTGCCCCGGATCATAGAAGAAGTTAAAAAGCTGAAAGGCGTAGCATGAGAAAACACGTTCCTTTAACCGCCCCGCTTAATTCGGGGCGGTTTTTATTGTAGTACCTCTCATCTCCTTTCCCCGCTATCCGTTTTCTAAAATTCTTGTACATTCGCAGCAGATTATGAAGAAAATAGAACTGGAAATAGTAGCGCTGTCGCACAGCATTACCCAAACACATTCTTACGCCGTTGTGTTGGGCGAAACAAACGGGCTAAGGCGCCTGCCCATCGTAATTGGCGGATTTGAAGCGCAGGCCATAGCGGTAGCACTGGAAAGAATGCAACCCAGCAGGCCACTTACGCACGATCTGATGAAGAACTTTATGATGGCATTTAACGTAGAGCTGCATGAAATTATCATTAGTGACCTGCAGGAAGGCATCTTTTATTCCAAGCTTTTATGCAGCAACGAACACGATACAGTGGAGATAGATTCCCGGACATCCGATGCGCTCGCGCTTGCCGTTCGTTTCGGCTGCCCCATTTATACTTATGAGCATATCCTGGAAAGTGCTGGTATCCTGATGGAAGATTCCGGCAAGAAGAAAAAGCCGGAAGAGGAGCCGCAATTAGTGCGTGAAACGGGCTCCAAAGATGATCTGAAATCCATGTCGCTGGAAGAGCTCAATCAATTGCTGAATGAAGTGCTGGAGCAGGAAGATTATCTCAGGGCGATCGCCATCCGGGATGAGATCAACCACAGGAAAAAGAAAGGTTAAATATATTCCTGTCAAAACAATACCCGCCCCGTGGTGCTTTTCCCCAATTGCAAGATTAATATAGGGCTTAACGTCACCTCAAAAAGAGCCGACGGGTACCATGATATAGCAACAATTTTTTATCCCCTTCACTGGTACGATGCGGTAGAAGCCATTCCGGTGGCAGACAGCACACGGCCAGCTTCAGATGCAGCACACGTACAATTTACCAGTACCGGTTTACGCGTGCCCGGCGCAACCGGTGATAATATATGCCTGAAAGCCTACCAACTGCTTAAAAAAGATTTTCCCGCACTCCCTGCGGTAGCGATGCACCTCCACAAATCCATTCCCACCGGGGCCGGGCTCGGCGGCGGGTCTTCCGACGGAGCGTTTACCTTACTCCTGCTCAATAAAAAATTCCGGCTTAACCTGTCCACCGAACAGCTTTTACAATATGCATTGACATTAGGCAGCGACTGTCCTTTTTTCATTATTAACCGGCCCTGCTATGCCACCGGCCGCGGGGAACAAACAACACCACTACCTCTTGATCTTTCCGCTTACTCCTTTTTGATCGTTTACCCCGGCATTCATATCTCAACCGCATGGGCATTTTCCCAACTCATCCCTGCTTTTCCTTCCACAACAGTTACCAGCATCGTGCAGCAGCCTGTTGAAACATGGAAAGACAAGCTCATCAACGACTTTGAACTGCCGGTATTCCGCGCCCACCCTCCAATAGAAGAGATAAAAAAAATACTGTACGCCAATGGCGCGCTGTATGCATCCCTTACAGGCAGCGGATCTGCCGTGTATGGCATATTCAGCAAAAACAAAGTGCCTGAACTGCAGTGGGATAAGAACTATATACAGAAAATAATACAATAAGAAGGCGGTCGCAAGTCTCAGGTCACAGGTTGTAAGGAATTCCCTGTGCCTGCCTTACAACCTGCAACTTGTACCCCCGCAAACTTTCAAACCATAAACTTCCTAACTATAAACTTCACATTTATTCGTACCTTGCAGTATAATTTACCGTTATTTTACCCCGTGCACACATATTACCCTTTCTTGATCGTAACCTCGATTTCCTCGATCATCAATAGCTTCCGCGCTTTTCATTTACAGAATGGCAACCGCCCGCTTTTGAACCTGCATTATCCGCAGCTTCTCCTACTGCATTAAGATCATAAACAAAAATCATTATGTCGGCTACTATATCTCTTAGTGAAAAAACAACCTGCTATTTAGCCCTAGAAGAAAAATACGGCGCTCACAATTACCACCCTGTTCCCGTTGTTATCAACCGGGGAAAAGGAGTGTACGTATGGGATGTGGATCATAAGCGCTACTACGATTTTCTGAGCGGTTATTCTGCCGTAAACCAGGGGCATTGCCACCCCCGCATCATTAATGCTTTGATATCACAGGCGGAGCAGCTTACCCTTACATCAAGAGCTTTCCATAATGATGTGCTGGGAGCATATGAAGAATTTATAACATCTTATTTTGGCTATGATAAGGTTTTGCCTATGAACACCGGGGTGGAAGCTGTGGAAACAGGGCTCAAGCTTTGCAGGCGATGGGGATATAAAATAAAAAGCATACCCGAAAATAAGGCTAAAATCATTGTATGTGCCGGCAATTTTCACGGGCGTACCCTGGGCGTTATATCTTTTAGCACAGACCCTTCATCCACCACGCAATTCGGACCTTTTGTGCCGGGTTTCGATGTCATCCCTTATAATGATATTGCCGCGTTGGCAGCAGCACTGAAAGATAAGAACGTTTCAGGGTTCCTTGTAGAGCCTGTTCAGGGAGAAGCAGGCGTAGTAATACCCGATGAAGGCTACCTCAAAAAAGCAAAACAGCTTTGTGAAGAAAACAATGTATTGTTCATTGCAGATGAAATTCAAACCGGACTATGCCGCACGGGTAAGATGCTGTGCTGTGACCATGAACAGGTGAAGCCTGATATTCTTTTGTTGGGAAAAGCATTGAGTGGGGGCACATTGCCGGTAAGCGCCGTATTGGCCGATAACGAGGTCATGCTTACCATACAGCCGGGGGAACATGGCTCTACCTTCGGGGGAAATCCGCTGGCCTGCCGGGTAGCTACAGAAGCCCTGAGGGTGCTGAAGGAAGAAAAGATGGCAGAGAATGCGGAAGAAATGGGAATCCTGCTGCGTTCGGAACTAAAGAAAATCGACTCTCCACATATTGATACCATTCGCGGCAGGGGGTTGCTTAATGCCCTTGTTATCCGGCATACCCAGCCCGATGCAGCCTGGCAACTGTGTCTTGAGCTAAAGAAAAACGGCTTACTGGCCAAGCCCACACACGGTAATAAAATAAGGCTCTCTCCCCCGCTGGTGATCACGGCAGCACAAATAGAAGAATGCGCAGGCATTATAGAAAAAAGCCTCGGTGCTTTGTAATAGAACTTGGCTTTGAACTATGGGCTGATAACTGATCTCATAGCCGTAAAGCGCCAAATGGCAAAAGACAAGAACCAAATAAATTTTAAATCCGAAGCCCAAAGCTCAAAATCCGAAAAGGAAGCACCAAGATCCAAATCACAAGAACCCAACCTGTTCACCGGGGCGGATAAAATCAGAAGCTCGGTATCTGCAGATAAATGCAATTTCAAATCCAAAAGATAAGAGCCTGTCCGCCGTAGACAAATCACAAAATCAGAAATCAACAAATCAGAAATCGGCTATTGACACTTAAGCCTACACCTTACGGGGGATATTTTTAAAAATGAACGGGATTGCCGATTTTTGTAAAAAATCCCTGATGGGAACTACTACAGAAAAGATCCGTGTTACAGAACAACATATCAGCCGCTTTAAAGCTATCATTGGTGAAGCCTATGTACTGTGCGACGAAGCTACAAGAAACGATTACGGGCATGATGAAACGGAAGCATTATCTTTCCCTCCCGAAGTAGTACTGAAGCCGCGTACCGCCATTGAAATAAGTGAAATCCTGAAAATATGCAATACTGAGCATATTCCCGTAACGCCAAGAGGCGCGGGTACCGGCCTAAGCGGAGGCGCCCTGGCACATCTTGGCGGTGTATTGCTTTCCACCGAAAGAATGAATAACATCCTGGAAATAGACGAAAGCAACCTGCAGGTAATAACAGAGCCGGGGGTAATAACCGAAGTGCTGCAGGATGCCGTGAAGTCGAAAGGATTATTTTATCCTCCCGACCCTGCCAGTCGCGGTTCCTGCTTTATCGGAGGGAATATAGCGGAAAACAGCGGTGGACCTAAAGCCGTAAAATACGGGGTAGTAAAAGATTATGTACTCAACCTGGAAGTAGTGCTGCCCAACGGTGATATTATATGGG
>CAZREP010000012.1:2097-48893 GCA_964599035.1 uncultured Terrimonas sp. | reverse complement strand
ATATGAAGAAACTGTTATTTACTATGGCAGCCTTTGCCATAACTTCCTGGGCTGTGGCACAAAAAACCGAAGGTGTACAGAAAGCGGAAGACGTGATCAGCTTTAAGGAAAAAAAGCATGATTTTGGAAAGATCAAACAGGGATCTCCTGTCACTTACGACTTCGCTTTTGAAAATGTCAGCGATAAGCCCGTGGTGATAGAAAATGCATGGGCCTCCTGCGGCTGCACCACACCCACCAAACCGGAGCAGCCGGTTGCCAAAGGAAAAACGAATGTTATTAAAGCTGGCTTTAATGCAGCAGCAGCAGGTGAATTCGATAAAACGGTATATGTAAAAGTACAGGGTATAGACATCCCCCTGGAGTTAAAGATCACCGGCAATGTGCTGAGCGCCGAGGCCTATACGAAATATGAATCGGAAAAGAAAAACAATAAGGGAGGAAGCAAATAGCTGCTCCTCTCTACCGCCATTATCCCCGTTGTATAGCACGGGGATTTTTTTTGCCTGTTACCGCTAAAAACATCTGATTAACAATTTGCGCGTAAACCACAACGGTAAACACCTGTCGATAGAAGCGTATAAACAAAATTCAACACGCTTAAAAACTACAATTATGAAAAAGACAGGTTTAATAATGCTGATAGCCGTCCTCACCTGCACCTCCTCATTTGCAGGGAACACTCACAAAGCCGGTAAACAAAAGATAGCTTTTATGGCAATACAGGACTTCAGGTCTGATTTCCCCAATGCTAAAAATGTACAATGGAATAATGACCAGCAATACAGCGAAGCCACTTTTATGAAAAATGGCATCCTTATGCATGCTTTTTACGACTGGAATGGCGAACTCGCAGGCACTACACACGATTTCGATTATAACAATTTGCCCGCAGCCGCGCGTAAAACGATCGCAAAACAGTATAAAAATTATACCGTTGAAAGAACAATCGTATACAATGATGACGAAGACAACCTGAATGACCTGTACCCGCTGGTGCCCTACGAAAATGCCGTCAATTACTTTGTATCACTAAAAAAGAAGGATCAGTCCGAAAATATTATACTGCAGGTAACACCAGACGGTGATGTATTATTTTTTCAAACCATGAAATAAATATCCCCGACGAGCGGGCGGTTATTCCTTCCCTGCAGTAAAAAACCGCAACAACCTGAAATTGTTGCGGTTTTTTTATATAGTATGATAAAGCGACCAATCATGCATCAAAATCCGGTGCAAATGAACGGGCTTTCCTTTTCGCATCATAATGCTGATACCGCAGCAATGCCGGGTAATGTTTTTCCCTCAAAATATTCAAGCATGGCGCCGCCTCCGGTAGAAACATAGCTCACTTTATCCGTAAATCCAAACTGGTTGACTGCCGCTACCGAATCTCCGCCACCTACCAAAGAATAAGCACCCGCTTCGGTAGCTTCGGCGACCGCTTCGGCAATGGCTTTGGTACCCAACTGGAATTTTTCCATCTCAAAAACACCCATTGGTCCATTCCACAAAATAGTTTTTGATCTCCTGATCACGTTGCCAAACTCACTTCTTGCCAGCTCACCTATATCCAATCCTAACCAGCCATCAGGGATATTATTACTGGGAGCAGAAGATATTTTTGCATCGGCGGCAAATTTATCGGCGATAACGGAATCTGACGGCAAATGAATATTTACTCCCATACCTGCGGCTTTCTCCAACAACTCTCTTGCCATACCGAGGCGATCCTCCTCGCATAGTGAATTACCGGTTTTTCCTCCCTGTGCCCTGATAAAAGTATAGGCCATACCTCCACCGATAATAATATCATTTGCTTTCTTCAACAAATTTTCTATGATCAGTATTTTATCGGACACCTTAGCCCCACCGATGATGGCAGTAAACGGCTTATCTGACTTGTGCAGTACCTTTTCGGCACTTTTCACCTCTCCTTCCATCAATAATCCGAACATCCTGTTTTCTACAGAGAAAAACTTTGCGATCACCGCAGTTGAGGCATGCGCCCGGTGAGCCGTTCCAAAAGCATCGTTTACATAAATGTCGGCAAGCGCGGCCAGTTTTTTTGCAAAAGATTCATCTCCCTGCTCTTCCTGCTTATAAAACCGCAGATTTTCCAGCAGTAGCACTTCCCCCGGTTTCATCATGCCGGCAGTAGTATACGCCTGTTCTCCTATGCAGTCATTAGCAAACAATACCGTTATGCCACCCAGCAGGTCACTTAAATGTTTGATCAGCGGCTTTAATGAATACTTCTCTTCCGGTCCTCCTTTCGGTCTGCCGAGGTGGCTCATCAATATAACCATCCCGCCATCATTGAGGATCTTTTTGATGGTTGGCACAGCCGCCCGCATCCGGGTATCGTCGGTAATTTCAAATTTGTCATTGAGCGGAACATTAAAGTCCACCCTCACCAATGCTTTTTTACCTTTGAAATTACAGGAAGAGAATTTTGACATAGTACAAAGCGATTTTAAAATACATCAACAAGGTAAAAAATACTAAAGCTGCCGTTCCCTGCCGCTATCTGCTCGGGATATAATTTACCGGCAACGCACCAATACAAAAAGCAGCCGCAATAGAATTTTACTTACCGTGCAGGCATACCGTTATATATCACGGGTGTAATAAAGCCTTTACGACCTCCCTATTTCCGGTGCGAGAAGGCTATTTATTTGCTGATCAGTCTGGCAAAATAATGAACTGTACGTACCAACTGGCTTACATAGCTCATTTCATTGTCGTACCAGCTTACCGTTTTTACCAGTTGGCTGTCGCCAACCAACAGCACCTTGGTTTGGGTTGCATCAAACAGCGAACCATAGCTCATTCCAACAATGTCGCTGCTTACAATTTCATCCTCGTTATATCCGAACGATTCGTTAGAGGCGGCCTTCATGGCAGCATTGATTTCATCTGCCGTTACTTTTTTAGCAAGGATGGTAGTCAGTTCGGTTAAAGAGCCTGTGAGTACGGGAACACGTTGTGCGGTACCATCTAATTTCCCTTTTAGCTGGGGCAGTACCAAACCGATCGCTTTAGCAGCACCGGTACTGTTGGGAACAATATTCTGAGCGGCAGCTCTTGCACGGCGAAGATCGCCTTTGGGGTGCGGAGCATCCTGCGTATTCTGGTCATTTGTGTAGGCATGGATGGTGGTCATTAATCCCGAAAGAATACCAAACTTCTTATCTAAGGTGTCGGCCATCGGCGCCAGGCAGTTCGTAGTGCAGGAAGCACAGCTGATAACCGTTTCGCTGCCGTCCAGTATGTTGTGATTAACATTAAACACAATAGTTTTGAGATCCCCGGTAGCCGGTGCAGAGATCACCACTTTTTTTGCGCCCGCCTTAAGATGCGCTGACGCTTTATCTTTATCTGCAAAAAAGCCGGTGCATTCCAGCACAACATCTACTTCATGTGTTCCCCAGGGAATTTGTGCAGGATCCTTTTGTGCATATATTTTAACCTCATCACCGTTTACCACGATCGAATTTTCAGTAGCTTTTACGTCGGCATTAAAACCTCCCTGCGCGGTATCGTACTTTAACAGATGCGCCAGCACTTTAGGGCTGGTTAAATCATTAACTGCCACCACAGCAATACCTTCCATATTATAGATCTGGCGGTATACCAGGCGTCCTATTCTCCCGAAACCATTAATTGCAACTTTTACTGTGCTCATTGTACAATTGTTTATCTTTTTAAAATTGAGATGCAAATCTACAACATGAAATCAATAAACAGGGAAGAAATGATTGAGCTGCCTTATCTTATGCATGCAAAAAAGCTGCTTAACCACGCCGGTGGCGGGCTTAAAACTTTTGGGAAAAAGTTTTGGAAGGATATCACGGTAACTATATCTTTGCACTCCCAAAATCGATAACGGCCCGTTGGTCAAGGGGTTAAGACGCATCCCTTTCACGGATGAATCACGAGTTCGATTCTCGTACGGGCTACAAATTTTTCCCAGATGGGAAAATCTCACAGAAAATTTAACGGTAATTCCTTAAAAAGAGTTGCCGTTTTTATTTAATAATACCTAATTCATTTGAGATTATACTCCCATAAATGATGGTTGACTTTCAACCAACAAAAGCAATTCATACAGATTTCCCTACATCTTAAGCAGCAGAAACCCACCGATGCTGCCAATCAATATAATAACAACAGTGCTTAATTTTTTCCGGAAAAGCGTTAAGGTAAGACATACGGCCAAAATAATAGCTGCGTGCCAGTCGGCTATGGATGCCGAAAACAAATGCAATCCCACGACTGCTATTATTGAAATAGATGCAGCACTAAGCCCATCCAAAAATAGCCTGAGCTTTTGGCTTTTCCGGGCAGACGAAAGTACTCTGTGGAGAAAGAAGGAAATAAAAAAAGAGGGCAGAAAGATGCCGACCGTTGCCAACACACCACCTTGTGTGCCATTGATAAGATACCCGGCAAACGTTGCACTTGACAAAATCGGCCCCGGTGTGAGCTGTCCTACGGCAATGGCATCTGTTAATTGTTGGTGACTTAGCCAGTGATTGTGCCGTACCAGTGCCTCATCCATGTATGCGAAAAGCACATAGCCGCTACCGTAAAGGACTGCACCGATTTTAAGGAAAATGAAAAAGAGCTTACTTTCTGAAAAACGGGTATTAATATTTATTTGCAGCAATATTGGTGAAAATAATAATCCGGTGAACAGGTGCACCTTGTTTTTTGCTGTATATATCATGTAGTTAATGATGCCTGCACCGACTATCAGCAGCACTTCGTTCATACCATACAAAGAGCCCACAAATACCAAAAGGCAGAGTACAATAAGGACGATATTGTTTTTTAAGGTCCTGCCCAAAAGACGGAAAACAGTGCCAATAACCAATGCGGTCGTTGCAGGCCGGATACCGTAAATAAAATTCTGAACATCCGGCAACGAACTGTACCGTTGGTAGAAATAACCAAAAGCCAGGCATATCAGCATAGCGGGGAATATATAGCAAAGCCCTGCCACGACTAAGCCGATACGCCCCCCTCGTTCCTTACCACAGTGCATAACGACCTCAACGGCATTTGGACCCGGGATGATATAAGAGGCACTCAACACATCCATAAAATGCTGGTGGTCTATCCACTTTCGCCTTATCACCATTTCGTTTTCTATGGTGGCGACCATACCAGCGATACCCCCAAATCCTATGGTTCCTAATTTCAAACAGGAAACAGCAATCTGACCTAACTTTTTGGAGGTACTTTCAACAGCTTGTTCTGCTCTTTCCGGTAACATATTTACGGGCTAAAGTTGAATGATCAAAAATACAATGAACGATGTTGCCACTTTCAAAAAGCTGCAGCAATGGATTGGGCGGCAATAACCGCCCCTTCCATATAACCCGGAAATTCGGTAGCGGTTTCCGTTGCAGCAAAAAGCAACTTTCCGCCCATATAGCTTTGCTGTAATAAGGGATGTCCATTGTTTTGATGAGGGCGTTGGATAACCTGTTTATCATCCAGTATAAATTCGTCTGTCCAAACCTTGTCAAAATAAGCCGTAGGCGTTAATGCCTGTTCCCCCAACAATTCCGCTAACTGGCGCAATACAAACTCTTTTCTTACCATCGATGCGTAAGAGGCTGCACCACCATTGAGAAAACCCGTAAAGCCAAATTTATTTTCTTCAAAATTGGTATGGTCGTACATCTCCATAATAATCCCGGCATGGCTGTACAGCATTCCCGAATAACCCTCGTTTCTCCAAAACGGACAGTCATATTCCAGCGTAAATTTAATGGTTCCCGCCATCCATGTTTGCACAGTTGGTAAAATGCTATTAAGCGCATCCGGCAGTTGGGGCGAAAATGCTATTTGCTTACCCGCTAATTGCGGCGGTATGCAAATAATGACCTTACCGGCTTTCATTGTTTCGCCTCCGTCAGTTTCCACCGCAATACCGTTCCCGGTTTCTTTTATCACAGTAACTTTTGTATTCAGCAAAACGGTATCTCCCGGCAGCTTTTGCGCCAGTGTATCAATCAGCATTTGTGTTCCGCCTGCAACTCTGTATGACGGCATTTCCGCTTCAGGTACAAAGAATTTTTGCGGCGGCTCAAACGACTTGGTTTGAAACAGTGATATACCTTTTGAAAACTGCGGGTATTTCTTTAGCCCCAGCTCATTAATCAAAGCCAGTAAATTCGGGTGCATATCCGAGAACCAGGTGGCTCCTAATTCCAACGGTGTTTGGTTGGCACCTTTAATAGTCTGTATTCTGCCTCCTAATCTTGGTGAGGCTTCCAGTATAGTGGTCTTGATATTCTTTTTTGATAATAAATAAGCTAAAGTAAGTCCACTTAATCCGCCGCCTATGATAATAATTCTTTCATTTAATCCCATCTCAATGTTACTGATATTGATTTTTTAAAGCACGAAATTCCATTTTTGCACCCTTGCTTTTAGTGGACATTTCAGAAAATTTATGGTACTTATACGCAGAAACAGCCGACCGTGTTGCCTAACGCTGTAACCTAATGCTTCGATTTTCGTAAATTAGCCGATTGTAAAAGCAGGGACAATGAGTCGCTATGGTAAAAGGAAAGGCCAATGTAATAAATGAATATCATCTGAACAGGCATCAGCCTGATAAGCCTCAATTTGCAATCTTTGATTTAAACAACCATATAAAAGCAAATCAATACCAGGTAACCAAACCCCACATACACAGCTTTTACCAAATAATATGGTTTAAACGGGGGAGCGGAAAACACTTTGTTGATTTCAAAGCATACGACGTCTCGGACAACGTTATATTTTTTATTGCACAAAACCAGGTTCATTATTTCGATGATCATACTGAATATGAGGGGGTTCTTCTTCATTTCAATGAAGCATTTTTGGTTAAGAATGAAAATGAAATGGAATTTTTTCTAAAGTGTAACCTTTTCAATAATCCTTACCAGCAACCATCATGTTGCTTAGGTATGGAGATTAGCGGTATTTTGGATGAGTATATTTCGCAGATAGAACAGGAGTTTGAGAATAAAGAAGAATTTGGCAAAGAACTGATATTGAAAAATTACCTCAAATCCTTTCTTATCCAGGTACAGCGTAGGAAAAATGAGTTTGAAAATTCATCTAATCAATTGAAGGAATTGCCGGATGAGAAAAGGCTTCATCTCGTTACATTCGTAAGTCTTATTAGTGAAAATTACAAAAAGGGATTTACTATAGCCGAATACGCCCGTTTGCTTCACATATCGTCAAGAAGTTTATCGGAACTGACTCACCAGCTTTTAAATAAAACACCTTCGCAAATGGTACAGGAGCGTATTATACTTGAAGCACAACGGATGCTGCTGTACTCCAACCTAACCATAAGTCAGATAGGATCCCGCTTAGGATTTGATGATGCTTCTTATTTTGTAAAGTATTTCAGGAAACACACCGGCGTTTCACCATCAGAGTTCAGAAAATCGGCTTCCTGATTTTTTTATCTATTCTCTAATTAGCTGTAACAGCTTTTCTGTCAAAGAAATTATTTTTTCATGCTGGATTGAAAAGGTTGCCCAAACTGAAATACGCCATTTACGAATCATTTCATCTCTATAGGCTCCTTCCGGTACGTCTAAAACATTTCTCCCGTTATCTTACCCCTGTTTTCCTGCAAATAAAATTTTTGCTTTTGCGAACCAAAGTATAAAATGAGAGCTCATAAAATTGCTCTTGCGTTGTCATTTATTTTAAGTTTCATGTTATTTTGTATGTGTTGCAAATTGCCACTGCCTTCAATCTTGTTTTCTCATATCTACCATTTTTTTTCTTCTTTGCCCATTATCTGGGATATACATAAAAAAGACCTTTGCTCATTGTAAAAATACCAGTATGGCAAAGGCATATTTAGAAATAACTTTGACGATTGATGATTTGGACAGAGCCGGCGCTACTGCGGTCTATATTTTGCATAAAGAGCCATTCTTAAAAACCATTAAGGGCGCATTATCAAAAGAGTTGCTGGTACACGTAGAAAATATCCAGGTATTGCACGGATTTGACAACGTGGAAAATGCACAGGAATACCTTATGAGCGATTTTTTCAATAAAAGTGTGGTACCCTCTCTGAAAATTTATCTAAAGGGTTCGCCCAATATCAAAATATACAGCGTAGTATAAGCTACCTTTAAACAAACTATAAGCATGATAGAGGTAATAGGATATGCTGCCCGGAGTAGCACATCAGGACTGGCTCCCTTTACTTTCGGGCGTAAGGAACCGCGGACACAGGAAGTATTAATAAATATTCTGTATCGCGGTATCTGTCGTGCAGACATTCACCAGTACAAAAACGAATATGGTAGAACGCAATACCCGTTTGTTCCGGGGCATGAAATTATCGGGCGGGTAAGGGCAACAGGTACGCAGGTAAGGAAATACAAAAAGGAAGATTTGGCAGGTGTAGCTTATTTTTTCCTGTCCTGTAGTCATTGCCCCAACGGTGTAAACCATGAAAAGCAATTTTGTGATAATGGTATAACCCCCAGCCAAAACGGTAAGATGCCTGATAGCAGCACCACAAAAGGCGGTTATTCCAATGACGACATCCCGTCGCAGAAAAATTACAGCATCATTTATTGGCGGCATCGAAGGTGCACAGTAAATGCTGGACTATTGTGCGGAACATAGTATTACCGCAGATGTGGAAGTTATAACACCGGAATATATCAATACCGCTTATGAAAGAACACTTAAAAGGGATGTGAAATACCGCTTTTTCATTGACATGAGCACATTATAAAAACAATATTGTTAAACAGAATGAATTATACAGCATACAAACAGCTATTTGACAAAATACTGGATAATCCAAACCCTGCACATCCTTACGATGATGCCATGTACCTGGATTATACCAGGCTGAACAGGTCAAGGATGAACCGTTGGGATAAACAACTGGTGCTGGACGAAAACCTTGTGTCCCGTATAAAACAAATCACCACACCGCAGCATTGGATTATTATTACCGAACCGTGGTGCGGCGATGCGGCACATATCGTTCCCTTTCTGGTAAGGCTGGTGGAGCAGAACAATCTCATTACTCACGATCTCCAGTTACGGGACAGCGAACCGTTTCTCATTGAAAGCTACCTGACCAAAGGCACTAAGGGCATACCCAAATTTATTGTAAGGGATGAAAACGGAAGAGACCTCTTTGATTGGGGTCCACGTCCAAAGGGTGCGCAGGAGTTACAGGACACAATGAAAGCAGGCAATGCTGATTTTGAAACGACCAAAATTGCCTTACAGAACTGGTATAACAAAGATAAAGGCGTGTCGCTGTGCAATGAACTTACAGCGCTATTTGAAAACATATAAAATACAAATAATTTATTGATGGCAGTACATGTAGGATGTAACCAACAATCAGATCCAAGCCGGCTTCATGTGATAGAAACCAAGTGTTTTTTAAAAAAGGTGGCTATACACCTGAACAAATACAGGTGATTGAATTTGCCACAAAAAATTACTGTCATGCAGGTAAAGGCATTGACCGGTTTTCATAAAGACATTTGAACTTATTTACAATCAAAAACAATAGAGATGAAAAAGTATTTCTTAATCATCGCCTTAATCTTAATCACTTCACTTACATTTTCAACCCTACAGGCACAGGAAAAAACGCCCGTACAAATCGAAAATTCTATTAAGAAAAACGGTAAATATGCCTTTTTGGTACAAAATTCAAGGCATTTCGTAGCTGCCGTAGAAACCGGGGAAAGGTTCAGTGCTAAAAGTAAAAAAATCAAATTTGTAGTTGTTTTAGTTGGGCAGGTCGTGAAAGACCTGGCTACGGACAAGGAACTGCAAACTTTCGTGAATAAGGCTGAACAAGCGGGCGAAAAAGTCGTGGTTTGCGAAAATTCAATGGCACACCTGGGCGTAAAAAAAACAGCATACCCACCGTCAGTGCTGACAACGCCACACGGATTTACTTACGTTTTAGGATTACAGGAAAACGGGTTTAAGACAATCCAATTATAAAATTTCCATAATCAGCTTTTTTTCAACGATTATAAGCATTACTATTTTTGTAGCTAAGTTAATGACTGAACAATGAATGATTATACCAACAAATCTACTTTAGCGGAGATTACCGCACGCTTTGACAGGGATGTGGAACAATATTCCAATTTGGAAGCCGGTCAACCGACTGCTACCGATGCAGCTTTTAGTATGGAGCTTATTGTGGATAGCATCCTGGCACATTCGCCAAACATAGAAACCGTTTTAGATATTGGTTGCGGTGCCGGAAATTATACGCTCCGGCTCCTGTCTGAGAAAGCGCCTTTGGATTGCACGCTGGTTGACCTGAGCGAAGTTATGCTGGCTCGTGCAAAAGAACGCATCGTCAAGGTTAACAGCGGCCGGAACCAGTTTGTACAGGGTGATATTCGTACCGTACAACTGCCGGAGGGCAGCTATGATACGATAATGGCTGCGGCTGTTTTACACCATTTGCGGGGTGACCAGGATTGGGAAACGGTATTTGCCAGATTATATCGTTTATTAAAACCGGGTGGCAGCTTATGGATTTCCGATTTTATAGCTCAGGAAATACCCGCTATCCAGCAATTGATTTACCGGGAACGCTACGGAAAATATTTAACCGCTGTAAAAGACGAAACATTCCGGAATACCGTGTTCGATTATATAGAAAAAGAAGACAGCCCGCGAACAATCAACTACCAAATGAACTTGTTGGAAAAAGCGGGGTTTAAGAAAGTGGAGCTATTGCATAAAAACCTGTGTTTTGCCGCCTTTGGTGCTATTAAGTAAAACATTTGAACAAAATATTTCGATATTGTAATAAAAATAAAAAATGGAGAAATCAGATGGTATGCAACATTGGGAAGCCGTTTATAAAACGAAAGGCCCACACGAGGTAAGCTGGACACAGGAAATCCCCAAAACATCTTTGGAATTTATCAAATCATTTGGCGTTTCTAAAGATGTAAATATTATTGACGTTGGCGGAGGCGATAGCAACCTTGTTGATTTTTTGCTTGATGCAGGCTATGAAAATATAACCGTTTTGGATATTTCAAAGGAAGCAATTGACAGAGCCAAAAAGAGGTTGGGCGACCGAGCGAAAAAAGTTAATTGGATAGTAAGTGATATAACAGAATTTAAGCCTCCTATATCTTATGGTATCTGGCACGACAGGGCAACTTTTCATTTCTTGATACATTCTGAACAAATTGCAAAATATATGGAAAGGGTAATGGAGGCTGTTACAGGTTTTATGGTAGTTGGAACTTTTTCTAAAAATGGCCCAACTAAATGCAGCGGACTTGAAATTAAACAATATTCGGAAGCCACTTTAGCAAGAGAGTTTAACAACAAGTTTTCCAAAATACGCTGTATAACAGAAGACCATACTACGCCTTTTAATACGAAACAGAATTTTGTGTTTTGCAGTTTCAGACGGAATTAAAAAAGAGATGCAGAACGCATCTCTTTTTGCTTATCAGGAAAGGCTATTCAATGCCTGCCCTATATCTTCCAGAATATCATCAATATGTTCCAGCCCTACGGATATGCGTACCAGGCTATCGCTGATCCCGGCATCAGCAAGCTGTTCCGCACTCAATTGCCTGTGTGTTGTAGAGACCGGGTGCAAAACGGAAGTTCTTATATCCGCCACATGCACCTCAATAGAAGCCAGTTTCAGTGCATTGATAAATCTGACGGCATTTTCTCTTCCGCCTTTTATTTCGCAGGCTATAACCCCACTGCAGCCCCTCAGATATTTCTTCGCCAGATTATAATATTTATCGGCGACCAATCCGGGATAAGTCACCGTTTTTATTTTACCAGAGATACTTAAAAATAAAGCTACTTTCAAAGCGTTCTGACAATACCTATCCATGCGGATAGAAAGGGTTTCAAGTCCTAAATTCAGCAGGAATGCAGAATGAGCTGCCGGATATGCGCCGTAATCCCGCATCAGTTGCATTCTTGCTTTGATAAGATAGGCGCTTGCTCCATAGGTTTCTGTATAAGAAATGCCATGATAGGTAACATCAGGAGCAGTCATATCGGGAAAGTTCCCGTTTTTCCAGTCAAACTTTCCACTATCAATGATAACACCACCCACCTGTACAGCATGGCCATCCATATATTTTGAAGTAGAATGCACTACAATGTCCGCCCCAAATTCAATGGGTTTACACAAAACCGGTGTAGCAAAGGTATTGTCTATAATAAGCGGCACGTTGTGTGCATGAGCTACTTTAGCCAATTTCTCTATATCAAGCACAGCCAGCGACGGGTTGGAAAGTGTTTCTCCGAAAACAGCTTTGGTATTAGGTTTGAATGCCTTATTTAAGGTTTCCTC
Organism: uncultured Terrimonas sp.; assembly: GCA_964599035.1. Classification (GTDB taxonomy): domain Bacteria; phylum Bacteroidota; class Bacteroidia; order Chitinophagales; family Chitinophagaceae; genus Agriterribacter. Next base: position 36,511 of record CAZREP010000012.1, on the reverse strand, counting down.
ATCCGCATCGCCATCTACAAAAATACATTCAATACCCAGTTTGTTCTATGTATGTGCAAACAGGTTGATAGTTCCACCATAAATTTGAATGGTACTGATAAAACTATCCCCGGCCTTACACAGGTTGAGGATGGCAATAAGGGTTGCTGCCTGCCCGGAAGTAGTGCACATCGCCGCCAATCCACCTTCTAAAGCAGCTATCTTTTGTTCAACCGCCATTACCGTTGGATTGGCGAACCTTAAATAAATAATGCTCCTGGTAGGGTCATCAAATACGCCTCCTACTTCTTCTATGCTGTCATATACATAGGTTGTGCTCTGTACAATCGGTACAACTCTTGGCTCCGTGTTTTTGGGCGAATACCCTGCATGGAGGCATAATGTTTCATCTTTCATTCTATACATTATAAATCTTTTGCAAAAAAATTAATCAGTTTGCAAAGTTCTCTTTTCAACTGCCTCTATTCATGGTACAAATGAGAAAAATTATGGTATGTTTCTGCATAAGGCGACCATAGCTCTAAGCAGGTAGTGTTAAAAAAGCATAAATTAAGGGATGTTTTTTTCGTGCATAATCACATAAAGCTAAATTTGCAGATTAATGAACAGGACATTAACAAATAGTTCAAAAAAATTTATGCGATGTGTCTTTGTATTCGCTGCGATGGTTTTTATCCTGCTCTCATCCTGCCCGGTCAAAAGCAGTATCAAAACGTTGATTGGTTTTCCGGTTAAAACGGAACAAGGCGCTGCTAAAGGAAATCATACGTTCTTTGGCAATAATATAGAGCGATGCGTTAATAGCGAAACAACGGAAACATCTGTTTCCCAAATAGTTTCGGTTAATGCAAACAATTTATTGCCCGCCATTCTGTTTACGGCAGCTTTTCTTTTCCTTATTGGCTACACGCTTTGCAAGGAGCAATCCCATCTCCGTTACGGGAGTACCAAAATCTCCGGTGCCTTACCCATCTTTCTCCGGTACCGGAAACTCATCATTTAATACCGCTTTACAGCTTCTCTTTTCTCCCGTTGACAAAGTATCAATGGGCAGCATTACTATTATTTTCATTTAAAATAATCTCCGGTCAGTTTAACGACCCTTCAAAAACTTTACAGGAATATGATAAAACAGGTTATGGCAACTGCAGTCATGTGGTTTGCCATTGCTGCAACGTTGCCGTTACATGCACAGCAGCAAAAGGAAAACACTTTAGGCAGCTTATGGCCCAAAGTGGAAGAAAAATATCCCGGCGTGGGGGTAAAAACATCGGCGGTGCATGCTGCAAAGCTCCATGAGCGGGTGGTAAAGGATAATATGCTGCCACAGTTAAAAGCACAGGCGCAAAATACTTATGGCACTTATGAGGGAAGCGCCGGCGCATTTTTTCCGCAGGCAGGTTTTTTTAATGTGAGCGGTTCTGCACCGGCTTTGGGTGGCAGTTCTATGGCAGCTAACAGCTTCGGTTCGGTGACTGTTGAGTGGGAAGTATTTTCGTTTGGCAAACAACGCAAAGAAAACGAGGCGGCTGGCGCGCTATCCGATAAAACCGTGAGCGAAAAAGACGCTTACCTGCTCAACCTTAAAAAAGTATTATCAGAACGGTACATTACGCTTTTATATAATAATGCGAAACTGAAGTGGACGGAAAAAAATGCTGAACGTTTGAATGATATCCGCAAGCTCACTTCCGGCCTGTCCGCAGCGGGCCTGCGACCTGCGGCAGACAGTTTACTTGCTTCATCATCGTATGTGCAGGCAATGGGTGAGCGCGATAAATGGAACGGCTTTAAAGAAGCCTCCTATATCAAACTATTGGAGCTCTACAGTAATGACGGCATTAATTATACAGCATCTGCCCGCCGTTTCAGTAATCCTATAAATAATAATTTAGCTGTAATAAATACGATAAATCTCTCACATCCCATACTGGATGTGCTGGATAAACAATCGCAATACTATACCCTTAGCGGTGAAGCGCAAAAAAAAGCGGCTTTACCTTCTTTACGCCTGTTAGGCGGCTATGCCTATCGTGGCACAGGCATCAATCCTAACGGAACGGTATCGAGCGTATGGAAAGACGGTTTTAGCAATACAACCAATAATGTACTTGCCGGCATTGGCATTACATGGAATATCACCAGCCTGCACACCAACCGTTTTAAAAGCGAAGAAATGTTTAAAGAAGCGGAGAGCAAAAAACTACTCCATGCACAATACCGGCAGGCTATGCAGGCTGACCTGTCTGCATCGGAGGCAAAAATACTCCGTCAATATGGACAGATTCAGAAAACAAGGCTCGCCGTAAAGCAATCACAGGATGCCTACAATATGTACCTGGCAAGATATAAAAGCGGGCTCATCTCACTCAGCGAACTGCTGCAGATACGCATTTTGCTGGAACAGGCAGAGAACGCACTGACAGAGGCTTCACGCGATTACTGGACGCTACTTGCTTACGAGGCGGAGCTGACCGCCGATTTCGATTTTCTGTTTAACAACCTTTAATTATTTCGCATGAACATCATAAGATTTGCGTTAAGAAAGCCGGTTGCCATCATCGTTGTGGTGCTTGCGATAGCATTCTTTTCCTACAATACCATCAAAAAAATAAACGTAGATATATTTCCCAAAGTGGAATTACCGGCCATGTACATTGCTATGCCATATGGCGGGCTTTCTCCGGCTTATATGGACGGATTTATGGCAAATGAGTTCCAAAAGGTACTGCTGTTTGTAAGCGGTGTAAAAAATATTGACTTCAAAAGTGTACAGGGATTGACTTTAATGAAACTGACCTTTTACCCGGGAACGGATATGGCGCAGGCTTCGGGAGAGTTGTCGGCTTCCGTTTCAAGAGCTATGGGCTTTCTTCCTCCGGGCGCTGTTCCTCCGATAGTGGTACGCTTTGATGGCAGTTCGCTTCCCGTGGGGCAACTGGTATTTGAAAGCGACAAGCGAACGGTCAATGAAATACAAACGCTGGTGCTGACCAAAATCAGACCCATGTTCGTGGAAATACCGGGTATTACCGCGCCGGCGCCGTTCGGAGGTAATATCCGCTCCATTGTGGTGAATGTTGACCCCGAAGCGATGCAGGCCAACGGGCTAAGCCCCGAAGATATTACGGCGGCCATTACAAAGAACAGCCTTCCGTCGCCAGCCGGAAATATCCGCATTGGCGACCAAAACCTGATGGCTCCGATTAATTCGATTGCTAAAAATCCCGAAGAATTTTTAAACACCCCTGTAAAAACAAACGAGAACCGCACCGTCTATGTAAGGGATGTTGCAAGTGTAGAAGACGGAGCCGATCAGACTGTTGGCTATGCGCTGATCAACGGTAAGCGTTCCGTATATCTGCCCATCATTAAAAAAGCAGATGCTTCTACATTGGATGCTGTGAAGAATCTGAAATCAGCTTTACCCAAACTGAAAAACCAGTTACCGGAGGATGTGAACGTTCGCTATGAGTTCGATCAGTCAACCTATATCGAAAGATCACTTTCCAATCTTATCCATGAAGGCTTGTTGGGGGCGGCTTTTACGGGGTTGATGATATTGCTTTTTTTAGGCGATACGCGTGGCGCCATCATTGTGGTACTGACCATCCCGATTGCCGTACTTTCAGCCGTTATGGTCTTGTACCTGTTCGGGCAAACCATCAACATCATGACGCTGAGCGGGCTTGCCCTCTCCATTGGCATCCTGGTGGATGAAGCCACGGTAACGATAGAGAACATTCACCAGCACATGGAAATGGGCAAGAGTAAACAGCGGGCTATCGTAGATGCCCTCCTCGAAATCTCCATTGCCAAATTGCTGATACTGCTGTGTATCCTTGCGGTATTAACGCCAGCCTTTATTATGACGGGCATCCCGAAAGATATGTTCATGCCGTTATCTATGGCGGTTGCTTTTGCCATGATAGCTTCGTTTTTATCATCACAAACCTTTGTGCCGATACTGGCGAACTGGCTGATGAAGAACAAGCATAACAAGGACGCCAATACGCCGAGAAAGCGTGCTTTCTTTGAAAAGTTCCGCGTAAACTATTCTTACCGGATGCGCAAATGGTCAACCAGGTCGCTGGCGCTTTTTGTTCTGTATGTGCTTATTGCCGCAGGTATTGCCGTCTTTTTGTTAAGAATTGTGGGAACCGATGTAATGCCGGTTTCCAATAGCGGGGACTTTCAGGTGCGCATAGAAGCTCCGGAGGGAAGCAGGCTTGAAAAAACGGAAAAAACCGTTCGGGAAATTACCGATGACATTAAAGCGGAGTTGCCGGAAAACGGCATTAAAATCACATCGGCATTCGTGGGGATGCACCCCGCAGGGTCGCCTATCAACCCCATCTTTCTTTTTACCAATTCTTCCCATGAAGCAGTATTACAGGTTTCTGTCAACCAGGAGGTGTATGGCGGCTCAATGGAAAAGCTGAAAGAAACCATCCGTAGAAAGATTGCCAAAAATCACCCCGAAGTCGCTTTCAATTTTGAGCCGATGGAGCTTACTGAAAAGATCATGGGACAGGGAGCTATGACACCGATTGAAGTAAAAGTAGGCGCAGGACAGGTAAAAGGGGCTTATGCCTTTGCATCAAAAATTGAAGCCAACCTGAAAAAAGTACCATACCTGCGGGATGTGCGCATTGCAGAACCCGTTGCGTACCCTACGTTGGAAATTAATGTAAACCGTGACCTTGCCGGGCAGTTCGGGCTAACGATACAGGATATTACGCGAAGCCTTGTTACCGCTACTTCATCCACCCGTTTTACGGATAAGAACCTGTGGATTGACCCCGGGTCGGGGCTTGTCTTCCAGACGCAGGTACAGATACCGGAGGGAATTATGTCATCCGAAGAAAAGCTGCGCTCACTTCCGTTGAAAAAAGGAAGCCTTCGCCCGGTACTGGAAGATGTGGCGACCATACGCAGGGTTAGAGCCCCGGCACAAGTAAACCGGAAAGGCCCCAGCCGCTATGTAACCGTAGTAGCCAATGTATATGGGAAGGATCTGGGTACAGCTTCGGGAGCAGTCAGGCAAGCGATTAAAGATGCCGGGGATCCACCTCATGGCACAACGGTATGGACAGAAGGAACCTTGCAGCTTTTAAATGATACATTGGACAGCCTGTTAGCCGGTTTAGGTGTGGCCATTGTTGCCATCTTCCTGATGCTGTCAGCCTACTACCAATCTTTTAAAGTACCGTTGATCATCTTATCGGTTTTACCTGCGGTTATAGCAGGTAGTCTTATCATTCTTTTTCTTACCGGTAGTACGCTCAACCTGCAATCCTATATGGGTATTATTATGTCGCTTGGGGTATCGGTTTCCAATGCGGTATTATTGGTCAATCAGGCGGAACATTACCGTAAAAAATTACTCTTGAAACCTGCCAATGCCGCAAGGCTCGCAGCTTCTTCAAGGTTAAGACCTGTATTGATGACTGCCGCAGCGATGCTTGCCGGAATGTTACCGATGGCAATGGGCTTAGGCGACGGCGCAGAACAGGTAGCACCATTGGGCAGGGCTGTTATCGGTGGATTGATAGCCTCTACCGTAACCATTCTGTTATTGGTTCCGCATTTCTTTTCATCCCTGATGTCAAGGACAAAAGTGATCAGCCCGTCATTAGACCCTGACGATAAGGAGAGCAGGTATTATTCTGTACAACAAACAATATAATAAAACTTAAAATAAACATACAATGTATCAAAGCATTTCAAAAAACAGATCAGCAGCAATATTACTGGCATTGACTTCGCTGGTATTGATTTTTACAGCGTGTTCAAATAAAGTCCATGAAAAAGAACAGTCACCAAAAAAGGAAGCAAAAGCCGCAACCTATCCCACGGCTACTGTAAAGGTCATTAATCCCGAATATGAAATATCTGTTCCGGCAGAACTGAAACCTTATGAACGGGTAAAAGTATATGCAAAAGTTACGGGTTTTGTAAAGCGGTTGTACGTTGATCGTGGCAGTCATGTCCGCAAAGGGCAGCTTTTAGCGATGCTGGAAGCTCCCGAAATGAACCAGCACTATCTTTCCGATAAATCTACCGAGCAAAAGGTATATAGCGATTACCTCTATGCAAAGCAGGCGTATGACCGTTTGGTGGATGCCTCCAAAACAACGGGGGCGGTTGCAGATATTGAACTGGACAGGACTAAAAGTGCTATGGAAAGCGCCCAATCAGCTTACAAATCCTCCAAAGCGGGTACTGCCGGAACAGCACAATTGCAGCAGTACCTTCGCATCACAGCCCCCTTTGACGGCATTATTACCGGGCGAAATGTTTCAGTGGGTGCATTAGCCGGTACAGGGGCTAATACATCACTATTTATAATGGCACAGTCCAATAAATTGCGTTTAACTTTATCACTCCCCGAAAAGCACGCTGCATCGGTAAAGCAAGGTATGCCCGCTACGTTCACTATTAGTTCTCAGCCGGGCAAAACATTTAATGCTACACTTTCCCGCACATCGGGTTTGCTCGACCAGCAAGACCGTTCTCTTACACTGGAGTTTGATGTAAACAACCCGTCCGGCGAATTACAGGGCGGCGACTATGCGCAGGTAAAATTGAAATTACAACGCAAGAGCCCCACAAATTGGGTTCCTGGCAGGAGCGTCCTTACCACACAGTCGGGGACTTATGTTATGACATTGAACAACAATGAAATCAGGCGTATCCCGGTAAGAGAGGGCATACGACTGGACAGCCTTACAGAAGTGTTCGGCAATATTGCACCACAGGATAATATTATTTTAAAACCGTCCGAAGAAATCAAAGAGGGACAAAATCAATGAATAAAATAATCGAACATGAAAACCCCAATAAATAAAAGAACAATGCTGATACACTTATTATTGATAATGACCGGACTTGGTTTTGCAGCCTGCAGTAACAATCAGGAAAATAAAAACGGAGTACAACCCGCACAAACAGTTACCGCGGAAGACACCGTACCCGGAGACCCGGAACATTCCGTAGAGGACATCACATTTTTGGATGAAAACGGAAAAACAGTTTTTTTACCTTCCCTGAAAGGGAAGGTAGTGTTCATCAACTTCTGGGCAATGTGGTGCCCGCCCTGTATACGTGAAATGCCATCCATCAACAAGCTAAAGCAATTTTTTAAAGGCAACGATAATATTATATTTTTAATGGTAGATGTGGATGGGAACATGAAGCAATCAAAAGCATTTATGGAAAAAAACAAGTACGACCTGCAGGTGTACGTTCCGGCGAGTGATATACCGGGCAATTTTTTAGGAGCTGCTATACCCACTACGGTCATACTTGCAAAAAACGGTGATATGATAGCCCGCATGGAAGGTAGCAGGGATTACGTAAGTCCGGAAATAATGAAGGCTTTAAATGAATTAGTTGAAAGTGATTAACGGACTTTTGCAAAACGGATAAATATAAGGGGTATGTTTAACAATAATCGTGCTTCAGAAGAAACGATGGCAAATAGGTTCTTGCAATTCATTATGAAGCATGCTTTTTCTATCCTGATAGGAATTGCCATTGTTTTGATGCTGGTCAGTCCTGATGCAAAATCATGGGTGCTGAGGCAATTAATGACCACCGGAATTTTCAATGCAAATATTGAGGAGAAAAAATCCGATGCAGCAAACCCGCAAGCTATTGATTTCCATTTTGAAGATGGTAAAGGCAGTATCCAAAATACATCCGTATTACGGGGAAAAGTAGTATTCATTAACTTCTGGGCATCATGGTGTCCACCGTGCAGGGCGGAATTTCCTTCTATTGAGGCGCTTTATGCCAAATTCAAAAATAATCCGGGTGTTTTTTCCTGACCGTCAATGAGGATGACGACCTTGCCTCGGCAAAGACATACCGGAAAAGGAAAAGTTCTCGGTACCTTTTTACGAAGTCAAAGCGGGTGTTCCGGATGAAATTTACACAGGAGTGCTGCCGACTACGGTCGTGCTGGATAAAAACGGTAAGGTGAGGTATAAACATGAAGGCTTTGCCAACTACGGCTCGGAAAATTTCATCAAACAGGTGGAGGCGCTAATAAACGAGTAATTAAAATCAGTCCGTAGCTTAGCAAAAAACTTGTATGAACGCAAAAGAAAAAAAAGTAGGAGGTCCAACAGATCATCTGGCCAACGAACGGACTTTCCTGGCGTGGGTACGAACAGGCATTGCTCTGATGGGCTTCGGATTTGTTATCGTAAAGTTTGCCTTGTTCATCCGGCAGTTATCAAATATGCTTGTACCGGCTAAGCAAATCCCTGTCCAGGGAAAAGGATACTCTGCTGTTATCGGTATTGTAATGGTAGTGCTGGGCGCGCTGATGATAGCGCTCTCTTATTTCCGCTACCGCAATATTGAAAAGCAGCTAAACAATAATGAGTATTATCCTTCCGGGTGGCTCGCTGCAACCATAACGTTCAGCCTGATCGTCGGGACCGTTTTACTGGCACTATATCTATTGCCCAATATATAAATTTATATAATAGCCACAGTTTCGCAGCTTTTTAAAAAGGAATACACCTTCGCACAAATTCTCAGTCAATTACAGCATCGATCGTCTAACCATTTATTGTATCAAAAACAGGGTAAAATTGTTCACTGAGGGGCCTGTCGCATGAAGCAAGTGCCAGGTGATTTCCATTTCTGACGGTCAAAACACAATAATCATACCCTTGATTTTGCATCCCCAGTCATCCAAGCTGATAAGGGAAAAGGACAACTAGTACTCCGTGATTCGAAATTTCTCTTCTCCGCCAGGTTGACAGCCTGGTAATTCGCTAAATTTCAGAAAGCCCTCTACAATATCGTTAGATAATTTTCCCGTTAGGGCTACCAGGATTTTCTTATATAGGAAAATCTCACAAAAATTAAGCGGCAATCTCGGTTGTCGTTTTTTTTATTCCTCTAAGAGTAAACCTGCCTGATGAAAGGTAATCTTTACTTATTCTCATGCAGGGGAAACTTTACAAAAAGCAGGCAGCAATTTTTTTAAGTTGTAGCTATGAATAACGTTAGACCCGGGAATTTTCATTTTGAGCAAGATGACTCATAATACGCCCAAATGCTTTAATTTTGCCGTCCAGTTCTTTCTTTACTTCTTATCAAGCAGCAAAGGTTCCCGCTTAACGCGGGATTAATAGGGAATCCGGTGTAAATCCGGAGCTGTCCCGCAACTGTAAGTAACACACCGTTTTTACCCTTGTTGTCCACTGCCCCAACAGCTACCGGGGTGGGAAGGACGGTAAAAATGTTATAAGTCAGGAGACCTGCCTTTACTGTAATTGACAATGCTTTCGGGGAATGAAGCCATTGTTGGGTTGGTATACTTTAATGACCATGACCTGTCTCTTTAGGTAGCAGGAACCTGGCATTGGTATACACCTGCTTTACATTATTTTTCACCGGAGCATTGCGGGTTCAGCAAAGAGCTTTTAATTGATCATTAATCATTTTAAAAGCATTGAACATGCAAACACACAACCTGGGCTACCCGCGGATTGGCGGCCAACGGGAACTAAAAAAAGCGTCCGAGCAATATTGGGCCGGCAAACTCACGGCAAATCAATTGGGTCAAACCGGCAGCAGCATCCGCTTACAAAACTGGCAGTTGCAAAAGGATGCCGGCATAGATTGGATACCCTGTAACGATTTCTCTTTTTACGACCAGGTACTCGACACTTCATTAATGGTAGGAGCGATACCTGCAAGATACCACGACCTGATGCAGGGCAAACAACTGTCGCACCTCGATCTGCTGTTTGCAATGGCAAGAGGCTATCAAAAAGACGGATATGATATCACAGCCATGGAGATGACAAAATGGTTTGATACCAACTACCACTATATCGTTCCTGAATTTATAGCCAATCAAAAGTTCAGCTTGTTTAATACGAAAGCGCTGAACGAGTTTGTTGAAGCAAAGCAAAATGGCATACCCGCCAAGCCGGTTTTATTGGGGCCGGTATCATACCTGTTGTTAGGAAAGGAAAAAGAAGCGGGGTTCCATCGCCTGGAACTGATAAGCAGGCTTTTACCTGTTTATATTGATATTCTAACAAAGCTGGAACAGGCAGGTGCATATTATGTGCAACTGGATGAGCCCTGTCTTTCTTTGAATCTTACGGAAGCAGAACGACAGGTGTTCCGCAAGACTTATACGGAGATTAAAAATAAATTACCGCACTTACAGATCATCCTCGCCAGCTATTTTGAGTGTTATGGTGAAAACCTGAACACTGTACTGGAATTACCCATTCAGGTATTGCATCTCGACCTGGTGCGTTGTCCTTCCCAATTGGATGATATCCTGCAAACGGAACTGGTGCGCAACAAAATCATCCTTTCTCTCGGCGTCGTTGATGGAAGGAATATCTGGAAGAATGACTTTGAAAAATCGCTTGAATTCATTAAAAAAGCCAACACCAAAATAGGTGTGGAAAGGACCTGGATCAGCCCATCCTGCTCGCTGCTGCATGTGCCCTGCGATCTTGACCTGGAGACGAATGACAAGGTATTAACGCCGGAGATAAAGCAATGGCTGGCGTTTGCCAAACAAAAGATCGGGGAAGTAGTAGTGTTAAAGCAACTGGCAAGTGGTGAGGAAAATACGACGGTCAAAAATACGCTCGAAGAAAATATCCAGGCTAATCGGAACCGGAGAACTTCAGCGCTCATCCATAATGCAAAAGTGAAGGAAAGGGTGACTGCGATCACAGATGCCGATGCTTCACGCACCAGTCCGTTTGCTTCAAGAAAAATAAAGCAGCATGCAGCTTTAAACCTCCCGTTATTTCCTACCACCACCATCGGTTCTTTTCCGCAAACAACCGAAGTGCGTAACTGGAGAGCAAAATTGAAAAAAGGGGAGTTGACCCCCGAGCAATATAATGATCTGATCGCAAAAGAAACGGAAAAAGCTATTCGCTGGCAGGAAGAAATTGGTATTGATGTGCTGGTTCACGGGGAATTTGAACGCAACGATATGGTGGAATATTTTGGAGAACAACTCAACGGTTTTGTGTTTTCCAAAAATGGCTGGGTGCAGAGCTATGGTAGCCGCTGTGTGAAACCTCCCATTATTTATGGAGATGTAACCCGTCCCGAACCTATGACGGTGCGCTGGACATCTTATGCCCAATCACTCACTAAAAAACCGGTAAAGGGAATGCTCACCGGTCCTGTTACCATTTTGCAATGGAGCTTTGTGCGCAATGATCAGCCGCGTAGCGAGACCTGCACCCAGATCGCGCTTGCTATCAGGGATGAAGTGGCAGACCTGGAAAAGGCCGGCATTAACATCATACAAATTGATGAACCCGCGATCCGGGAGGGGTTGCCGTTACGCAAAGAAAACTGGCAGGAATATCTGCAGTGGGCAGTGCGTGCATTCCGCATTTCAGCAGGTGTAGTGAAAGACGGAACACAGATACATACTCATATGTGCTATTCCGAATTTAATGATATTATCCAGCATATAGCCGATATGGATGCTGATGTGATTACGATTGAATGCAGCCGTTCACAAATGGAATTATTAGATGCCTTTGCAGCATTCAGGTATCCTAATGAAATAGGCCCCGGAGTATACGATATTCATTCTCCGCGTGTTCCATCCAAAGAGGAAATGATTCAGCTCATGGAAAAAGCAAAAGCAGTCATTCCTGCCGATCAGCTCTGGGTTAACCCGGATTGCGGCTTAAAGACCAGGGGTTGGGATGAAACCAAAGCAGCACTTTTGGAAATGGTGAATACCGCTAAGGAATTAAGGCAGCAGGTAGAAGTAAATGCCTGATAAAGGCGTAAAAATACAGATCGGATAACCTTCCGGTTAAAAATTAACCACTGTTGAGAAAGCATGAGCTGAAATATTGTCCCAGGTGCGGTAAAGACTTTGAATGCAAAGCAGGAGATATTAATCGTTGTCAATGTACTACGGTTTCGATCAGCAGGGACACCCGGCAGTTTCTTGAGCAAACTTATTACGACTGCCTGTGCAGCGCATGTTTACAGCAAATTGATCACCTGGTAAGGTATAAACAACAGCATCCTTTTCCTGTGCAAAAAGAAATGCTGATAGAAGGGCTTCATTACACTATCGAAAATGGCCTGTTTGTATTTACCGAACTATATCATGTGCAAAGAGGATACTGCTGCAGCAATGATTGCCGGAACTGCGCTTATGGATTTAGAAAAACAGAAGGTCACATCAAAGAATAGTCCTGAAAATACGGTAATCACATCCCTGCAGTGCGATGATCAGGGAGCGCCGCGGCTTTACAAAAAACGAAGGTAGCTTATACACATGCTGTGCATTTCTTTTGTTAACCACAAAAAAAATAATTGTGAAATTTAATCATTGTTCACCCGGCAAAATTCCATTCATTAAACAGCTGTTGTTTCTTCCTTCATAGAAATATGAAGGTTGGGATTTTTGCCTTTTCTAAATTTCAATGCCATGGGTCTATTCGATAAAAGAGTGCAATACAAGCCTTTCGAGTATCCGGAGATACTTAAATTTTCAGAAGCGATCAATAAATCTTTTTGGGTTCATTCTGAAGTAGATTTTACTGCAGATGTCCAGGATTTTCATGCACATCTAACCAACGAAGAACAGAATGCCATTAAGAACAGCCTGCTGGCTATTGCGCAGGTAGAAGTGGCAGTTAAATCATTTTGGGGTAACTTATACCATCATTTTCCCAAGCCTGAGCTGAACGGACTGGGCGCCACCTTTGCGGAATGCGAATTCAGGCATTCGGAAGCTTATTCACGCCTGCTGGAAGTGTTGGGTTATAACAACCTGTTTGAAAGCCTGGTGGAAGTACCTGTTATAAAAGAGCGCATCGGGTATTTGTCTTCCGCATTGCAGAATGCAAGATCTGATGATAAAAAAGAATATGCCGTTTCGCTCATTTTATTCAGCCTGTTAATAGAAAACGTCAGCCTATTCAGCCAGTTCGCCATCATACTTGCTTTTACCCGGTTTAAAGGACTGATGAAAAACGTGAGTAATATTATTGCCTGGACATCGGTGGATGAGCAGATACATGCCAACGCAGGTATATTTTTAATAAACAAGCTGAAAGAAGAATACCCCGATATATTTACACAGGAAACGATTGAGCATGTACGTTCTGTAGTAAAGCAATCCATCGTTACGGAAGGCAGGATACTGGATTGGATATTCGGTGCCGGTGAAATTAATATTATCAACAAGCACGATCTTACCAATTTCATGAAGTTCAGGGCAGATGAAAGCCTGAAGCAGATCGGGGTTGAACCTATTTTTAATGTCAGTCAGAAAGATAATGCCGCTATGCTGTGGTTTGAAGAGGAGGTATTTGCCAACAGCCTGGATGATTTTTTTGCAAAGCGCCCTGTTGAGTATACTAAATTCGATAAGAGCATTTCGGCACAGGACTTGTTTTAATTTCTTATCCTTTATCTATAAATAAACTTGAATGACAACGTTATTCGCTGCTGCTCCGGCAACCGCCGAACAACTCTTTGACACTAAATGCGAGCGGGAAAAATTATGGTGGAAAAATGAAGAGAGCGAACAGATGCTCAACAGGGGATACCTGCTAAAAGGCGAGACCGTAGAAGGAGCGATAGAGCGGATATGTGCTGCCGCAGCCCAACGATTGTACAAACCCGAACTGAAGGAAGCCTTCAAAGAGATGGTAGAGCGCGGTTGGATGAGCCTGAGTTCCCCGGTATGGGCCAATATGGGAACGGAAAGAGGACTGCCGATTTCGTGCTTTAATGTTCACGTGCCGGATCACATAGAAGGGATTACCCATAAGCTGGGTGAAGTGATCATGCAAACAAAATTGGGCGGTGGCACTTCGGCTTATTTCGGCGCATTGAGGGAAAGGGGAAGTGCCGTAACAGATAATGGTAAAAGTAGCGGAGCAGTAAGTTTTATGCGCTTATTTGATACTGTTATGGACACCATTTCGCAAGGTGGTGTACGCCGGGGCGCATTTGCAGCTTATCTGGATATTGACCATCCGGATATTGAAGAATTCCTTTCGATCAAAGATATAGGGCACCCCATCCAAAACCTCTTTTATGGGGTATGTGTGCCCGACTACTGGATGCAGGACATGATTGACGGCGATAGCAATAAGCGGGAAATATGGGCCAAGGTGCTGGAAAGCCGGCAGCAGAAAGGCCTACCTTATATTTTCTTTACTGACAATGTGAACAGGAATAAGCCACAGGTGTATAAAGACATGAACCTTACGATCAATGCCAGCAACCTGTGCTCGGAGATCATGTTGCCATCTACTGACGAGGAGTCCTTTATTTGCTGCCTGTCATCTATGAACCTGGAGTTATACGACGAGTGGAAAGATACCAATGCCGTTAAATTGGCCATATTCTTCCTGGATGCCGTGTTGCAGGAATTTATAGCCAAATCGGAAGGCAATCATTACCTGAAATCTGCCAACAGCTTTGCCAAAAGACACCGGGCATTGGGATTAGGCGTACTGGGCTGGCATTCCTATCTTCAAAAAAACATGATTCCTTTTGAAGGAATGCAGGCCAAGCAACTCACCACTTCCATATTCAGCGACATCCAGGAAAAAGCCATTAAAGCCAGTAAAGACTTAGCGTGGATATATGGTGAACCTGAGCTATTGAGAGGATATGGCAGGCGGAACACTACCCTGTTAGCCATCGCTCCCACTACTTCCTCTTCAGCTATATTGGGGCAAACTTCACCGGGCATTGAGCCATTCAGCAGTAACTATTTTAAGGCAGGGCTGTCCAAAGGCAACTTCATGCGTAAGAACAAATATCTGAAGGAATTGCTGATCCAAAAAGGAATGGATAATGAAGATACCTGGCGGAGCATCATGCTGAACCACGGAAGCGTGCAACATTTAAAACAGCTGACCCCGGAGGAAAAAGAGGTCTTCAAAACCTTTAAGGAGATCAGCCAGTTGGAAATCGTTCAGCAGGCTTCCATTCGCCAGAAATATGTAGATCAATCACAGAGCCTGAATCTGAATATACCTGCCGAACTACCGGTAAAAGACGTCAATAAATTATTGATTGAAGCCTGGAAGCTGGGTATTAAAACCTTGTATTATCAACGTAGTCAAAGTGTTTCGAAAGAAATGGTGACAAGCCTGGTGAGCTGCAAAAGTTGCGAAGGGTAAATGACTTTGCCGGATGGCAGCGTAAGAGTTTCTAGCTTTGCCGTTCAATTGAAGCAGATAAGCTCAGGCATCTCCCTGCTTTAATTTCTTATCACTACTTCAATTGGATATTTTGAGGGCTGAGACGTTTCTATCCTCTTGTGTCTTTGTTTAATATCGCCTATGGTTCTGGTATCGTTCACAAAATTCTGGAGGTAATATTTCCCCCGGTAGCCAAGTGAAGCGAGGTGATCAGCCATAGCGATTAGCTCCTGTTCTGAAAATAAAGCGGAGTGGATCGTTGTCCTTACCTCAAAGGGGATACCTGATTTTTGGAGCAGGGCGAATGTTTCCTCAAATTCATTATAAAAGCCGGAGCGGGTAATGGCTTTAAATTGATGAGATAACGCTTTGAAGTCGAGCGAAACATAATCTATAAGATTTTGCTTCACCAGTTCCCCGATACGCCCGGGATGCGATCCGTTGGTGTCAATTTTCACCAACATGCCGTTTTTTCTTATTTCATTGGCAAGAGGGATAATTTCTTTGTACAATGTACATTCCCCTCCGCTCAATACCACACCGTCCAACAGGCCCTTTCTCGATTTGATAAACGTAAGAGCATCCCCGATTCTGGTTTTTCCTTTGCCAAAAACAATATCGGGATTGTAGCAATAGCTACAGCGCATATTACATCCTGCAAACCAAAGTATGCAGGATGTAATGTCGGGAAAGTCGAGCAGTGAAAACGGAGTGATATCGTAAATTATCCGTTTGTCTGTCCACATTCGTTAAAATGTAATCTTTGCTTATGTTCGCCTTTTTTACCGATATTAAAACTTTCTACCGGTCTGTGGTATCCCATTACGCGGGTGTAAACAAGACATTTTGTTCTTAGTTCGCTGTGTTGCTCCAACACATCTGCTGTTTTGATTTTAGTTGGCATACTCATTGTTTTTATGGTTTAATTTTTCGATTAAAATATCGTCGCATTTTGGGCAGTATTCATGTTCTCCTGAAATATATCCATGTTCGGGGCAAACGCTGAAGACGGGCGTAACGGTAATGTACGGCAGCTTGAAATGGGTCAGCACCTTTTTCACCAGACTGCGGCAAGCCTGCGGGGAGCTTATTTTTTCGCGCATATAGAGGTGCAACACGGTTCCACCCGTGTACATACATTGTAATTCATCCTGAAGCAGCAGTGCCTCAAAAGGGTCGTCCGTATGGTTAACCGGAATTTGAGAGCTGTTGGTATAATATACATTTTCTCCCTGGCCCGCCTGCATAATACCAGGGTAGCGTTTTTTGTCTTCCTTGGCAAACCGGTAGGTCGTCCCTTCTGCCGGTGTCGCTTCCAGATTATAGAGGTTGCCTGTCTCTTCCTGAAACTCCCGTATTCTTTTCCTGATATACTCCAGTAATTCAATTGTGAAGGAAGCGCCTCTGCCGGTGGTCATATTTTCTTTGCCATCTGTAAAGTTGAGCAGCATTTCATTCATGCCGTTCACGCCTATGGTAGAAAAATGGTTCCTGAAATGCGGCAGGTAACGTTTAGTATAAGGATATAAACCCCTGTCGTACATTTCCTGGATGAATTTCCGTTTTTTCTCCAGCGTTGATTTTGCAATTTGCAGCAACTCATCCAAACGTTTATAGAGTCCTTCTTTATCTTCATTGAACAGGTAACCAAGACGAGCCATATTAATAGTAACCACGCCAATACTTCCTGTCATTTCAGCGCTGCCAAACAAGCCGTTGCCTCTTTTCAGCAATTCGCGCAAATCAAGTTGCAAACGGCAGCACATGCTTCTTACCGCGTTGGGCTTATAGGCGTTGGGATTTTCAACGCGGTTTCCGTCTGCATCGGTAATATACTGGCTGCCGATAAAGTTCTGGAAATAAGAAGATCCTATCTTAGCAGTATTCTCAAAAAGCAGGTCGGTATTTTCTCCATGCCAGTCAAAATCTTCGGTAATGTTAACCGTAGGAATGGGGAATGTGAACGGTTGTTCATTGCAGTCGCCCTCAGTCATTACGGTGTAATAGGCTTTATTGATCATATTCATCTCATGCTGAAAATGAATATAGGCCAGATCTTCGAGCGCACCGGCTCCTCTTTCTTGTGCTGTTTCCTCAAGAATCTCATCGCGTACATTTTTAAAAAGATGCTCATTGTTCCTAGTGGGAATTTGGGATTTTAAATCTTCAGGCACTACCCAGTCAATAGTAATATTGGTGAAAGGAGACTGTCCCCACCTGGCAGGCACATTAAGATTATATACGAAACTGCGAACAGCTTTCAGTACCTCGTCATATGAAAGTTTGTCTTTAAAGATGTAAGGAGCCAGATAAGTATCGAACGAGCTGAACGCCTGTGCTCCCGCCCACTCGCTTTGTAAAATGCCTAAAAAATTTGCCATTTGTCCCAGCGCTTCCCTGAAATGTGAAGGAGGCCGGCTTTCTATCCTCCCTCTCACACCGTTAAATCCGTCATTCAGCAAAACCCGTAAGCTCCATCCCGCACAATACCCGGTCAGGCAATCCAAATCATGAATATGGATATCCGCATTGCGGTGGGCATAGCCTTCTTCTTTGTTATATACTTTATCCAACCAGTAGTTCGCTATGATTTTTCCCGCAACGTTATTTACTAATCCCGCATTAGAATAGGATGTATTGGCATTCGCATTGATCCTCCAATCGGCTTTGCTGATATATTCTCCAATGGTTTGTGTGGAGTTTACATACGTAGTGTCTTCATTAAGCCCCGACACATGTTCACGCTGAAGTTTCCGGGTATGCCTGTAAAGCATAAAAGAACGCATCACTTCAAAATAACCCTTATTGTAAAGATATTTTTCAATAACATCCTGTATCTCTTCAACAGCCCAGGTCGTCTTCTGCTCTAATGCCTGAAGCACGAGCAGGTAAATGCTCTCATCGTAACTGTTGCCCACGCTTTTAAAACCTCGTTTTATAGCGTCCTTTATTTTAAACGGCTTAAGAGGTTCATACGCTCCGTTTCTTTTGATTACATAATTTTCCATACTTACATTAAGTTCTGATTAAATAAACCACTCCGGAAAAAATGAAAAAGAAAAAGAAGCAAAAGGCAGGTTCTATTTCTTTACACAACTTTTTCGCGAAGCTGATGCAAAATATTATCAGGCGAGTATCTGGCTTCCCTGTTTTTCATTATCTCCCCGTTTGGAATACCGAACAGTAGGTGATAATAAAAATATCAAAGGGTTACAGTTGCGCGACAGCTTGTGATTCTCACACAATTCCTTCTTTAATCATCCGTGAGGATGAACCTGGTAACAGAAAGCTAAAGAGCTTGATTGTGAATGTATGGAGATGATAAAAAGCAAAACATGACTTTCGTCATGTTCTATCAGTTCTGCAGGAAAACTTTTCAACAGATGATTGTGGATAAAAGGGGCAGCTATAGTGCCATCAATACTCCGGCAGCCTTATCTCCTATTTTGTGCTTTTCCGTAAAAACGAATGTTTTTTTCCTTGCGCAACTCATATTCTTTTTTTGGATGGATATTGGGACTGTAGGAATATATGGTAAAGTCTGTAAGGCAACACAAGCCTGCCTGCCACAGAAATATTCTCCTGGAACTGGTTATCTTTCAGCAATGATATCTTTTGTAATTTAGGATACCGCTTTTCTAATTCTGTTCACATTTTATCAGTGATGTAAATTGAACAGTATTTAGCGGGGTAATCCCTACTTTAGTGTATAATAGTATTAACCATTTCATCCAAAAAAAACTTACCATTTTTATGAAAGGTCTGATGATGCATTTCCCGCTTACCGTTCCCTCCATTCTTGAATACGGGAACAGGGTATTTCCTTCCAAACAGGTGGTGACCCTGCTTCCCAACGGCAGCCTGTACCGGTACTCTTTTGCCGACCTGTACCACAGGAGCCGGAGACTGGCAGAAGTGCTCCGGCTGCGCTGGAATATCGCGCCCGGCGACAGGATCGCTACATTCGCCTGGAACCAGTACCAACACCTGGAATTGTATTATGCCATTCCCGGAGCAGGCGCTGTATGCCATCCTTTAAATATCCGACTTAGCGTTTCTCAGATAGCATGGATCATCAATGATGCACAGGACAAAGTAATCTTTATAGATGCCAGCCTGGTTCCTGTGTTTGAAAAAGTCGTTCCTATGCTGGATCATGTACCGGATTTTGTAATCATCAACGCGGATAAAGATTTTATGGCCGGCTTCCGCTTTATGCATTATGAAGACCTGGAACTCGATACACCCGCCACACAGGACTGGATACCGGCAGCCGAAGACGATGCCTGTGGGATGTGTTATACTACCGGTACCACCGGTGAGCCGAAAGGTGTGCTGTATTCCCACCGTTCTACTTACCTGCATGCCATGTCCATCATGTCGCCCAACGCATTCAATATATCCATGCACGACACCGCATTGCTGATCGTACCGCAGTTTCATGTAATGGCATGGGGATTCCCGTATGTGTGCATACTTGCCGGGGCTAATATGATCATGCCATCCAGTCATTTGCAGTCGCAGGCTATTGTACAACTGATCCAACAGGAGAAAGTAACCATTGCCAACGGCGTACCATCCATCTGGCTGCAGGTGCTTGACTATCTGAAAAAGAACCCGCCTGCTGAAAAATTAACGCTGCGCGAATTCTTTGTGGGCGGATCGGCAGTGCCCGAAAGTTTGCTGCAGGGCTTTGATGAACTGTTTGGTATCCGGGGCGTGCATGCATGGGGTATGACAGAAACCTCACCGCTCGGTACAATATCGCGCTTACAGCCGCATCATGAGCGCTTATCTCCCGATGCGCAAAGAAAGATCAGGAGCAAGCAGGGTATTGAAATGCCGGCGGTGGAGTTGCGGTTGATAAAAGAGGACGGCACACCCGCAGCACGCGATGGCGAAATGACAGGCGAATTTGAAATACGAGGAACATGGGTGGCAGGTAGGTATTACAACAGTGAAGCACATTCTGACCAGGCTTTTGTTGACGGGTGGTTCAAAACCGGCGATGTTGGAACGATAGACCCTGACGGGTATATGCTGATCACCGACCGGAAAAAAGACCTGATCAAAAGCGGGGGGGAATGGATATCCAGCATAGCGCTGGAAACCGCGCTGGTAGCACATCCTTCTGTAAAGGAAGCCTGTGTGATAGCCGTACCGGACGCGAAATGGGCGGAACGGCCGCTTGCCTGTATCGTTATTGAAGACGGGGCAACCGTATCCCCGGATGATCTGAAAACTTTCCTGAAGAGATCATTCGCTTCATTCCAGGTACCGGACCAGTATGTGGTAATGCAGGAGATCCCCAAAACCAGTGTGGGCAAGCTGAATAAAAAAGCGTTGAGGAAGCTATACCAGGAAGGAGAACTGAAGCCGGGAATATAATTATATGTACCCTGCCAGGCAGGAAATGTCAGTTAAGTTAGCAGGAAGCATATCAGGGTTCTGTTGTTAAGCTTAACCGGAGTCGCCCGTTTTGCTAATTAAAATTGAACCCAGACTATCGCAGCAATAAACATCATCATCTTTATGCGTATACTATCACTCATCCAAGGTGCTTCTCCTGTTACTGTACAAGTGATGACGCTGCAGCGCTGAATATACCTTCCCCCACATCGGATAATATTTCATGAATATGCCTGACCTTTTCTGTAAGAGCGGCCAAGTCTTCCCTGCTGATGCTGTACATTGTCGTATAGCGGGTATCGGTGTAGGCTCTTTGCAAAAGGTTAAAAAGACGCTTCTCCTGTTCTGTTTTTTGCGAAAATATATCGGGCAAACGATAAGCAACAAGGCTTGCACAGCGGATCAGCCTGTCTATACTGTGTGTATTGATATGATACCCCGTGGCCGTTTGCAACAGGGTGCGCAGTGCCTGCTCGGCAGACTGGTGCAGCATGAAAGCGGCCAGGGAATACTGCTTCCTGACGCGGAAAAGCTCGGAGCCGGCTAGAAATTCTCTCGCTTTTGCAAGCCCTTCCCGGTAAAAGCATTCCCCTTCTCTGCCAGTTGTTTCGACGCCGGTATGGTCTGGAACAGTGCAGCATACGCTACCTGACTCATAAATGAGCGCTGCCGATTGCCATACCGTATATGCGAATTGATGGCCTGCTTTCAGCCATTCTTCAAAAGTGGTGTATTGCAAAACAATAACGGTTACCGGCACTATTTTTTTGCAGTGATTTTCTATCTTATCCTGCCATTCATATGGTTCTTTATCGCAAAGGTCGCGCATTAACACCAAAAGAAAACAGTCTGCTATGTGTTGCGAGGAGGGAACAGATACATTAAATACACTTTCGCTTCTCCTGCTGTGCAGGGATGCCCCTAACAGGAAGATCATTTCAGGCTTTGCCGCTTTTACTACGCAATCAATTAAAGGCGGCTGAAGAAAAGCAAAAGCATCCCTGCACTGGTGGTATATGGAAAAGGGTTTCATCCGGAGTTTTTTAAGAAATAGTGGATCTGCCGCATCTTTTAGAACGCCTTCACCATATCGATCCCATCTTATTGTACCGGTTCTGAAGGCAGCAGCGGAAAAAATCAATATGCGCCTGGCGGCAACCTCCCCTAAGAGCTGTCAATACGCTTTTCCTTATTCTCTATCATAGCAGCTGGTATTAAAATAATTTATAGTCATTAAAATTAATTTAAAGTTATTTATATTGAATAAAACTTCCAAATTTTCTTTTTTTTCATATATTGCCTTAATGGCAGCATCCCTTAAAAAATATAACAGGATTAAAATTGTCTTACTGGAGAAAGAGAAGACCAATATATGGCTGGCAGAAAAGTTGGGCGTAAGTACCACGGCTGTTTCCAAATGGTGCACCAACAGAAATCAACCGACAGTGGAAACATTGTTTAAAATTGCAGAAGTGCTGGGAGTAGAAGTTGGCGAATTGCTGGTGAAAAAGTCGAAGTAGCACATCAGCTGTTCCATAATAAATAATTGAGCTACCTGTGCAAATGAATTGAGAAAATGTACAGCTAATAACAGGAATATAAATAGTTTTTTCATTCTGCAAAGTATTAGCTTAAATTGTGTAAAAAGATTACAGGCAGGGACTCTAGTTTTGCAAATACATTTCTTTTAAAAACTTTATTTTTTCCTCCTTAGTCCATTTGTCTGTTATGGTTATAGAAAAATTATTTGCGCAGCCTTTCTTTTCGCCGAACAGAAAGTAGGTGTCAAAATTTGTACCGTTTTGTTCTCCAAATGCTCTCCAAATAATATAGTTCTTATTTTCGTCAGATTCTATTTCTTCCTGATTGAGCTTGCGTGTTTTTACAAAATAATCAGCATCCCATTCGTAAAATGCCTTTGTAAATTCAAACCCCTTTTGGGATCCGCCGGCATTGAATTCATAACCATTTGCCGGCACGAAAGCAATAGCAATGGATACATTTTCTTCATTCCTGAAAAATTGCTGTTTGCTAACTTCATTATATGTGGTTTTTGTCCACTTGCCCGGAATGAATGTTGACCCGAACGGCAAAACAAAATATGCTGTTCTGTCTTTATTTTTATCATAGTCTCCGCCAACGATAGTTGAAACGCTTTGTGTTTTACAACCTGTCAAAGTGAAAATGATGATAATAATATGCTGAATCCATTTCCTGCTGTTATTCTGTATCATTTTGAAGTCTGGTAGAAATCTTTGAATTCCTTGAAAGTATTTAGCTTTATTCATTCTCTTTTCCAGTTGTTTTTACTCAAAATATTGCTGCCAAATATTTGCTAACTTTTGCATTGCCAAAATATGACTGTGGCAATATCCTAAAATTACTATTATCTGTGTAATTAGACCGCATCATCAATTGCTCATTCCGGCATAATTGCCCGGTTGAAATTATGTCGCTAAAGCCGGGTGAAAACCCCGGGGCTACCTTACAAGCTATCCCGCACAGCTTCAAATGAATACCCTGCGGCAACCTAAGCTTCCGCAGGTATCAAAAAACACCTCTTCTTTTGTTGACCTTTTCAGGGTTTATACGATTCTATACATACAAATCAAAAAAATGAAACAGTATCTGAACATCAGTATGACAGCCCTGTTGGGCATATTCCTCCTCAATGCCTGTAAAAAAGAAAATCAAGACCATAAGGAAGGCCCGGGTGGACCAAGGATAACCATTACCAAGACGGCAGCTGCCAAAAGCGATTGGACATTGTATATAGAGGCCGCCGAAGCCGACCGATCGGAGATATGGGTGGATCTGAACAGCAACGGGACTAAAGATGATGGCGAAGCTGTTACCAAATTTGGACAGGGATACGCCGACCGGAACGCTTTTGCCCTGGGTACCTCCAAAACCATTATCCTGTACGGCAAGGTTACCGTATTGCTATGCCAAGACAGTGAGTTGGCGAAGCTGGACGTATCCAAAAACACTTCGCTAAAAGAATTGAATTGTTTAAACAATAAGTTAACGGAACTCGATGTCTCAAAGAACATTGCTCTGGAAAAACTGAATTGCTTCTCCAATCAGCTCACGGCACTCAACCTGTCCGCCAACCCGGATATCAAAAATATCCAGGTATACAACAATCGTATTCCGGCTGCGAATATGACACAGCTAACCAGCAGTCTGCCTGCGCGTACAGCGGCGGATGCCGCTGCCCTGTATGTGCGACAGGCAACAGACAACAACAGCCGGCCTGCCGCAACCGATATCGCCGCCGCCAAAGCCAAAAACTGGAAGCTGTACGAATTTGTAGATGGTATCGGATGGACAGAACTGTAGCAATCATTCCCTTTGTTGGCGCACGAACCCTTTTATGTGCCATAAGATATAACTTTAAAATATAGATCGATTTTACGATGTAAAACCCATAATAACTAAAACAACAAATCATGCAAAAATTGAAACTACTCCCGCTAAAGATAATCCCGGTCTTACTGGCTGTTATTATCTCCTTCTCCTGCAGCAAGGACAGTAAAGACAACGATGACGATTATACATGTACATCCTGTACATCAGCGCCTATAGCAGTTGCTGCGAATAACACGATCAACAAAGGGATTTATAAAGGAGTGCTGATCGGCTCCTCAGGAACCCTGATCTTCAATATTCAAAATACGACCAATACCATCACTGGCACTATGGTGATTGATGGAAATGTGGTTGACCTGACCTGCGAAGCGGTTGACCTGGATGTAAATACCGATTTTGAAGCCTCCTTCACCGGAACATTGAACGGCTATCTTGTAATTATACGCTTTCATGTAGAAAAAGGCGGAACAAACCCAACGATCGTTTCAGCTACCATACCCGGGCATCCTGATGCTGTTTTCATCGTGGCAAAAGAAACTTCCGATACTTTACTGGAATGTTATGAAGGTACCTACACTATTACCGGCGACTGGACAGAAGAAGGAACGTATAACTTCCTGGTGGCAAGAAAGAGCGGAGGAGGAACATGGAAGGCTATTGCAGCAGAAGACGGATTTCCCGAAGAATTTACCTCTGGTAAAGGACATATGTCGGGCAACAATGTGGTTGACCCTAATCGTCTCGGCCAGGGTGTGGATGTTGTTATTGCCACTATCAATGGGCATACGATATCCGGTAATTTTGTAGATACCGATGGTGATGAAAAAGCCACGATCAACCATAAAGGCAAGCGTACACTATAATTAAAAAAAAGACTGTCTAAAAATATCTATCGAAAAATATCCGGGAGACTTCCTTTTCCGGCGGGGTCTTCACTTCCCGTGTATTTGTACGAAGGTGAGACCCCGGCAGTCGTCCGGCATCCGTATCTCTGTACTATCCCACAATATCCCCCGATGAGAAGCTCCGCTCAGCTTTCCGGGCTAAGCTTATTCCTGCAGTCAATCCTTTATACAACTCATTGCCGGCAGGAATAACATTTTTTTAGTTGCCAGGATGTTCAAATGCGCAGCATGCCCCGTTTATGTTATTACGGTCCATGCTATAAATTTACATCAGTTTTTACATATCGTTTTTATTCCATCTATCAGTTTTATAACATGAGATTTTGCAACTTCTTCAAATCATACACGCATTCAGCAAAACTCCCGAAAATATAGAGCACCACATCAAAAAATTCATGAAATTTGCTACAGTATCCATGCTGTAACCTTAAAAATAAGCGTATGGGCAAACAAATAAAGAACGAAGAAACCAACGCGGAAGACCGTAGAGGTCTCCCGGGCTACCCGCATTATCCGAAAAAGGAAGATATCTATGAGAGTGGGAATAAAGTACCCCTGGATGACAAAAACGACAGCGGGGATAGCGATATAGACCTTGATGTTCCCGGCTCAGAACTGGATGATAAAAACGAGGTGATCGGTGAAGAGGATGAAGAAAATAATTATTACAGCCTGGGAGGAGATCAGCATACAGACCTGGAGGAAAATAGCGGTGACTGATGATCAGCGCCTGCAAGTGCGCTTTCCTTCCGGTGCAAGGATCTCACAGGTATTGCAAGATACTTCTGAGTACCATGCTATACCTCATGAATCAAAAGATCATTGATCTGTACTGCTTCAGCATTTTCCTGAATTAGAAAGTCTATTTTTCCAAAATAGAAAACCAATCCTTCTAAAATATCCTTTATTTGCTTATTCATTCATACGACTTGCACTTCGTTGAATCATTACCGTTAGCGGTTGCGCTTACATTGAACAAACCGGCGTATAATACTACAATATAAATGGTATGTAGATACCACTTGGAACCGGTATGAACTCAGGCTCGTTTTGACGGGACGGGTAATGACAGCGGTTACCACAGTAAGCCCTTGGTTGAACATCACGGGTATGTATCTAAAAGCAGGCTTTTCAAACCTGCTCCGTAGCAGCGCTATAGGGTATTTTTAACATTCCGTCTTCGCCCCTGCCGATGGCGGGATCCGGCTTACAAATTTCAATACGCTCTGTTTTTGAAATTTGAGTCTCACAAATAAAACCAATCAATACGTAAAAAATGAGGAAATACATATACTTGATAATCTGCTTGATGACAGGCACACAGGCATACGCGCAAAACCTGATTTACCAGATAAAAGGGAAAGTTACGGATACCAGAAACAACCCGCTTGAAAATGTGTATATAACCCTGAAAGGGAACGAAAATATACGTGCCACCACCAATGCAACGGGCAGCTTTACGCTTGTGGTACCACAGCCCGACAATACCGTTGTGATCGACAAAACCGGATTTCGCAGCCAGGAAGTGGAAGTTCCCTTCTCGGGAAATGAAAACCGGGTAACTTACGTCAACGCTACATTGGAAAGCATGTTCAACAAAGAGCTGGAAGAAGTCATTATTTATGATAATCCCAGCCTGGTTACCAACACCAAACTGGCGCTTCAAAGGAGGATGAACGAAATCCCCGGAGGCGCCATACTAACTAATCTCAACAAACTGAAAACAAAACGGTCGCAAACGCTCAAAGATGCGGTTGGCGATGAACCGGGAGTCATCATCCAGGATTTTTTTGGCGGCAACGATCAGGCAAGACTGAATATCCGGGGTTCCGGCATTCAGAGTAATCCCCAATCACGGGGAGTAGCGCTTTTGCAGGATGGCATCCCGGTTAATTTGGCCGACGGGTCATATATCATTGGCGTAACAGAAGCACAGGCGGCCCACCTGATAGAGATATTTAAAGGCTCCAACGGCCTGGAGTACGGCAGCTCTACTCTCGGCGGTGCCTTAAACTTTGTAACTAAAAACGGCTATTACGCTTCCCCGCTGAACGTAAAACTGGAAGGCGGAAGCTTCGGTTACTTTAACGGCAGCATTTCATCTGGGTTCAATAAAGGTAAAAATGATGCTTTCGTTTCAGGTTCCTATAACCGGAGCGACGGCTTCAGAATCTACAACTCATCTGAGCGATACAATATTACAGCCAATATGGGCAGGCGGTTTACGGATAAACTTGAATCAAGACTCTACCTGAACTATACGGATCTGAGCTTCGATATCCCCGGCCCGCTGACAATAGCCCAGCTTCTTGAAGATCCCAGGCAGATAAACGGCACGCCAAGCCCCAAAAATATAGGGCCGAATGTTGTTCGCGATAAGCCCAACCGAAAGAGCAAAATATTCAGGACAGGCAATAAAAATGCCTGGAAGATCAATGCCAGCTCCATGCTGGAGGCAACCGTTTATTACCAATATGCAGACGATGTATTTACCTTCCCGATCACCAACGGGGTGCGGAATAACCCGAGCAATGATATTGGTGCGGGTATAACCTACCGGCATCATACAGTAACCAACAAATTTACAGCCGGAGCAAAAGTTGCAGATGGCGTTATTAATGAAACCTATTACATCAACCAGGGAGGGAAGGCCACGGAATTATTTGCAAAAAACAGGTTAAAGGCATCCAACCAGGTTGTATACATTAACGATGTTTATTCGATCAGCTCCAAAGTAGAAGCGGTAGTGACCATACAAACAAGCTGGGATGCAAGAAAAATAATAGAAAAAAAAGACGATCCATCGGTAAGACCCGTATTCAATTTCATGAATAATACTACTGCCATGGCGCCTTCATCTGCCGTGAACGGATCATACCATTTCTTTGGCTTCAATCCCAAAGCCGGGCTCATCTACTCCCCTTCGGGGAATGTACAGGTCTATGCAAATTTCAGCAGGAGTTACGAACCACCCACATTTATTGAATTGCTCAACCTGTCGGGCGGAACACCCAACTCAAGCGCTGCGGCAATAGCAGTTGCAGATTTGAAAGCCCAAACTGCCTCCACCGTGGAATTGGGCAGCCGGGGCGAGATAAAAGGTTTGCTACAGTGGAATGTTTCTTTGTACAATTCATGGCTCAGGCGTGAAATACTGACCCTTACAGAGATAAGCGGCATATCCGGTCAAACGATCAATTCCTCTTCACCCACCATTCACAGAGGTATAGAAGCGGCAGCAACATTTACCGCATTGAACAGTGTTTTCAGCAGGAAAGATAAGATCAGCCTGAAGGGCGTGTACACATACAGCGATTTTTACTTCACGCAAGGATCACTGAAGGATAATAAAGTAGCAGGTATACCCAAGCATTATCTTATAGCCGAACTGAAATATGATCATCCGGAAGGACTTTTTGTGAACTTCAATATCGAATCCCTGCCGGGGAAAACACCAATGGATCATAACAACGACCTCTTTCAACCGGCTTATGCGCTGCTGAATGCCCGCATCGGCTATCATAAAAACAGATGGGGTATCTTTGTTGACGGAAGAAACCTCGCCAATAAAAAATATGCAGCGAGTTACCTGGTACGCGATAAAGCCGCTGTGCCGCCCATGCCGGGAGCTACCGCAGAAAGCGCAACGAACCTGATACCGGGCATGGGGCGGAATTTTGTTGCAGGCTTTACTTTTACACTCTAAAAAAACCTAATGAAATAAGCATATAATGAACAAGAAATTGATCATAATCCTGGTCCTGCTGATCATCTCAGTGATCGTAAACCTTGTGCTGTTAACAGGTAAAAAAACGACGCCTGCAGAGGCCTACCGGCTGGACACTGACGACAGGATAAGCGTGAAGGTAAAGCCCGAACACAAAGCGTTTGTAATGAATGAAATGCGGCTGTTCGTAGAAAGCCTGCAGTTGGTGAATGAAGGGATCAATAAAAACGACCCCGAATTAATTATCCGGGCGGCAGAGCAGAGCGGCACATCCGTACACGCTCCGAAAGACATGATCCCGCTGATCCCTGAAGGATTTATGAAAATGGGCGGGCCCACGCATAAGCTGTTCGATATTATGGCCGACTCTGCACGCACAAATTTCAACCGGGAAGTGACCAGGAAACAGTTCACCATGCAGCTCAACAACTGCATTTCATGCCACCGGACATACAGAATGGATATATTGCCGCAGTAATAAAATGGAATTGCAGTGCCGCGAGGATCTTCACAGCCCGGCAACTGTGTAATAATTCCTTTACTTTCCGTTAAAACATAAACAATGTAGCATTAATGGAACACTGCTTTTGAAAACGGAACACAATATCTTATGCTGCAAATGAGTGTCGCGATTCTGTTGCATTCAAAACAACCGCTTTCATCAATGGGAAAGGACTTGCAATCGGATTAACAACCTATACTGCTACAACGGGAGCACTTTCAAGTGGTCAATATTTTTTTAGGATTATTGCTAGAGGAACTGATTGCCGTGAATACGCTTCCGATGTATTGGCCCTAACCATTGATGAGGAATGTAATCATCCGTTTACTGTTGCCCCTAACCCGGTCATCAGCCATCTTACAGTTTACATTCCCTGCGAAAAAGGGGATATGAGGATTGTAAGCACTTTGGGTCAAATATTGAAAATCATCAGAAATGTAGATCAACCCTCTATAACGATCAACTGTTCAGGATTGGCAGCAGCAACCTACTATGTACAGTTTTTTGGCACAAAAATCTATACTGCTAAATTTATAAAACTATAAAGGCAATCAATTTGACGATAGCCCACCGATTGCTCTTTTGTTTTTGGAAATAACTCTGGCCTGCTACCCCTTTCAAATAAGAATTCCGCCCGGCATAATTAAATAATAAGGGGTTACTAATTACTTCTCCAGGAAATAAAAATGCCCATCCTCAGCGCCTATCAGCAAACCCTGACCGGAGTTCGCTCCCCAATGTACCATAGTAGGACTGGTAGTATGACCAGCCAGCACTTTGTCGCTTACCCGGCCTGTTTCTTCAAAATATACCTTTCCATCCTTTTCCCCCTGGTTGATCAATACCGAGGCATTCAGGCTATTTACAATAAGGTCGGGCCTGCCATCCTTATTCCAGTCGGTGATCGTAAACTTTCTTCTCCCGCTGGCCCCATTCTCCTTTGCATTTAATCTCAGCAATCCCGGCTCATTAGCCAAAACACGATGGTTCGCATCATAACCCAATGAGGAAACGCCATAGAATATCCTTTGTCCGGGCTTTAATAACAGGTCATCCTTTGCATCTGCAAACCGTTCAAAATACACCAGGTATCCTTCATGGTCCAACATTATCAGGTCCATCAATCCATCACCATTCCAGTCGTAAGCAAAAGGCGTAGTTCGCCATTGCGTAGCCAGTTGATCCTTCCCCGGCTTCCACCAGGTCCATTGGGGCTTCGGAGCAGGCAATCCCCGCCAGTCCACCTTCACATCCCGGATCGTACCCAGTTGTGGACGGCCTTTTTCACCTGTATTTTTGAACCATTGCACTTTCCCCCAAATGGAATTCACAATAATGTCTTTCAGCCCGTCGCCATCCCAGTCGGTCACCGACAGAGTAGTGTATCCCCATTTGGCTTCCGCAGGACCCTGGATAGAACCGTTATAACCCGCCTGTATACGGATATTTTTCCCATCGGCTTGCAGTAAAACAGGGGCAGCCCAGCGCGGCATGCCATTGAAATTGCCCAGGTTCTCAATGAAGCCGATATAGCCGGCAGAATTACCTGTAATGATATCCTCATCTCCATCATCGTCCCAGTCTACGCTATAGGGTGTAGCCAAGGCCCCGAATTTTACATACGCTGCCTGCTGCTTAAAATACACAGGCGATTGAAATACGGGCATCCCCTTTTTTACCTTCCCCGTGTTCCTGATCAATGCCACGCGGCCGTCCTCATCACCCACCACGAGGTCTACATGCCCGTCACCGTCAAAATCTACGGCAACAGGAATGATCATCTCCAGATCCATTGTGATCACTCCTTCTTCGTTCCTCAATCTTTTTCCTTTTGCATATACAGGCTTTTCCCTTGTTCCAATATTCTCGAACCAGGTGAGCTTGTCTAAAAACTCTCCACAGATCAGGTCAAGATCGCCATCGCCGTCAAAATCGGCCAAATTCGGGGAGGGTGCGCCATATACATCAATTTCCTTACCCCCTGCCTTTATTCTTCCCCGGTTCACATACGTGCCGTTTACATTTTCGATCAGGTATACATAACCGTGAAGCGGTCCATTCTCCCACTTCCCTTTGCTGTTGAACGCGTTGTCCCATCCATAATCACTCCAGTCGTCCACCCCCACCACCATATCCACATCTCCGTCATTATCATAGTCCACCATCTTCCACTGGTTGAAACGAGGCGCCTTCCCAA
The DNA here is from genome assembly GCA_964599035.1 of uncultured Terrimonas sp. Lineage (GTDB taxonomy): Bacteria > Bacteroidota > Bacteroidia > Chitinophagales > Chitinophagaceae > Agriterribacter. Next base: position 5,193 of record CAZREP010000012.1, on the reverse strand, counting down.
GATCCTTTGTAATATCATCAGGAGGAAACAGCATATCCTGCACAATACCATACGATTCCCTGAACTGCACCACCTCACTCCCCGGAACCGTTATCCGGGGCTTATCATCAATAAACGAAACCTGCACATTCTTCAATGCATCTGCCAAACGACGTGCCGGAGCAAACAAAGGTTCCGATCCTCCCGTGAGGTTCTCAAAAAAATAGATCCCGTTGTAAGGCTTGTCAGGACAGGAAACCAGCAGATCCATATCACCATCATCATCAAAGTCCATGGGAAGCGGCCAGGCCCATAGTCCAACGCCCAGGTCAACCGTAAGCCCGGGATTATTATACGCAAGCATTGCAAGATTACCGGTCTCATTGGTTTGCGCTGTGGCTGCAAACAGCATTCCTGCAAAAGCGATCCCTAATGTAAAAAAGCGATTCATTTTTATTTCTTATTGTCCGAAATGCTGCAATAACGCGGCCACCTGCGGGTTGCCGGCGTAATGCTTTTTCAGTACCTGCACATAGGGCGCAGCTTTCCCCGGCTGGTTTGCCTGGAGATACAACACGCATATTGCATAGTTGATGTCCATATCATTGGGAGAGCGATTCCACGCTTTTATATACTGCTGTTCTGCCTCATTAAGCTGCCCCCTTTGCTGGAACAGGATGGCATAATTATAATACACTCTGGGGTTAGGTGATTCTAGGGCTACTGCTTTTTTTAAATTCACCTCCACATTTTTTATATCGTTCATTTCATTATACAGGAGCGCCAGGTTGAAATATATCCGCTCATTTTTATCGTCCACGGCAAGGGCTTCCTGCAATATTTTCAACGCTTCATTATTCTCGTGCACGGCATTATATAAGGTAGCAAGATTCAGCCTGGCATAATTCATGGTATTATCTTTTTGAAGCGCCTTACGGTAAAATTTTTCAGCATTTGTATAGTCTTTCAGCTTATAAAAATAATCGGCAGCCATCACATTCCCCGAGGCAAAATCGGTCTGGTACATGATATAATCCCTCAGTTCACCGGCCGCTTTTGCATACGCTCCTTCCAATCCGCTCAATATTTGCGGGTTATTGATGCTGATGAGCAGATTGGCAGTGGCAATCCTTACTGCTCTTACCTTATCCTGCAATAAAGGAGTAACCGAACCCAGCCATTGCTCCGGTGCAAAATTAAGGAGCCCGGTCACTGCCCTGTAGCGAACCTGGGCATCTTCATGACCCAATTGTTGCAGCAAATGCTGCAGGCTTCTTTCATCATTAATGCCGGATACATACTGTACGGCAGTGGCCCGGATAATGGAAGGAGTGGCCGTATCTTTTAACAGCCTCACCAGGTGCGACAGGGCATTCGCATCCATCCGGCTACCCGGAATAAGATCCTCTGCAAAATGATAATCACGCTGCGGTCCGTACCATTTAGCCACAGCATCCCCTGCCCATTGCGCTGTTTTGCCGGTATGGCAGTTATTGCAGGCATTGGGCGTCCCGTATTTTACGGAAAGATCGGGGCGGGGAATCCTGAAAATATGATCATGCCTCAGGTCATTACCCATATAATACCGGGAGGGCATATGGCAGTTTTTACATTGAGCGCCTTCGGAAGTTACTGTATGAAAGGTATGTTCGGGGCTATCATAATTTTTGCCGGTGTGGCATTGATTGCAAACACCATTACCGGCTATAACCAGTTTCCCCGAATGGGGATTATGACAGTTGCTGCATTTTACACCATGCTTATACATTTTACTTTGAAGAAAGGAAGCGTACGTATAGTCTTCATCCTTTACCTGGCCATCTGCATAATAAAATTCATCACCTGGTATTTCGGGAATGGCATTATCCATGATTTCATCTGTGGCTAACACATTGGCGCTGATATTACCGGTGCGGGCATGGCAGGGAAAGCAGGACTGTATCTCTGCTTTCTGGACACTGTTTTTTGCCATCGCCAGGAAAGAACCCGGTTGTCTTTCCCCTTTTTTATAGGCTTCGCTGCCGATGTAGCTGATGTGGTTTTTTGCCGGACCATGGCAGCTTTCACAGCTCACTGCCAGCGCGCTGAAGGTTGCATTATAACTGTCGGTTTCTAAAGAATAATTCTTTTTATAATTGGTGGTATGGCATGCTGCGCACATGGTATTCCAGTTCTGCGCATTGCCCGTCCAGTGGAGCCAGTCGCCATGCGGGATATTTTCTCCCGCATACTGATGAAACCATTTTTTCTTCCGGCTGTCCCAGCTTTGGCGGGTTACCTGCATCCTGCCCCTGTCAAACTCAACAAGGTATTGCTGTAAGGGATAGTGACCCAAAGTATACCTGATCTCGTAATCATGATTTTTTCCATCCTCTCCTTCGGTATTGATGAAAAACTTACCTTCTTTTTTAAAGAATTTGCTGGTCACTCCGTCGGCATGAAAGATCTGATCATTGAAATCTCCCAATACGGTAGAGTCAGTAGCTCTCTCCATGGCTTTAAAATGATCTGAGGTAAGCCATTCACTATGCTCTTTGGCATGACAACTTTTACAGGAGGCATCCCCAACAAATTCATTCTTTTCCGGTTCGGCTTCTTTCACAGGGCGGGTGCATTGCATTACCAGCAACCCGGAGAGCAGAAAAAAGATCAGGAAAAAAAACGCCCGGAAATATATTGAATCCACCCTGCGCCGGAGCTTCATGGCTGTCTCAGATCGGCTTTTGATGGAGCCCCCGCCATGAATCAATGTAAAGAAGCGCTTCATTTTTATTTTGGGTAATGATAAGGAAGATTACATCTCTGTAAAAATATAAAGTATTCCGGGATGGAAAATAGAATATCTTAATTATTATAACAACCTCTTTCCCTACGAGGTCTTCACAGCCGGGCAACTGTGTGAAGAGTGAGACCCCGGCGAATAACCAATACTGCAACTCATTCAGCGCAGGGGTCTCATGGCTATCCCACAACGCCCTTCGAGGAAGACCCCGGCGCGACTTTTCTGACAACCTCTTTCCCGACGGAGTCTTCACGGCCGGGCAACTGTGTGAAGAGTGAGACCCGGCGAATAACCAATACTGCAACTCATTCAGCGCAGGGGTCTCATGGCTATCC
>CAZREP010000012.1:0-1997 GCA_964599035.1 uncultured Terrimonas sp. | reverse complement strand
CACAATACCCTTCAATGAAGATCCAGATGCAACTTAAGTCTCCCGCTCATTGCCATCTTACGGATACAGCAAATATTGCTTACGCATCTCTTTGTACCGACTTAAACCAGGTTCCCAGCTTTTACGGATCTCTTCTTCCGGTACGCCACTGATGATCTGCTGACGGAACAAGCTGTCGCCGATCAGGTTTTCAATTTTACCCATTTGATTGCTGAGCCGGGAATCGAAGAATTTTTCTTTGTGAGGATGTGCTCTATACAGCTCAATGATCCATTGTAAATTGATTTTACCCGTTTTGCGCAACAGCTCCACATCATAGTTGCGGAGATCGAGGCCATAACAAACCTCATTCATAAATAAGGGAGTTTCTGCCATCCCCTTTATTGATCGGGGCGTAAAGGAAAAGGCATATTTCCCCTTTAGCTCAGGACTGCCCAATACCGTAAAAGGATACAGGGTACCCCTTCCGTGATTGATATACACGCCCTCAAACATGCAGGTAGACGGGTATAACAAAACCGCCTGCCGGGTATTGAGGTTGGGAGAAGGCTTTACAGGAAGTGTGTAAGACATGTCATGACGGTAATTGGCCACCGGGACTATTTTCAGCTTACATTTTGCCTTATTGGCAAGCCAGCCTTCGCCATTGGCCATTTGTGCAAATTCAGCAACAGTTAACCCATGCGACATCGGGAGGGGGAACATCCCTATACCCGACTTATACTTCATATCCAATACCGGTCCATCTATAAGATAGGCATTCGGGTTGGGTCTGTCAAGAATAAGCATTTCTTTATTATTTTCCGCACAGGCTTCCATCAGTCTTACCAGGGCGTTGATATTGGTATAAAAACGAACGCCTACATCCTGCAGGTCGTAAATCAGGATATCCACATCCGCCATATCTTCCTTATCGGGCTTATTTTTGGTTCCATATAATGAAATAATAGGAATGCCTGTTGCCAGGTCTTTCTCATCCTTTACTTTTTCGCCGGCACTGGCATTGCCCCGGAACCCATGCTCGGGGCCAAACACTTTTACGATATGGATGCCCAGACTATTCAGACTATCCACAAGGTGTTTTTTGCCAATAATCGTGGTAGGGTTGGCCATAACGGCCACCCGTTTCCCTTCGAGGTAATTAAGATACTTCTCCGTTTGATCGGCTCCTGTAATAATTTCTTTTTCGGATGGAGAGGTTGTATGTCTTTCAAATCCAAAACATACAGTTAACCCTAAAATAAGCGTGGTCAATAATTTCACGTTGTCGTTTTAATATCATTCAACAATCTTCCCCACGGAGTCTTCACATCAGGGCTTTTTCAAAAACTTAAACAGTTCGCTGCCGGTAGTCAGTATCACACTCGTTTGGCTGTCCAGCGATCTTTCCAGCGTTTCCATAGACTTCAAAAAGCTGTATAATTCTCTCGACTGCACATTTTTATTATAAGCAGCCGCATAAATAGCTGTAGCACTTGCATCCGCTTTTCCCCTGATCACCTGTGCATCTTTTATAGCAGAGGACTGGATTTCGGCCAGGTCTCGCTCTTTATTTCCCCGTATCTTCAGCGCTTCACCCTGACCTTCCGATTTAAACTGTTCGGCTATCCTGTTCCTTTCACTGATCATCCTGTCGTACACCCTGTTCCTCACTTCTTCCACATAATTCACCCGCCTGAACCGGAAGTCTAATACCCTGATGCCAAGATCGGCAGTTCTTTCATTGACCTTTTTGAGGATCATAGCTTCTATTTTATCCCGACCAACCGAAATGGAATCCAGGTTTTCCAGTTGCTCCAGAAAATCTTCCCCCACTTCGGGCTTACGGTTGGAGGAACGTACAATATCAAGCAGTTCATGCGCTGCCACCGCATTCCGGGTTTCACCGTCAAGAATATCATCCAGCCTCGACTTGGCAGACCTTTCATCTCTCAGCCGGATAAAAAACTGCAGCGAGTTGGTGATCTGCCACCGGGCATATGTATCTACATAAATAA
>CAZREP010000011.1:0-48948 GCA_964599035.1 uncultured Terrimonas sp. | reverse complement strand
GAAGAAAATAACAGGCTTGTAGTTAATGGCTATATTCCTGTTGTATCCATAAATCATCCCGCATTCTGCAGACCGATGGAGTTCGTGGCTTTTTACCCCAAAACCATGAGGCTCCTTCAGTTATTCAGCACCCTCTAAGTAAAAAAGGATCATGCTGGAAAATCGGCAGTTGCTACGGCAGCGGGGCGCTCATTTTGCATTGTCCTCCAAAGCTTCCATTCTGAATGAAGCTACATCCGGGGTAGTATGCGCTGACTTCATGATCTGCTCTATTTGCTTTACAATATCCGGGTATTTGCCTGCTATATTATTTTGTTCGCGGATGTCATTCTCCAGGTCAAAGAGTTCAATATCCATATTGCCTTTTTTTATATCCATTCTTACCGCTTTCCATTTCCCCATGCGCACTGCCTGCTGACCTCCGTATCCGGGAAATTCCCAATAAAGAAAAGGATGCTTTTTCTGCTGTTTGTTATGCCCCAATAAAGTGGGAAGAAAGCTCAGCCCGTTAATATTATGAGGTGGTCTCACCCCGGCCATTTCACAAATCGTAGGCATGGCATCCCATGTAGCAGCCATTAAATCACTCTTCCCAGCCGGTTTTATTTTTCCCGGCCATTGCACAATCAATGGTACCCTGATCCCACCTTCCCGCACAAATCCCTTTCCCCAGCCATATTCACTTTTGAATGGGCCACCGCTGTCAAACCATGGAGAATCGCTACCCCCGTTGTAAGTGGGACCATTATCACTGCAGAAGATGATAATCGTATTTTCATATACATTCATCTCTTTTAACTGCTTCACGATTTTTCCCACTTCCTCATCCAATGTAGAAACCATTGCCGCATAGGTAGCACGGGGATAACGGCATGGAAAATAAGGGTTTCCTGTAAAAGGTTCTTCATCCCCAAATTTTTTATGGTAATAATCTACCCATTTCCGAGGGGCCTGTAATGATACATGAGGAAGCGGAGTAGTATAGAACAGGAAAAAAGGGTTATCCTTATTTTGCCGTATAAACCCTAAAGCAGCCTGTATCAAAAAATCCGGGGCATAATCTCTCTGCTGGTAACTCTCATAGCTTTTTTCATCTAAAGAGTCGAGACCCGGCGGGAGCTTCACATTCGGTTCGATTATTTTATTGTTCAAAGGGACCCTGTAATTATTTTCCCACAGATGACCGGGATAATAAGTATGATCCTGTCTTTGGCAAATAAAACCGTAGAAATAGTCAAAGCCCTGGTTATTGGGCAGCCCGGCAGTCATAGGGGCGCCCAATCCCCATTTACCAACGATCCCGGTTTTATAACCTGCCTTTTTCAGCATTTTTGCAATAGTAATAGTCGAATCAGGAACAGGAAGCTGACCTTCCAGTGAAGGATTAGCTTCCATAGAAGCCATGCTCCATACATCACCCCGTTCTTTCCATTCATTATTATCGCGTATATAGGCATGTCCAGAGTGCTTGCCCGTCAACAATAAATATCTTGAGGGAGCACACACCGGAAAAGCATAATATTGAGTGAACATCATCCCATTTTTTGCCAGGGCATCAATATTGGGAGTTTCGATCTTTTGCTGCCCATAGGCCCCCAGTTCACCATAACCGAGGTCGTCGGCTAATATGTAAACGACGTTGGGTGTGCTGGCTGGACTCTGAGCAGATGAATGCTTTGATAATGCTGTCCACATTAAAATAAGAAGAATACCCAGGCGTATCATCACTTCAACTTAATTAATATTATAGATTCGTTTGCGATATTGAATTTACAGCTTCCTGATGTTTGTTTTACATTGCATGCAAACACCTGCGGGCCTGCGCCCGGTACCTTCTATATGAGTTAAATCATCACCCAGCTCATTACGATATTGATCAGCCAGTGCCTCTAATTGTTTCACCACGTCAGGATGCTGTTCCTTTACATCCATAGTTTCTCCCGGATCGGTACTCAAATCATATAGCGCAAAAGGAACATCTATTTGCGAAGTAGGCCCGGGGAAGCCGTCGTGCCCGGGGGGATGAGATTTATAGCTTCTTGATTTATGCGGGAATACCAGCTTCCATTTGCCTTGCCGGATGCCTTCCAGGCTGTTCCTGTTATAATAATACGCAAATTCAGTACGCGGCTCAGCATCCGGGTCTCCTGATAACAGCGGTAAAATATTTATGCCGTCAATCTTTTGCCCGGGCAGCGGAGATCGGGTAATATTTGCAATGGTAGGCAGCAGATCAATGGTGGACGCTATCTTATTGCAGACTGTACCGGCAGGTATATGCTGCGGCCAGCGCATGACGCATGGTTCCCTTTGTCCTCCTTCAAAAGAAGTTCCTTTTCCTTCCCGCAGCCCTGCTGTATTACCGGCATGATTGCCGTAGTTCAGCCAGGGGCCATTGTCGGCCGTAAAAACAACGAGGGTGTTTTTATCCAGCCCTTCTGACTGCAGCGTTTTCATGATCTCGCCCACCGACCAGTCTATTTCCATCATTACATCTCCGAATAAGCCGTTCTTACTTTTCCCTCTGAAAGCAGGAGAAGCTGCTATAGGAACGTGCACCATGGAGTGAGCGAGATATAAAAAGAAGGGATGATCTTTATTTTCCCTGATAAACTTAGTGGCAAACTGCGTATAAGCCTGCGTCAGTTGTCCCTGGTCTTCCAGCGTACGGATATACTTCGAAACTTCATCACCCTCCAGCAGGGGTAAGATCGGGTAGCGATACCTGTGATTGCCTGTATCGGTAATCATTTTACCGTCGTAATGCACAGGCCACATATCATTGGAATAGGGCAAACCGAGGTATTTGTCAAAGCCGAAATGAATGGGAAGAAAAGGTGGCTTACTTCCGAGATGCCACTTGCCTACCATGCAGGTATTGTAGCCGCTTTTTTTCACCACCGATGCAATAGTTTCTTCCTTCGGGTTCAACGCGGTGGTTTCCCAGGGAGCAAAAGCCCCATATATGCCGATCCTGTTGGGATAGCACCCGGTAAGCAGACCTGCCCTTGAGGCAGTGCAGGTAGCCTGTGCCGAATAGAAGTTGGTGAACCTCATCCCTCCTGCCGCCAGCCTGTCCAGATTGGGAGTGGTATATCCTGTACCCATATTAAAATCAGGATCGCCATAGCCCATATCATCCATGAAAATAATGATGATGTTGGGTTTTGGAGATTGCTTTCTTTGTGCTTCAGTATGAATAATGCTGCCAAACAGTACTAATATAAAAAGGACTTTCTTCATGATCATTACCAGTTTGGGTTTTGCGTTAAGCCGGGATTAAGTTCTCTTTCTTTTTGAGGAATGGGCCACAGATAATCGCGCGATTTATCAAAAGTTTTTTCAAAAGATTGTATTTGTATCGTTTGCAATACACCATCATCGTCTGCATAGGTCATGCCGTACAACTTTCCGGGAATCACATCTTCCGCAATTTTCCATCTGCGAATATCAACGTATCTTAAACCTTCGAAGGCTAACTCTATCATCCGTTCATGCCGTACTATATTTCTCATCTCCTCCTGGGAACCGACGACTGTTAAGGGAGGCATATTCACATCAGCACGTTGCCTCACCTCATTGATGGCGTCTACTACGCTTTGGTCAATTTGATCAGCCTCTATTTTGGCTTCCGCGTAAGTCAATAAAACTTCAGCATAACGTATCAGGATAATGTTGATGCCACAGTTGCCAGGCTGCGCCAGGTCCTCTTTATTAATATACTTCTTAACATTAAAGCCGGTAGTAGTCGCCAGGTAGGTATACCCCACTGCATCCGCTGTACCGCTCCCCGGCCTGGAGTCATAGGTTTTACCATCCGGCAACTGATCGCCTAATGTATAAACAGAATAGCTTAAACGGGGGTCACGATCTTTATAAGGATCATAAGGATCAAAGCCGCCTGTGGGATCAGTGATATCTTTCCCGTTATTCATTTGGTAAGCATCAACCAGCTTTTTAAGCGGAACAAAAGTACTGCCACTTGCCTGCTGACTGTAAGGCGCCATATAGCCAAATGCATTATTCCGGTAAGTGTCTTTCACAAATTCTTTATCCAGTATCACTTCCTTATTATTCTCGGCAGCATAAGCAAATAAGTTCTGATAAGAAGAGTACAGACCATATACACTTAACTCCATAACCTGTTTAGCGGCTTCGGCGGCTTCAGAATAACGACCGGCATACAACATAGCACGGGCCTTGAGCGAAAGCGCCGCGCCTTTGGTTATTCTTCCTTTGTCTGTTTGTGTATTTGGCAAAACACCGGCTGCATCTGTGAGCTCCGCAGCAATAAAATCCCAGATCTTACCAACGGATTCCCTGGCCAGGTTCCTGCTTTCTTCCAAAGTGATCTCGGTAGTTACCAACGGCACATCGCCAAACAAAGAAGCTAATTTAATATAGAGGTAAGCCCTTATCGCTTTTACTTCACCTTTCAAAGTTTCGATCCTGTTTTTATCTGTTGCTTGTACCTTATCAACATTTGCCAGAAAAGCATTTGCCGAATGTATTCCTGCGTAATCATTTTGCCATTCACTCAAAACGATTCCGTTTTGCGCATCCATTTGACCTCTTTCAACCACAGCATTTACAGCAAAAGGTACATTAGTGTGTCCTATGTCAGACATGCCGTCCCATGAAAAAATACTCACGCCTTCCAGATAAGTATAAACAGCATTTGAAGCCAGTATGGCGTCTTTATCCGTTTTCCAGTAAATCTCGCCTGAGATACGGTCATTAGGAACCGTTTCCAATAAGTCTTTGGAACAACCGGAAAAGAAAGCTATAATGATAATAGCAAAAAATATTTTTATTAAATAATTCATTTCTTTAGTTTTTATGAATAATACATCAGTAATAATTAAAATTGAACATTAATACCAAATGTATACAGCGCCGTTTGAGGATAGTAATTGGCGCGGCCCGGCATTGTTTCAGGATCAAGATTCCACTCATTTAATTTGGAAAAAGTAAGCAGGTTAGTTCCTGAAACATACACGCTCAAACGCTCAATAAAAGTATTATGAAGAATAGCAGAAGGCAACTGGTACAATAATTGGATATTTTTTAACCGTAAATAAGAGCCGTCTGTCAGCATTCTGTCTGAAGACTGTATATTGAGCAAACTATATTTAGTAGGTCTTGGAAAACGTGCACCAGGATTTTCGGGAGTCCAGTAATTATTGGCATATATTTTATCCGTAAACCCTTCCTGGTTACCCATTTCAGCCAACGCTCCCGACAAACGGGTATATACTTTGGCGGCACCCTGGAACAACAGGTTAAGTGTAAACGCTTTGTAGCTTACATTAAAGGAAGATCCGAATGTATATTTGGGAAAAGACGGGCCTAAGTAAGTCATATCATCAGCATTTATTTTCCCGTCACCGCTCAGGTCAATAAACTTCACATCTCCCGGCTTGATCCCCTGGGCAATGGTGGGATAATGATCAACTTCATCTTGTGTTTGAAATAAGCCGTCCGTCTTATATCCCCAGAAAGAGTTAATAGCATATCCTTCGCCTGTAATAAATTTCGGATCAGTATCCGTTCCGGTTATGTATGGGCCTGTTCCTTCCAGGCTTACAACGTTATTTGTGTTAATATTAAAATTCAGATTGGCATCAAATCCTACCTGTCCGAATTTCTCATGAACTCCTGCCAGGAACTCCCAGCCTTTATTTGTAACAACACCTGCGTTCTGAGCAGAAGCCTGCAGTCCCAATGTGCCGGGGACAGGTAACACCAGTAAGATCCCGTCAGTTCTCTTATTATAATAATCAATGCTCAATGAAAATTTATTGTCTAATATCTGTGCGTCAAGTCCAACATCTGTTTGCGTGGTAGTTTCCCAGGTAAGGTCTTTATTTGACATTTTCAACTGTGTATAACCCTGAACCGGTACACCGCTAAATGAGTAGGTGAGTAAATCCAAAGTAGGGTAATAGCTATAAAGACTAACAGCCTGGTTACCTGTCTTACCCCACGAACCACGAATTTTAAATTCATTGATATAATTGCCCAGATCACCCCAGAAATTTTCCTGGGAGAGGCGCCAGCCTGCAGAGAAGGAGGGGAAAAAACTATACCGGTTTTCCCCGGTAAACCGGGATGATCCGTCGTATCGCGCATTAGCCTCAAAGAGATATTTGTCTTTGTACGCATAATTGAGACGGGCAAAATAAGAACGCAAGCCCCATGTGGAATCTCTTCCGTCATTACTTTTTGTAGCGTCATTGATCCCCTGGCCAATTGACTGAACATCATTATTGTAAAAATTCTGGCGGAATGCACTTATTCCATTGCCATCATTCTTTATTTGTGAATAACCGATCAAAACATTCAGGTCGTGATCTTCTTTTATAGTAGTAGAATAATTGAGCAGATTATTTAGCGTATATTCCCGGTTCGTATTTCTTGTTTCAGTAAGATTATTCAGGGGCACATTTACTTTCACAATATCCGGATTATAATAATCTCTTATCTGGTAACTGTTCAGGAAGTTTTTACCGGCGATCATAGTTAAACTGCCTGCAAACTGAGTTGTGAATTTCAGTCCCTTTATGATCTCCCATTCACCCTTGATATTTCCAAGAATATAATCATTGGCTATCCTGGAATACCCCCCGAGCTCATTTTCAACCAAAGGACTGCGCCCCTGCGGACTTACGCCGTAAGTACCGTCCGGGTATCGTGGTACAGTCCACTGTGAAGCATGCAGCATAATATTAAAAACATTAAACTGGTTGGCATAGGATAAGTCGTTATTATAACGATAATTTATATCAGTGCTGATGTTTATTTTGGAAGATATTTTAAAATCAGTATTGGCTCGCACTTCATAAATCTTGGAATCGGAATTAGGAATAATTCCCTGCTGGTCCTGGTAACGAAGGCTTACTCTTCCCTTAAAATTTTCATTTCCTCCGCTTATTGATACAGAATTATTGATCTGTGGGGCTGTCCTTAGCATTGTTTCAAACCAGGTATTCGGTAAGGGATATTTGTACCTGTCGGTTGCGGTGAGATATTCCTGTATCTGCTCTTCGGTAAATTTAGGAGCACTGCCAACGTTTACAAATGCCGCATTTTGCTCTCTCATATAATCTTCGAGGCCCATGTGCTCCGGCTTATTATTGGCCTGCTGCAATGCATAAAAGCCATTGTATGTAACCGTGGCTTTCCCTGTTTTAGCACGTTTGGTAGTAATCAATAAAACTCCATTTGCAGCTCTTGAACCATAGATGGCCGTGGAAGAAGCATCCTTGAGCAAAGAAATGGTTTCGATATCATTGGGATTGATGTCTGCAAGTGGTTGCTCAATGCCGTCCACAATAACCAATGGATCATTAGCGCCGATCGTAGTGATACCTCTTACCCTGACCACTGTATTGGATCTCCCGGGGCTTCCTCCCTGGTCTAAAACAGTAAGTCCCGGCACCTGGCCTTGTAAGGCCTGCTGCACATTGGATACAGGTCTTCTTTGCAGTTCTTCGCTTTTTACTGTACTAACAGCACTTGTTAAGCTCACTTTCTTCTGTGTCCCATACCCCACTACTACCACTTCATTCAAGCCTGCATTGACCGTTTTTAGCGTTATTTGTAATGAAGCAGCACTGCCCACTACAACTTCTCTGGTTTCAAAACCAACAAATGAAATCTCCAGGCGATCGCCTGTATTCGCTTCGATAGTAAATACACCTTCCCCGTTGGCAACAGTTGTTTTATTGGTTCCTTTCACACCCACTGTTGCCCCCGGCAGCACATTTCCCTGCTCATCGGTGATCTTACCCCTGATGGTTACAGGAGGAATTTCGGCAGGGGCAGTTTGAGGTATCACTGCTGTATGCCGCTCCTTTTTACGAACCACCACTGTTTTGTTTACAATAGCAAAGTCGAAGGGTTGGTTCGCAAAACAAATTTCGATCGCTTTTTCAACCGGAACAGCATTCAGTTCCACCGACACATTGCGGGCGTTCCTGATGAGCCTTTTGTTGAAGAAGAACTGGTAGCCGCTTTGCCGGGTAATTTCCCTGAAAACCGATTCACAAGTCATATCCTTCGCCTTTAGCGTGATCTCCTGGGCATACCCTGAAGCACTTACCTTAAAGCAGGCGGCTAATACAAGAATAATTGTGAGCCTCATGATCAACAGCATTTTTTTTACCTGCTGAAACTGCCGCGTAGGGAGAAACGGCAGGTGTTGGATTTTGGTTGTTGTACTGTCCGGGACAATAAAATGGCAGTCCAGATGTGCAGTAAATTGCATAACTTTGGTTTGTTGGGTGATTGAATAACAGTTTTCGCCGATTGTATATACATTGACCCACATACCGGCCAGCAGTGTTCCACCACTACTGGCTTTTTTATGAGCCAATTAAACCCTATTGTTTGCCCTCCATGGCAGGCTTGATTTCCACCACACCATTCCGGATCGTTGTACGGAAATCGCTGTACCGCATGATGTCTAAGAATTCCGAGAGCTTCACATCGCGGGAAATCCCACCATTGAGTGTATCCTTCGGAATACCCTGCGGGTATTCCGTCCTGATGTCATACCAGCGTTCTGCCTGGCGCATTACCGTGCTTACATCTGCATTTTTAAAATGAAATATGCCGTTTTTCCATGCCATCACTAAGTCTAAGTCAACATTTGTATCAACAGCTATTTTATCACTGATCTTTGCCTGCTGCCCCGGCTGCATCAGCACAGGAGGAAGGGTGGCGCTGCTTACTTTTACTACGCCTTCCAGCAAGGTAACTTTGGTATCAGGCTCATCGTCGTAGGCATTGATATTAAAATGTGTGCCGAGCACCTGCACTTCAGCAGGATTTCCTGACCCATGATTTATCTTAACAGCAAAAGGGATCTTTTTTCCCTGCATATCTCTTCTTTCCGCTACTTCAAAATATACCTCACCAGACACTTCCACCTTTCTTGTTCCATTGGTAAAATAAACCGGGTAATAAAGTGATGATGCAGCATTCAGCCACACTTTTGTTCCATCCGACAGCACCAGCTTGTATTGTCGTCCCTTGGGGGTGGTAATGGAATTATATGCCAGCAGAACGGATTTATTATCGGCTTCGTAGGTGAGCGTCCCGTTTTTATTCAATATGGTTGGTCCATCCTGTACCTGTATTGTTCCGTCGACAGTGGTATCCAGCAAAATTTTTTGACCGTTCGATAAAGTAAGAATGGCTCCTGCTTTTCCCGGTTCAGCGTCATTGACATCTTTAACTGCAGCAATATGTTCAACCGGTCGCTTTTCTTCATTACTACCGGAAAACAATATCCATGTAGCAGCAGATCCCAACAGCAGCACAACGGCCGCTACTTTCCACCACGACATTCTTTTAGACATCTGTATTACCATACCTCTTCTGTCTTCAGCAACATCCGCAGATATCCGCTCTAATAATTCTTCTCCGAATAAAGCCTTTTCCTCGTCTGTCCATTCCCATTCCCCGTTGGTCTCCAATGACGCATTCCAGCGCTCTATTGTTCGTTTTTCTTCTTCAGAACACAAACCCTCGCGGTAACGTTGAAGTAAAATGATAGCCTGCTCCTTTGTCATAACTATAAAAATAAACGCTGCTTTACAGGGCTTTTTTTACAGGTTACATGAACAGTAAAAAAGTAGTAGATGAAAAAAGAAAAAAGTTAAAAAAAATTTCCGAGAGGAAGGCCAGGAGGAGCATCATTGATTCGCTCACATAGGTGCGGAGCGATTTAAGGGCATTGCTCAACTGTTTTCTTACTGTATTTTCTGCAATGCCCAGGCGATCTGCAATTTCTTTATAAGACATTTTCTCATTCCGGCTTAAGAGATATACTTCCTGCATTTTAGAGGGCAGACTGGCAACCGCCTCGTCTAAAGTATGCTTCAATTCTTTATACTCACAATGCCTGTCGGGGCTGGTTGTGTCTACGGTTAAGCTGTCGGATAAAGTCTCCAGGTAATGATTGCGGGTGATATTTTTTTCGATATAACGTATGGCCCCGTTACGTACACTTTTAAGCAGGTAAACCGGCAGCGGGCCTTTCAGCTCAATCTCTGTTCTGCGCTTCCAGATGGAAACAAATACTTCCTGCACGATATCCCTGGCATCCTCACGCGAATGCACCACTTTCAACACCTGTAAAGCCAGCCTTTCCCAATACCTGTGGTATATTTCTTCAAATGCCTTTGCGTCGCTGTTGCGAAGCAATTGCATTAAAGCGTCGTCAGTTAGTTGGTGGTACATGGAAGAGATCAATTAAACAAGCAATGATCAAATGTATAAAAATAAAAATTATAAACCATCAGGCTTCCCGGGCGCATTTCAATATTTTTCCGGATATTCATCCGGCGTGGTATGCCATTCGGCGATCCGCGATACATTGGTTTGTATACAGTGATATACAAACTCATACAACAGATCCATGATCGCAGGATCGGATCTAAGCCACTTATTTTCATCACTGATTGATTCGCGGCGGGGGTCTTTATCAAAAGCCGTTGTGGGATAGCCATGAGATCCTCACGCTGAGCGATCTGCCCGGGACCCCTCCTCCGCCCGGTTATCGTGCTGTGGAGAGGAGATCAGAAAACAGGATACGTATAAATGAAAATAATAAAACACGTATAAAAATATTTTTTTACCTTTGTATTCAAAATGCAGCACATGAATACGAAACTGACTTTAACGATAGAACGATCTGTTATTGAGGATGCAAAAAAATACGCCCGTAAAAGAGGGCGAAGCCTTTCAGACCTGATAGAGCATTATCTAAAAACACTAATGGATAAATCTCCCCGGGACGAGAGTGAACTACCCCCGATTGTCAAATCATTAAGAGGTTCATTCCAAATGCCCAAACACTTTGATTATAAAAAGGAATTAACCAACAGGCTATCAGAAAAATATATGTAATGGACAAAGTATTGATTGATACAGATGTGATACTTGATTTCTTTTTTGACAGGAAGCCCTTTTCTAACGAAGCATCACAAATACTAAGCCTGTGTGAAAGAAAAAAGATAGAGGGTTTTGTAACACCTGTTATGATTAGCAACGTGTATTGCATTTTAAGAAAGACTGGCAAGCATGAAAAGGTGATTCAGCATTTAAAAATGCTAATGAATATAATCGACGTTGCTATTATCAATAAAAAAACAATTTTGGCTGCTTTGCATTCAGGATTTAAGGATTTTGAGGATGCTTTACAAAATTTCTCTGCACAGGACGAAAACGACATCAGGATCATTATTACACGAAATGTAAAGAATTACAAAACGAGTAGTTTAGCCGTGATGACACCTGAGCTTTATTTAAAAACAATATGATCCGCAGCGGGGTCTTCATTGAAAGCTGCTGTGGGATAGCTATGAGCCCCCCTGACGCTGAGCCCTATCCGCCGGGGTCCCGCCCATACACCCGGTAGCCGTACTGCGGAGACCCCGTCGGGAAGTTAACCGGAAAAGGAACCTTCTCCTTTTTTTCTGTTACTTTTTTACGGAAAAAAGTAACGCAAAAAGCCGCCGGGAAATGATTACCGCCATTTCCCGGAACGCCCTGATTTAGCTTTAGCACTACTGTAACTTCAACCATAGAACCTTGATACATTATGCAAATTTATTTTTTTAGTTACTGTACTCACATTCACTTCAATGATAAGACTCCTGCAAACCTCATTTCATGGATTCTTCTCCCAGGTATATATCGCCACATCCCCGGGATCGACCTCTGCCGTATGGGAATATGCATTTGCCCGAACAAGCGTTCCGTCCTTTAGGATTTTTTTTACCCGTTCATCAACTACCACCGTAAGCTTCATAGGATTTTGAAAATCGCGGTTAACGATAACCAGAAACTGGCGATCCTCTTTTTCAAGCACCGATACGATTGCCCCCCATCACCCGTTTCCAGTACTTGTACCGGATCAGGAAGCTTATCAACCCGTCTCGTTCCGGAGGGGATCTGTTTGCCCGTATGAGATACCGACACCAGCCGGGCATTAAGGAACACGCCGGCAAGATGTTGTATTTCGCTGTTGACCAGCTTTATGCGATCATACACATCGGTACGTTTACCGTCGAGCCCAATTGGCGCATGATGAAAATCCCAGCTGGAATTGATGCCGGGTGTCCAATAAGTAAAATACTGCAATGCCTGTGCGCCATAGGCCAGGTTGCTATATAGATTCGCGTCGGGGTCTTCATCAAAAGCCGTTGTGGGATAGCCATGAGACCCTGACGCTAAACTAAGCGATCCGCCAGGGTCCCAAAGAGAGGTTGCAGGTTTCAAGGTACAGGTTGCAGGTACATTCACCATTCACTATTCATCATTGAATTGTCAGCCGGAGTCCGCCATCCGCACAGTTGCCGAAATTTGGAGACCGGGTCGGAAATAAAAATTCTAAAATAGCAAGTCCTTACTTTAATTTTAAAATAATATCAGCCATAAAAGGCAGATGATCCGAATGATGAACCTGCGGGGCTGTAATTTTTTTTATCTTTTTGAATGCCGCAGGACTGATCAATACATAATCAATTTTTTTCAACGGCCCATTATCCGGAAAGGTAGGAAGTCCGGATATATCTGTTGTTTGCAGGTGCTGTTGCAATAATTGTATTTCTTCTGTATCGGGCGTTGCATTCAAATCGCCGGTAAAAATCACCGGCAAATCATTTGTTGAAAGATAATGAAGGGTTTCATTCACCTGCGACGCTCTGGTTGCTTTATCAAAGGCGGAATAATGTGCTGTTG
Source organism: uncultured Terrimonas sp. (assembly GCA_964599035.1). GTDB lineage: Bacteria > Bacteroidota > Bacteroidia > Chitinophagales > Chitinophagaceae > Agriterribacter. The sequence continues at coordinate 36,195 of CAZREP010000011.1, read as the reverse complement.
CAAAAAGAATTTTCTTTTTTCTCTTTATTGATATGGTTGCAAAAAGCATAGAAACAGATCCGCCATTGGGGCCTTTTTTTAAAAGCTTTAGCATCTTAGGCTCCACGTTCTCTATCGGGTATTTAGAAAGTATTCCTACACCGTAAGCACCACCCTGGTAGGGAAAATGTCGTACAAAGGCATAATACATACCGGTGATTGCTGCCAGCCTTTTCATCTGATCAACTTTTCCCGACCGGGTGCAAACGCTGTCCACCTCCTGCAAGCCGACAATATCCGGTTGTATTTTCTTTATAAAATACCCCATCGAATCCAATGTATTGATCTCGTTCCTGTCGGCCCCGTGGTGTATATTGTAAGACATGATCCTGAGCTTCTGCGACCGGGCATTCAAAAATGACAGCGTAAATAGTGATATGCAGCAGCAAAGCTGTATTGTCCTGCTCATTTCCTAAAGCAATTTAGTGACCATCCTTTTTTAAGCTATTTTATTTCAACCACCGCACTGATGGGCAAATGATCAGAAAGCCCTACCTTATAGGTGGTTGATTCAACGCTAACCCACTTGTCTTTAGGATAGCTGAAAATATAATCAATAGTATTTCGTGGTGCGCTAGCCGGTACAGTAGGCTCCAGATTGGAAACGATCTTCCATGCGCTCATCCCTTCGCTGATCTCTTTGGAATTTGGCCGGGCATTAAAATCACCAGCTACTATCACAGGATTGTTTTTGGCAAGCAGCACTTCGTTCAATTTCTTAACCTGTTCCTGTCGTTCCGTGGTATTGGTATAATCCAAATGCGTACTTGCAAAAGTGAGACACTCCCCTTCGCGATATTCAACATCGGCAACCAAAACAGCCCTTTGTTCTTTTCCATGCTCTGTTTTAGGAAGATACACACGCTCCACTTTTGCCAGCGGGTACTTTGATAATATGGCAATGCCGTAGTAGCCCCCTGCGTAAGGAATGGTTTTGCCATAGGCGGCGATCATGCCGGTACGAAACCCCAACTCAGTGGCAAAGTCTTTACCGTGTTGTTTGGGCGCACGGTCACGATTCGTACGGCAATCTACCTCCTGCAACGCCACGATATCGGGATCCTGTTCCTTAATAAAAGCTGCCAGCTCTTCCAGCGAGGCGAGCTCTCCAAAGCGTAAATTATAGGAAAGCACCTTTAAACGATCAGACTTTTCCGGCTTCCCTGTAGTGTCTTGTGCGGATGAAGCTGCGCAACAGGAAATTATTGAAAGAAAGAGAAAAACAGATTTTATATACTCCATAGTTGTCCGTTTAAGATTAAAAGAAAGGCCTCCTGCTTTCAACATATATTGAGCTGGCAGCAGAAGGCTTTCAAAAATAATATGTCAGAAACTCAAGCCATTAATTCCCATCATTGGTTGCCCCGTTTTCCCAACCCGTATTCTGTTGCAGCTGGGGATTCAGGTTGATTGCTCCCACCGGGATGGGATACAGGTATTGCTTAGGTCCCCATACTTTCTTTGAATCATTGTTAGTGAACCAGGCAAGATAATAACCGGTTCCATTACCGGCAGGATGTACCTGTATGATATCTGCACCCGGATCTGTGCTTACTTTGACCTTATATGGGTTGGGATTATTAGAAAGTGCGACTGCTGCAGCAAGTCCGGCATCATCGGTGTAGTAGATCACATCGTGGGAGCCGTTATGATCAACATCCAGGGGGCGGTTGATCCCGGGAATATACATGCCCGTCCAGCTTTTTTTGAACAGCTCGCCGCATTTCCAGCGCCTCAGGTCGTCAAAGCGGAACCCTTCAAACAACAGCTCAATAGCCCTTTCACGGCGAATCTCTAAAATAACAGGATCACTGATACCGGGGAAATAGGTATCCTTCAGATAATTATCCACTGCTGTTGGCTTAGCACTGATTCCACCGGTAATACCTGCACGTGCTCTCAGCGCTCCGATGGTATTGGCCCAATCCTGGTCGGTGAGTGTGCCCAGCTCTGCTTTTGCCTCAGCATAATTCAACAGCACTTCCCCAAGCCGCACCAATTGTATAGCATGCGTACTTTCCGTACGACTATCTCCTACAGTGGCATCAACAGACAGCTTGATGGGTTGGTAACCCAATCGTGCATACCCGCTGAAAACAGGCAAAGCAATATTGCCTTCACGCACATAGCCCGGGTAGCGAAGTGTAGCGTTCAGCCTTCCGTCCCTGTTTTGAAATTCTTCATAAAAATCCTCATACTGCCAGCCTGTGCGATCGGTATAAGGGGTGCCGTCTTTTTGAAGGTAGGTGCAAACAAAAGGACGGATCAGATTCAGTCCGGTACCATAGGTTTCCGACGTCCACCGCCAGTTAGCATTGTGCTTTATGCCCAGGGAAGCATTGGAAGCAATAGCCAGTAATGTTTCTGAAGCAGGAGGCACATCACTGGTAAACAATTGCCTGTAGCTGCTGTTCAACGATTTGCCGGATTGTTGCATTACTACGGAAGCGGCGTCTTCCGAACGTTTCAGCCAGGTTTCCGCCGAAGTGGCAAGATTGAGATTATGGTATTTCCGGAATGTCCCTTCAAATAAAGCAACACGTGAAGCAAATGCATACGCCACCCATTTAGTTACCAAAGTACTTTGCTGTGCATCCGAAGTACGGCTAATATTTTGAGCAGCGAACATCAGGTCTTCATATACTTTTTCCATTACCAGCTCACGCGAATCGCGGGTACCGTAAAGGATCTCCTCTTCGCTGGGATCCAGCGGATGATCAACCCACGGCACATCTCCAAAACGCCGTATCTTTTCATAATAAAACCATGCACGAAAAAAGCGTGCGAGGCCGGTGTAACTGTTTCTAACAGTTTCGGGGATGACAGGATTGGTGTTATTTACAATAAAATAATTAAAGTTGCGCAATGCAGTCCAGGACCATCCGGTGGAATTATTTTCGCTATAGGAATTGATCAATGTAAACCCGCTAAGCGTATTGGTAGCACCATAATCGACCAGCGACTGCTCAACAATGGATTGATCGGTAGCATCAGGGAATATATCGTAAAATGACATGGAATAAGCTTTCAAACCCTCTTCAGAGCTGAAAATAGCTCCCTTATCAGTAGCCGTTATGACAGGTTCATCCATTTTGCAACCGGCAGATATAACAACCGCCATCATTATATAATGCCATATATATCGTTTCATCTTATTTCAGTTTTTAGATCTTAAAAAGTCAGGGAAACACCTAATGAAAAAGTTTTCAAAATAGGATAGCTGTTCCCTGCACCCTGGTTATAATCTTTGTTGAGATCCGAATCGGTATTCCCAATGGCCGACGATACATCCATGAAGTTTTTCGTCCATTTATAAAGGGGTGACCAGCTCGCAAGATTTTCCCCGCTGAAATATACACGGGCATTTCTTAACCCGGTCCTCGATATCCAGGTTTCAGGTATGGTGTACCCTATCTGCAGGTTCTTCAACCGCAAAAAAGACACTTTTTGAAGGTACCGGTCGTTGGGAACATAATTGGTATATCCAAGCGCACCGTTATATTGCGCATAGCGCGGCAAATAAGCATCCCGGTTGTCTTCTGTCCAGTAATTGCCCAAATGCCATGCAGGCATTTGATTATACCCCCGGTTATACTGCCCCCAAAAGGCACTTTCTGTTCCGGGGTACCAGCTTTGCTTCCCCACTCCATATAAAAAAGCGGAGAAGAAAAACCCATTCCAGTCGGCACTTACAGTAAAGCTGTATTGATAACGCGGCTCCGTGTTCCCGATGATCGTCATATCGCCGGGGTTATCTAGTGTTTGGGCGCCCTTGGTGATCATATTGTCAGCGCTTTTGTCCAGGTTCCGGATCTTCAGATCTCCGGCGCGCCATACGGCATCGGCAGAAGTTTTAAAGATAGTATTGATATAGTCGCCCGGAGCAGGATCTTCCTGGAACAGTCCGTCTGTTCTGAAGCCCCAAAGTTCCCCGATGACCATCCCGTCATAATAATCTGTAAATCTTTTATCGGGGTTATAGTACTTGTCAATGGTAGACACATAATCAAAAAGAGTAGCCCGTAGCTGGTATTTAAACGGTTTATCAGCTATCATAAACTTATCACGCCAGCCCAGGCTAATTTCAAATCCTTTTGTGGTCATATCCGCAAAATTGCCCTTTGGAGATCCCGCACCAAAAATATCGGGCAGTGTAGGCCCCGCCACATACATATCGGTTGTTTTGCGTATATAGTAATCCCCGTTAAAGCTAAGCCGGCCTTTCAACATAGTAAAATCAAGCCCTACGTCTGTAGTTGTTGCCTTTTCCCATGTAAGCCCGGTAGGGATAGGCAAGGGCACTTTTGTACTTTTATTTAACGCCCCGTCGAGTACACGTCCTGAATTACCAATGCTCAACAATTCAAGAAACTGATAAGGAGCTATATTTCCATTCCCCAGCGAACCGTAAGAAGCCCGGAGTTTGATATTAGAGAGAATATCTTTACTTACTTTCCAGAAGGATTCTTCAGACAGTCTCCATCCTGCAGAAATGGAGGGGAAGAAGCCCCATTGCTGGTCAATCGGGAAACGGCTTGAGCCATCATAACGCCCGTTGATCTCTAACAGGTACCGATCCATAAAACCATAATTCAAACGAAAAAAAGCACCGGCGGTCTTCCACCTTGTGACGCTTGCTCCTGGCGTAATGGAGGAGCCTGTTGCCAGTTGTACGCTCTCCGCACCTTCCAGCAATAGCTGGTTACGTTGAATACTATTGGCCTTATAAGCAGATGTTTCATAGTTCCAACCCGCCATCGCCTTCAGATAATGCTTATCGGCAAAAGTATTTTCATACTCTGTATACAGATTAGTTGCCGTATACAAAGTATGTCCCATCCATTCATAAATAATACCATTTAAGTCGCCGGCATAAGAGGGTACATCTGCATTGGCATTTTGATAGTAAGGAACTTTTACCCTCTTCCAGAAAAAATCGCGATCGTTATAACGGAAAGTATAATCTCCATTGACGCGGAAAGTATTATTAAAGAAGTTCGTATTAAATCCTATTGTATTCCTGAACAGGTTCTGTTTGTTGTTCTGGTAGTTATTCCTGTCCGCGAAAGCGCCTAAGGTAGAGCCGCCGCCACGGGTATAAGTACCGTCGGGGTTATACATGGGAAGAGAGGGGAAAGCCGACACCTCAATATAGCGTTGAATATTGGCGCTGCGGCCTAATGCCGAATAGGGCATATGATAATTATTATTGGCAAATTCCATATTGTTCGACAGCTTCAGCCATTTATAGGCCTTCAGGGAAGCTTTCGCCCTAAGATTATAAGAACGATACGTATCGGGATCGAAGTTATATACCCCGCCAAAATCATATAAACGCCCCGACACAAAGAAATCTGCTTTATCATTTCCACCCGAAACACTCAGGTTATGATCATGTGTAAAAGTGCGGTCTTTAAAAAGCAGGCTCATCCAGTCGGTATTGCTGTAATACTCGTAATCACCATTAGGCAGCACTTCTGTTTTGGGACTTTCACCCGATGCCTTCCAGGCTCTCATCCGTTCCAGCCAGTCATCGCTATAGAATTGTGTATTGTTGTTGATAGAAGTAGGCAGCGTTCCCTGGGTATTATAGTAAGCCTCCCGGAAATGCTCCAGCCAGGTTACGGCATCCGTAACAAACTCAGGCTTTTTTGCCAATGACTGAAGCGAATAATTACCGGTGTAGTTTACGGTGGTTCTTCCTTTAGTGGGTCGCTTGGTAGTGATCAACACCACACCAAAAGATCCCCGGGCGCCATAAATAGCGGCAGAGGCCGCATCCTTCAATACACTCACACTTTCAATATCATTAGGGTTCAGAAAGGAAGGATCGCCTTCCACACCGTCAATAAGCACTAAAGCATTCCCACCCTGGCCTATGGATGTTTTTCCACGAACATTGAAAGAAGCAGAACGGGTAGGTTTCCCATCCTCGAGAGAAAGGTTCAGGTTGGGGATGGCTCCCTGCAGCGCCTGAGTGGTATTGGACATCGACCGGTTCTCAAAAACCTCGCTCCCAACCGATTCTACCGCCCCGGTAAGGTTTACTTTCTTCTGCGTTCCATAGCCCACCACCACAACTTCCTCTAATTTAGAATCGACCGGATGAAGCACTACGTCTATAGTGATATTGCCATTTACCGGGATCTCCTGGTTTTTATAGCCCACATACGACAAAACGAGGATGGCATTTTCCGGAACCGACAACCTGAAAAAACCGTTTTCATCGGTTTTGGTAGCCGCTCCGCCACCCTTAACCTGTACCGTAACTCCGGTAAGAAACTCCCCGGACTCTCCCATGATCCTGCCGCTTATTTCAATATTTTTTTCTGCTGATTCTTCCCCGGGCGGAGATAGCTCTATGTTATTACCCGGGGTAACATTGATCAGCACCCTGTCTTTTCGTATGACCACTTTATTGTTATCGGCAACCACATAATTTAACTGGTGAGGATTAAGAATTTCCGACAGCAGCTCCCCTAATGTTGAGGTTTTTGCCGGAACCGTTACCTTATCATGGGGATTGATAATATTGGTTGCATAGAAGAATTGTACACCCGCCATCCGCCTGATCCTTTCCAGCGCGTCAAACAGCGATTCATTTTTAAAAGCGATGGTAATTTTTTTATCCAGTATTTCCTGCCCTTTTACATTCGTGGCAAACAGGGACATCACGGAACTGCACACTACAAATAAAGCCAGCAGGGATAAGCGCATAAGTTTTAGTATTAGGACAATCCTGCCTTTACAAAATTTTTGCATAGTTTTGAAATGTTATATGGTTATCAGGGTAGCTGCCGTTCGCGGTCGAAAACTTACGGCGCTACATTACCGGTGCATATAATACGCCGGATACCAGCAGTATCCGGTTTTTTATTTACACTTAAGTAGGATGGAGTTGTGTTTTGGTTGTATACATTGATGCTGATTTTTAGTGGATAGAAATTCTTTCTACTTCGGACATGCATTGCCATCAAGGGCAAAGCCGTTATGCTCAACCTGCAAAGTCCCGTTTATGGAGATAGCTATCAGTTCGAGAATGGCCTCCGGCTTATCGGTGATCTCAAAGCTTGCTACTACACCGCACTGTTTGATCGCTTCTGATACGCGTATCTTTACTCCAAAATAGGCTTCTATATCTTTTGCCAGCTTTTGCAATGGCTCGTCACGATATACAAAAGTTCCTGTTTTTCTTTTTAAAATATCCGGCGCGGTACCGGCAGATGTACTTTCCTTTATAAGTCTGTCTGTTTTTTTGTCGAATACGGCCCTCTGGTTGGGCAACAGCTCTATACTATCCACTCTTTCGTCATTGCTTACCTTAACCCTTCCGGTTACTACCGTTACCGCAATATTCTCCTGGTTATCATATGCTTTTATATTAAAAGAAGTACCTAAAACTTTGGTTTGCAGCATACCGCTATGAATAATAAAGGGCAAAGCAGGATTATGGGCAACTTCAAAAAAGGCTTCCCCCGATAAACGCACTTCCCTTTTTCCATTTGAAAATACCAGGGGGTATTCAAGGGAGCTTGAAGGATTCAACCATATTTTTGTGCCGTCGGGCAGCTGAACAATTTTGCTCTCACCCGTTAATGTATGAACAGTAACCAAATGGGGAGCTGTGGCTGCTCCTGTATCAAAAACGATCTCTTTTTTATTTACAGATTTTACCGCATAGCCTGCCATTATAAGTAAAATAACAGAGGCCGCCGCAACCGATAACCATTTTACAATATGGCGGTTATGTAATGATCTTATTTTTACAGGTTGCTGTTCACCTTCTATTTGTTCTTTAACGGGCACGCCGCTCAATATTGATCTCAGCATCATGTTTGCTGCGTCATCAGGCAGGATATGTTCCGCTCCTGTATTAACCACCAGCTCCCTTAACAAGGCCTTTAGTTCTCCGTCATGCCTGCTTTCACGTACCAATTCCAAAAATTCTCGATGTTCAGAAGGTGAACATTCGTTTTTTATATACCTGCTAAATAAATACCCAACCCTTAAAACGGACATATTCAGATCCTTTGTAGTTAAAAAGTAATCCTTTGTATTTGATAAGACTACTTTTAGAGTAAAAAGGGTTACCCGGCAATAAAAAAATTAAAAAGTCAGTATAATAAACAGGAGTATAATATCCATATGCATCATGCAGTAATCGCGGATATTCTTTATCGCTCTCGCCAGGTGGACCTTTACTGTTTCGGACGAAAGATTCAGGCGTATTGCCACTTCTTCTCTCTTCAACCCATATTCTTTTACCAGTCTGTATATTTTGCTCTGCTGCGAAGGAAGCGTTTTAATGGCGCTTTTAAGTATAGCTTCGGTTTCCCTGCTTAGCACCATTTTATCTGTATCAGCCATTCCCGGATCAGCTATTTCAAGATATTCCAGTGTTATCTCCTTACGCTCTTTGTTCGTTCTTTGCTTTAATAAAGTAAAAACATGATTACAGGTAATGGTATTAAGCCATGCGGTGATATTACGTACTTCCACGAGATCCGCCCGCTTCATCCACACTTTCATAAAAATATCCTGCACCGCATCTTCCGCCACAGTGCCCGACCCTGAAACCTTTAGCGCTACTGAGTAGACCTTGTCTTTGTACTGATGAAAAAACAGGGTAAAAGCCTCGGCATCACTATTAGCAATACGTTCCAGCAGTTTATCTTCATTATGTAAGTAAGCAGTCAGCAATTCATAAAGCATTTTAAAGTGTAAACATGAAACAAAAATTGCTGTATTTGTTCAGCAATATTAATAAACAATACATTTCTATTGTTAATTTTTTACATTAGCATTGTACTACCTCCACACAAATTTTACTGAAACTTTTACTGGCAGGGGCTTTAAAAGAATTTACTTAGGGGAGGCCCGGGATATGAAGGAAGGGGGTGCAGATGAAAAGTTAGGAATCATGAGAAAAATTGCAACGGTCAATAAAGAATGCCCGCACACCCGCCAGGGATCATCATTTCCCAATCTGTATTTAGGATAGGTTATCCCTGAAATTCGAAATAGTTATCCCCAAAGGGTTAGGGGATGTGCATAGCTGCAAAAAAGCCTCACAAAAAGTGATCAAAGTGAGGCAGTCAAAAAAACTTACAGCAAATGTACGTCAATCTTTTATTTGAACTCAGCCCAGTTTTACAAAGTCAACGATTTTTAGATACCGACCCGGGTAAGCTTCCTCAGGCTACTTGGATTTAAAGAGTTAGCATCATTAGTGCCATCACCTAAAAGGGAGCTAAGTGGTAAGGGGTGCAAGAGTTGGTTAAGCATCGAAGGTGGCATTGCATTACTGATAGCCAAGCACTATCTGCAGTTGAGCGATACCATGCTGATAGAAAGGCTTAATACCGATTGGGTATTACACATGTTCTGTGGCGTGCCGCTTAAGGCTCATGAAAAAATAAAAGACAGCGATCTTGCGGGTCGCTGGAGAAAATATTTAGGACGATATCTGGATATTGATAAATGGCAGGTCCATTTGACATCGGAGTGGAAAGCAGACATGTCTAATACTCAAATGGACTTTACAGATGCAACCTGTTATGAAAGCTATGTTACCTATCCAAACAGATGCCCAATTGATCTGGAAATGTTGCCAGAAAATATTTAATCTGATCCAGCGTATACGCAAACAGCTTAAGCTGCGCCGCAGCAGCATCAATCATGACAAACATAAAAAGGACTATCTCAGTTATGCCAAACGCAAAAAGAAAAGCAAAAAAGCAAGTAAAAAGCTACTTTTCCTTTATGCATAACAACAGATAAACACTATTGAATAAAGCCGGTGCCATCATTAATCCTCATCCATTACCAGCACCGATTTGATATGATCTCCCTTTGCTTCCTTCATGTCATAAAAAGCTTCCACCCCCCTGCTCAAACTGTAGTAATGCACCCATGAGCGCACGTCCGCCTTTCCGTCAACAATAAGCTCCAGGGCATCCCTTATATCTTCCTGCGTAGCCGCATAGCTGCCTAATACCTGTTTTTCGGCAAGCACAAGATCATAACTGTAAAGCGATCTGCTGTTTTCGTACAGGCCAATCACGATCATTGCCCCTCCCTGCTTAACCGCATGCAATCCGCCGTAATTCGTGTCTGGCGAACCTACGGCATCCACTACCAAATCGATTCCTTCTCCCCTGGTTATTGCGCTCAATTCAGCATGCAGCTCCTGGCAGGCAGGATTGATCACTGCTGTTGCTCCCAGTCTTTTCGCCACTGCGAGCCTTTCATTGCGCATATCTGAAACTACCGTATTAACACCCCGCATGGTCTGGAAAGCCTGCTGTGCCATCAGGCCTATTGGCCCGGCACCGATGACCAGTATATTTTTCATAGCAATATGGCGGGTAAGCTTAACCAGGTGAACACCATTGGCCAATGGTTCTGAAAGACAGGCTTCCCGTGTATCTACCCCACGTGAAAGAGGGATAAGGCAGTGCGCGGGAACATTTACATAACCTGCAAAGGCGCCATTCCTGTGCATCCCGAAAATCTGCCTACTGCTACAAAGGTTGGTACGGCCGGCGTTGCACGAAGCACAGCGTCTGCAGGATATAACGGAATTGCTTACTGCCAGGGCTCCTATCTCCCACTCTTTTACTGTTTTACCTGCTGCTACTATTTCCCCGCAAAATTCATGTCCCATGATCAGCGGCGGTATCCGTCTGCTGCTTTTTGACCTGAATGTTTCCAATTCACTTCCACATATGCCACAGGCTGCAACTTTCAGCAGCACTTCATCATCACCGTATACCGGAACCGGCTGCCTGCTTATCTCGAGCCGGTGATGCCCGGGATAGAAAAGCGTTTCCATGGTCTCCGGCTGTACTTGTGCTCCGCTCATATCTTTTCAAAAAAAATTGTTAGAAATATTATATGCCCATTATTCGTTCACCAAAGCAACGGCGCGTACAGGAGAACCATCACGGCCTTTAAAGTTGAGCGGAAACCCAATAAAAATGAACTGATCGGGGACCTTGTCGAGGTTAGCCAAACTTTCCACGATCACAATCTCTTTGGGGAGCAATATATCATGATGCAACTCATACCAGTCTTTACCGGGTGTGGGCATATCCATACCCAGCATGCGGATATTTTTCTCAGCAAGGAACCTGGCAGCTTCCTGGGAAAGCGAAGGAAAATCAGAAAAAAAGTAATCCCTGCCAAAATGCTTGTGCCAGCCCGTTTCAAAAATAATTTTAGCCCCGGGTTGCAAAAGATCTTCGTAGGGAAGAAAGTCCTGCACGGTAATATTTTCGTTTGCATTTTTAGGGATACGCAAAAGGTGAGCCTTACCGTAAAACCATTCCAGCGGCATCTGGTCGAGCGTTTTGCCGTCGTCCAGGAAATGGTACATAGCATCTAAATGGGTACCCTGGTGAGAGCCTATGGTGATCTGTGAAATGTTATACCGGAGCGTTTTTGTATTTCCATGGGGGATAATGCTCAGCTTGGGATCGCTGGGAAAAGTTTGTTGTCCGTGCTCCAGCGGATGTGAGAGATCAATGAGTTGCATATAATATTGGTTAATTCTTTAAATATATTCTTCCTTATTTTGCAAGATAGCCGCCATCCACCACCAAATCGCTGCCGTTACAAATGAGGCGGCAGCACTTGCCAGGAAGGCTGCAGCGGCAGCCACCTCTTCCGGTTTTCCCTCAATCCTTATGAATGGCTTAAGGATATCCTGGAACGCATGCACCTTTACACCACTTCTAACATCAAAGAACTACCGCCGCAAAATTGGAAAAAACCGGAAGCATAGTGATTTTATCTTTATCCTTTGAAAAAGAGTTGATCGTTGCTCCATTAAGTCTTTTTGTAAAGAAAAATTACACTGCTTGCTGGTTTATCCAGTTCTATGATAAATTGATTTGACAATTCTTTTCCTGTCCTCCTTTCTTGCTTTCCACTATCTTTATCTGTAATCTCGTAATTTGCATCAGACGCTAAGCCTCCTAATTTAACTCTAATACGATTCTCACTCGAATTTTGTCTTCGAAATGCTATTATGAAGCCATCTTCTTTATCTGGACGATTCATTTGGTATGCCAACCAGACACTATCACTCAACAGATTTTCTGAATCTGTTAAAGGATAATAATCTCCTTTATAATATGGTCTCAACATCTTAAACTCCTCAATATCTTTTTGCATCTGTGAAATAGAATTACCGGAATTATAAACGTCCCATCTCAAGGTCAGTGCACTACTTAAGCTCGAACGAAATTCATAGGGCTTCTCCGAAAATGCATCGAGACCGTGAAGAGGAAGATAGAAATTTAATCCATAAGTTTGATTTTGAATTCCGTTTGGTTCCCAAAAATAATCACTTCTCCACAAAGGAATACTTCTGGAAACAGTTTCCAGGTCAATACGCCGCCCTCCACTTGCGCAATTGTCAATAATCAGCTCTGGAATACGCGCACGTAAACTGTCCCAAAACGCGTACAAGCCTTCAATATATCTGATCTCGGCCATTCCAATCCGTCCCGGTTTGTCTTTCAACTCCCAACAGTCCTTAAAATTCATCATATTAAAATCCTGCCGATAAATATCAATATTCTCTTTTTTAAGAAAGTCGGTTATATAATCGGTTATCCATAAACGTGCTTCAGGATTTCCTAAATCGAATAGATATGAATTGTAATTCCAGAAGTCGTCTTTATTATCGGTTTCTTTAGACTTCAACAACCATTCGGGGTGCTCCATGGCAACTTTAGTTCCTTTTTTAGCTATTTCAACATCGAACCACACCAATAATTTAGAGCCTATGGCGTGGGCAGCTTCTGACACCGGCTTAAGCCCCCGAGGAAACCTTCTCTTATCCGGAAACATATTACCTAAACCGGTCCACCATCCTTTATCACAGGGGAACCATCCCGCATCTATCCAGGATACCTCCGGAATAATCCCAAACTGACGAAATCTATCAATGGTACCCAAAGCAACCGCTTCAGTCAAGCAGGCAGACCATTCACATGGTTTGGGTCCATCAGGAGCTATAAATGCTGAAAGGGGTCCATCTATAACTTTTCCATTTACTCTCGGAGAGTGATGGGCAAGAATAAATTGTCTAAAATTGTTATGTCCAACCATTCGGTCATCCCCATCCCAAAACAACAAACAGATACTGGGTGTTCTGATTTTTTCACCTGGAAATAAAGCCAATTGCATGGTTTCCATACCACCCTGAATTAAAATTGAATTCACATTCTTCCTCTGTAACCGGGCATACCACTTTCCAGACCATCCTATTGCCACCACAAATCCACCTTGTCCTTTCCTTTCTACATTAAAAAAGGGAAAACCAGTTTCATCAGAAGATCCTTGACCTCCTGTCGTAGTCATGTAAAAATCTTCATCAGATTTAAACTCCCTTTCCAAAGGCATAAAATCGGTATAACTCGCATTGCTACCTTTTGCATAATGCAACTTGAACGCTCCTCCTTCCTTATATGCAAAGGATTGGTCTATCGCTTGTACTTCTTCGATTATCTCAGAATCTTTTTCCCCATTGTTAATATAATTCAATACCCATTCAACAGCATTGAATCTATTGTAAGCGGTCACATCACAAACTACTTTTAGTTTTGATTTCCTGTCCGTATAGGTAAACTGATATTTGGTAATTTCATCATTAATCATACTCTTTTCGGAAGTATACTTCCATTTGGTTATAAAAGCATCCGAATTTACTCCGCTATACGTAAACGAAAATGGTGGAGTCTTTCCTTTTGAAAAATGCTCTTCTATCCACGCCTGGGCGCGGGTCGAATTTGATTTAAAAACCTGAGATTGAGCATTAGTAAAGAAAAGAAACAGATCGAATACAACAATTACTAAAAAAAAAGTAATCCTGAAAAAAATTGACTTAGGCATGGGTAAGTTAATAAAATTGTAAAAAGAAATAATAGTATTAATGTAAGCTACCAAACTAAGAAAGCTCTTTTAATTCAATTGTAATTTCTCCAATTCAGAATACAATAAGTCATCAACATTTTTTATTTTAACACCAATTCTGGCAAACACATAATTTTGATTTGGGGTCAATTGTGGTACATCTACATCAAAATTTATATTGCTTAAATCAACAATGTCCGAACCATTGATCTGATCCTTAGCTACAAAAAAAAGTACATCGGGGAAACTCGTCTTACCCACACAAAGTGCGACATATTCAATATCCTGTGCTATATCGGGGTCTAAAATAACTTTTGTCAAATTTAAATTAGCCGATACTCTTCTACCATTTGCCGAGAATTGTGAATTACTAATCATATAGTAGGGCATGACCTCTATATCTTTAACAGTATTTCCATTAACATTAACTGATATGGTATCAGGCTTCCCGTCCTTTCCCTTCAGAACAAAGGGGCCCTGACCTTGCGGAAAAACTATTTGATAATCACCCTTAAACAATAAGGCATTATATGACCCATCTGGTGCCACTTGCACTTCAATAGGAGTCCTTTTTTCATAACCTAATTGATACAAATTGAAAAAAACCTGCTGAGAACCAATATTAATCGCCGTCTTATTATACACTATACGACCAGTTAAGGTTATTTGGGGAGCATCATAATTATCGTATGAACAGGAAGAAAAGCAGAGGATTACTAAAAATCCCATCGTTACGGGCAAAATGCTTTTTATTCTAATTCTCATTTTCATAATATTATTTTTTCGCCAAAATTTATTGATTGGGGTTAGGTATAAGTTTGGGATTCCTGGATAAAATATCACTCGAAATCTGAGAATAATAATTACCTAATCTGAAATTATCCTTACCAGTTACTAAAGAAGGTTTTACTATCCTGAATATCCACTTTCCATTATCTGGGAATCCCGGATTGAATATTTTAAACGGCCAAAGTCCCCAAGGCTCTGTACTAGCCGAAAACGGATTCTCAGGATGGTTAAGATCTGTTTCTCCACCGTTCATAATTTTATCCGCCACTCTCCAGCGTTTTATATCCCACAGATATTTATCTTCACCGACAAATTCAGATAAACGGTCATGGGCTATTCGTTCGAAACTTATTTGGCCTGCTGTCAGAGGTACTTCAAAACCTGCACGAGATCGCACTCTATTAAGATATTCTGCAGCCAATCCGCTATTCCCTAAATGGAACGCTGCTTCCGCCGCATTTAAAAGCACTTCAGAATATCGGTAATATACCCACCAAACTGAACTACCAACCTCTCCTCTACCAGATCCTATAGCCGGGTCAATGAATTTACGTAAATAAAAACCGGTTTGTGCCGTGCGATCCATTGCGTCAATAGGCCCATTTTTTCCTACAATCTGTACCTTTTCTGTACTGCCGGGGAGAAAGTTTATTTCTCCCATTTGACTTCCGGTAATAAACTGATGTCCGGCCGGCTGTTGTGGTAAATAATAGCCTGCAAAAATATCTACATCTTGATCCCGGTATTTTGAAAAAGGTAAAATAACGGTTCCCCCCAACCGTGCATCCCTCCCCGCAAAAATATCTCCGACCTCATCATATACCACATAGGTTCCATCAGGATTTTTAACCTTAAATGGAGCAAAAGTATTATCTAACTTTTCAAAAGATTGAACTAGATTTAAAGAAGGATTATACACACCTCCGTCTGTACCGCTTTCCGAAAACGAAAATGGCATATTCTTGAAAGTAAAGTCATGATGTAGATCTTTCGTGTAATTTTTAACGAAGATTATTTCCGGATTATCATTTTTATCTAAAAAAAGGTCAGCAAAATTTTTCTGAAGATTATTAGGCTCCCTCAGGTATAAATTGTATTTGTTGCTCGCAATAATTTCCTGTGCGGACTCCAAAGCAATTTGATAATAATGCTCCGCCTTACTTGAAGGGATTCCTACTACACCATTGGGAAGGCGCAAGTTGGGCCTATCTTGGGAATGAAGAGCAATAGATCCTGCAAATAAAGCTGCGGTTGATTTGAGTGTCATTGCAGCAGCCCAGGTTGCCCGGTCTTTAATAGATTGATCTTTTGGTAATTTTTGAGCAGCCGCATCAGCTTCTTTTATAATCAAATCATAAACTTCAGATTCCGATGCTCTCTCTCTATAGAGGTAATCAGCACTTCCACTAAAATCGTACATGACTGTATCAAGCAGAATTGGTACCCCTCCCATACTTTTTACCATATTAAAGTAAAGGGTAGCTCTCAAAAACAAACCCTCTCCTATGAAACGGTCTTTGGTCCCCTGATCTACTTTTGCCTCCTGCATTTCATCAAGGAAAAGATTGATATCATGTAAATAATTATAATCCCAATACGCCCATTTATCGTAAGGGTAGGTATTATTTCGTACTCGCCAGTAGACAAAAGAAACAGATGGGAAAAATGTGTTAAATTCCGTCATTTCATAATTTAAATCGTTATTGGGAACAGACGTCAAACGTTCATACTGCACAATCCTGCGATATAACTCTGCAACATTAGACGCTATTAAATCAGGATCAGAAAAAAATGCATCTCTGGAAATATTAACTGTAGAGCGTAATTCCAAAAACTCTTTATCATTACAACTTCCAATCATTAAAATCCCAGGTAAAAAGAAAAGCAAAATCATAATTATTTTCCAGTTATTCATATAGCTTACATTTAGTCGTATTAAGATTTTATTTGAATAAAAGAATGTCAGAAAACAACCTTTAATCCTAAACTCACCGATTTCCTGGCGGGATAACCAATTCCATTATATGCAACTATTGATACATCCATATAACCTGGATTGTTTTCTAAAGTAAAAAGATTATAACCATTGATATAAAATCTGCATTCATCTAATCCTTTTATTCTGGATATTATCTTAGGAGGGAGGTTATAGCTCAGTTCTAAAGTTCGGAACCGCAGATATTTCATGCTTATAGTCCAAAAATCACTATTGCCCATATAACTACTGATAGACCTATCATTGTATCGCAGAGCAGGATATTTTCCAGGAATCCATTCACTATTAGGATCACGATAATCTTCACGATGCCAACGATCTAAAAACGAATCAAAAATATTCCCATTGTTCCAAAAAGGAACAACCATACCATCATATCTACCAAACCAATTACCCCCGGCATAAGAGAAATTCGCAGCTAAACTAATTCCTTTCCATCCAAAATTAAATTGGAAGCCGCCATAATACATAGGTGTATTATCATCTCCACTCGAGCCATTTATTGGCCGCATATCGTACTGGTTGATTACCCCATCCCCATTTACATCTTTGTATATAAAATCGCCTGGCAATAATGTAATATTATTTTTCCCATCTATATTGACTGGATAATGATTTATTTCTTCTATAGATTTAAAACGACCTTCTACCTGATAACCCCAATATATTCCTGCCCACCGGTTTTCCAGGGAATTACGATACTCATCCCAGGAACCTCCAAAAGTGACATTCTTAACTTGTAAATATTTCTGCCGGGTGAGCGCAAAGTTTCCACTTATCCGAAAATCAAAATTTCTTCCAATCTTGCCATTGTAATTAAGCGTCATGTCACCTCCAACCTTAACATCACTATCTTGATTCAGTAAGGGTAAACTATAGCCAATTAAACTAGGTATAACTACAGGATAAGCTCCACTCAATAAGCCTGTTCTTACTCTTCTGAAGTAATCAAAAGTTCCCGAAAATTTACCGTTCCAAAATTCAAAATCAAGTCCTACATCAAAAGATTTAGCTTTTAGCCAAGTTATATTAGTTACTGGCACTCCAGCATTTGCAGACGTTTTAATGAGTTTTCCATCAAGTATGTAATCATTCACAGCATAATTATATCCCGGCAGATAAGCAAAACCGGGTACCGATCTATCATCCCCAAGCAAACCATAAGCTATTCTAAGTTTCAGGTCAGATAAACTATTCCCATTTCCAATAATAGACTTCATAAATGGTTCTTGAGTCAAACGCCAGCCAGCCGAAGCACCGGGGAAGTAGCCCCAACGATGTCCTGGGGGAAACTTAAAAGAAGCGTCTGCTCGTCCTGAGAATTCTAAAAAATATTTTTGAGCATAATTATACGTAACTCTACCGTAGTAAGACACCCGTGCTTCCTGAGAATAGCTATCATTATAACCATTTGAGAGTATAGAGTTCACTTGAACCAAATCCAGATTCCTTACAAGTGGCTGGTTATAGATCGTTTGATTTTTTAGATCCTCACTAGATCTTTCATATCCGATTAAACCCGTTAAATCGTGTCTATCTATCGTCTTTTTATAGGTTAATTCTAAGCGTTGTCTAATTCTAAGTGTAAGAGAACGTGCTCGGATTTGCTGATCAGCACCTGAACGGCCTGTTATATTATAATCTCCTGTATTTGGATCATACGTATATAAATCATAGCTCTTTCTGTGACCATAAGTATAATTATTAGCATAATAATAAGAGTACAATCCATCAATTGATAAACCCTTTATGGGCAGGTCATATTTAATGGAAGGAGTAATCATTGCCACCCACCAATTATCTTTCCATCTTCCCACGTATTTATCAAACCAGGCACCTCCATTCCAGACATTATAGATACCAATATTATTTATAAAATCAGGATTATTATTGGCGTATGGGCGCACTGTTGGAACAGTGTTTATAATAGAGACTAAAGAAAACCAATCATCACCTACACCACTTGCTCCAGGACTAGTTCTGTCGTCAATGCGAAAATTAGTGGATAATCCAAATGTAAATTTTTTAACTTTTGAGATAATGTTCATTTGGCCATTTGTACGCCTATAGGTGTATTCAGGAATAACACCACCATCATACGTGTTAGAAAGAGAAAAGTAATATTTAGTTTTCCGGTCACCTCCTGAAACACTAATATGTCCACTTGATAAAGGATTATTCTTTTTTAAATAAAAATTAATCCAATCAAAACTCTCAAACTCACTAGGGAATTCATTTTTTTCCGGGAACTTCCACTTCTCAATATCTTCAGGTGAAATACTTGTTGAACCTACCCCATTTATTTGTGCCTCCGCAGCATATCTTAACCAATCTGCCGCATCAACACTACTTCTTGGAAAAGTTGTTAAATTCTGCCAACCATAATAAAGATCAAGAGCCACTCTAGTTGGAGAATTAAATTTACCATCTTTAGTTTTTACAACTATTACTCCATTAGCTGCTTGCGAACCATATATTGACGCTTCCGGTCCTTTTAAAACAGAAATACTTTCTATATCATTAGGGGATAATTCATTAAATTGCCCAGCATCTGCTATAAATCCATCTACCACATACAGCGGCGTTCCCATATTTCGAATATTCAAGTTAGCGAAAGAACCTGGTTTACCACTTGATCTAAATGAAAGGCCAGATATCTGACCACCCAAGAGGTCCCCAGTCGTTCCTCCTGCAGTTTTGATAATCCCGATCTTTTCTTGACTCATGCTGGATATTGCTCCTGTAATCTCTAACCTTTTTTGGGTTCCATATCCTACCACCACCACCTCTTCTAATCCTGTCTCTCTCCTTTTCAACACAATCCCATTAATATGTTTCCTCCCACCCACAGCCACTTCAACCGACTGATATCCTATCATACTGATTTCTAATACCGACTGAGGATCAACCACTATTGAAAAAGACCCATCCGGCTGGGTGGTTATCCCGATATTTTGGCCTTTTACCTTTACAGAAGCTCCCTCAAGCGGATTCCCGTTTTCATCCGTTACCGTCCCCCGAAGTTCCAGCTGTCGCTGAAGCTCCAGTTCGTTAGGGGAGATAACCACTAGATAATCATTTAAAATCTTAAATGCCAGTCTGTTGTCCAACATTTTTTGCATAATCTCCGGTACCGTGGCATCAGCTACGTGAATACTGACCTTACCTAATTTCCTGATATCCTCCTGGAGATAGAAAAAACGATAGTTGCTTTCTTTCTGAATGTGGCTAAAAACCTTGGCGGCCTCTACTTGATCCAAATGCAGAGAAAACTTTTCCTGACCAAAACCATTGGCATAAACGTGTAAAAATGGGATGAGCAGGAACAGGGCGGTAAGTTTCATAAAAAGTAAAAACTTAAGAAAAGAACGCAAGGGGAAATCCTGCAGCAGATTTCTGCAATTTTTCATATTTTCGCTTTGAAAGTTTATGGATGTGAGCAGGTCTTCCTTCAGTTGTGCCTGTTCAATTGTCTGAATATAACTTCAAAGAGGGAGAGTACCATTCTTCCTCTTTTTCGTTGATATAGAATTATCCCGGAGGACCATGAATAATCATAAGTCTTATTTTGGTTTATATGTTGAAAATATTTTTACCTGATAAAGATTTCATTCTCTTTGATCTCATATTTGAAATTTACCATCATCTGCAGGATCTGTAAAGCCTGCCGGACATCTACCCTGTCAAAATCACCCGTCATTAGAATCGTCTTTAACTTCTCATTTTCAAAATGGATATGCACATCATACCATCTTTCCATCTTGAGCGCTACCGTTTCAAAAGGCTCATCGGCAAAAATCATTTTTCCTTGCACCCAGACCGCTTCTTCCGGCATGCCGGTTTGCCCGATATCCTTTACCACGGTCTTTACTTCATAATTGACTCCTGCTGTTTTTTGCTTAATCTCTCCGGCATCCTTTACCAACTGATCATTTTTAACCGAAATTTTTTCATTGGGTAACAAAATCACCTTTTTTTCTTCATTGTCTTTTAAACTCACTTCTACCTTCCCTTCTACCACCGTAGTTTCAATATCTTCCTGCGTGTCATACGCTTTTACGTTAAAGACAGTGCCTAACACCTTTACCATCATACGATTGGTATTGACCCAAAAAGGATGTGTGGCGTCTTTGGTTACTTCAAAAAAAGCCTCTCCGCTTAGCCACACTTCCCGGTTACCCTTTCCAAAATCTTTATTATAGTTCAACCGGCTGCCACTGTTTAAATGCACCGTGGTACTATCAGGCAGCAATATGGTTTTCCTTTCTCCATTATGTGCTACCACCACTGAATCCCTCGCCGCTACTTCCGTAACCTGAAGATTTTTTTTCTCCCCGCTAAACCAAAGCAACCATCCGCTTATTACCAACAGTATCGCCACCGATGCCACGCCTGCGATCCGGACGATTGGAAAAATCCTTCGTTGCTCCTTTCGCTCCTCTATGATCTTAACATCCTGCGCTTCGTAATATCCGCTCAACTTCCGAACAAACTTCTCCCATTTCCTGTTTAGATCATACTCGTTTGCTTCCCGGTTCAAGTGCCAGAAATCTTCCAGAGCCTTCAATTGTTCCGGTGCGGGGCGTTCCTCTTCCAGCAACCGCTCCAGGTCTCTCAACTCTTCATCGGTCGCTTCCCCACTAAGTTTTTTACCTAATAAAACAAATATCTCCGGTTCGTTCATACTATGATTATAGACACACAAAACACACTTATCCCGTAGTAGTTGAAAAAATAATTTAATCCCCCTATATTAATCTTTCACTGACGGGAGGATCAAAATAAAAGTGGAAAGAAGTATTTCGGTATTCAAAAAAAATAACCTTAACTTTATTTGCTCAAGTGGTACTAAACTATCTGCAATGACTGGAAAAGAAATATTTGCACTACAGGAACAGATTGCCTTGTTCGATGATCAGAGTGCATTTCGACTCCTGTTCAAATATTACTATCCTGCTCTTGTACAGTTCGCGGTTTCGCTTACTAAAGAAAAAGAACCGGCAGAAGAAATTGTAGAAGATCAATTTGTAAATCTGTGGAACAAGCGTTCTTCCATCACCAACATTCTGAATCTTAAACTATACCTGTACATAGCCGTTAGAAACCGCTGCCTTAATTTTATTAAACGAAACGGAAATATTTATTCCATCTCTCTGGAAAAAACGAATACCGCCAATAACCATTCCGCTACTGATCCGGAAAATATTATGATTTCTTCAGAGTTGATGCAGGCGCTTGCAAAAGCTATACAGGACCTTCCCCCTAAATGCATGGAGATTTATAAACTGGTAAAGGAGGATGGATTGTCATATAAAGAGGTTGCCGAATTGCTGGGAATTTCCTCACGAACGGTTGAAAGTCATATTGGTACGGCGGTCAGGAAGTTAGCTACCGCGTTGAACATTGATTTGCCTTCCCATCGTAAGTCTTCGGCTGTTCAGTCGTAATGCGATAATACCCTGGCTGCACGATAGCTCCTGATTTTACCCTCTGGATTTGATATAGCTGTCAAAAAGAAGTAAAAGTTAATCAACCTGGCACACCACCCATTTTGTCAAAATATTATACAGTATTACTGTATGCCAAAATACTCACAGCAAGTAATATTATGGCAATTGCCAGGTACATATTACTTCTGGGTTTACCATAAATCCCTTTCCACTCCCCACCCCAAAATCCAACCAAGACATTGCCGATCACCTGTAAAGATTGCTGAATAGCGAAGCCAATGGAGGCTCCTAGCACTCCCAGTAAAAGCATTCCTCTTCCCAATAAAACAACAGCAGTTATAAATTGAAGACCAATAATTAATCCGTAGACCAATTCCGGCTTCCTTTGAATCAATTTTCCCCACGAGTGCTGTTTTGTCATCAGATACGCACCATATCCTACATTTACCAGTCCACCTCCCATAGCACAAAAAGCCCATACAGAAATGTTGGCAACTAAATCAGAACTTCCCTGAACCTTCACCGCTTCAATTACTTGCTCTTGTCCATATACAAATGATAAAGACAAACCACTTGAAAGAAATCCTGCCAAAATAATTAACAATAGGTTTCTCAAAAAAATCCCGGAATGGATATTTCCACTTTTTTTCCCCTCCAGTATTTTATCTCTTCCGTCTCCTGCTTTATAAACCACAAATATTCCAATAATCGCAGTAATAATACCAACAATGATTACAATCCCTGACACTGATAGAATATCCGGGGCATTGCTAAACAACCCACTTCCCTTCAAAATCATTGGAATAAGGGCACCTGTGCACAATGCTGCAGACGAGAGAACTGCTCCGGTCAAAGCAGCTCCAATTTTAATTACTCCAACTAAATACAATACATTAGCTACTCCCCATGAAACAGACAAAATATTAGAGATTATTAACTGTCTTACTCCAACATAATGAATAACTGAAAAAGGGTCTTGCACTTTTAACAAGACAACTATCCACGGATACAATATCATTGCTGATAACATAAATGTAAAAAGATATTGTGGGAAATGCAGATCCTTTATCTTTTTCATTGGCCAAGCCATAGTACCTGTTCCTAAACCGGCAAGTACAACAAACAAGAATCCTAAAATTACTCCTTCCATAAATTTATGTTAGCAATTGTAAAGGGGATAAAATCCATAATACATCCTAATTGAAAAAGTTTGTTTCATTTCTGCTTATAAGTCCGGAACATATCCCTTCCCTAATCTTAAACCTATTTCAGCATTAAAACCCTCACTGAATGACATCCAGGAAGTGGTTCCCCCATCAACAACAATAGTTTGTCCCACTATAAATCTTGCATCATCAGAAGCAAGAAAAACTACCGTTTTCGCAATATCAAGTGGAGTCCCCGTAAAACCACAAGGGATCAGTTTTCCATATTCGGCTAATTCTTCATCATTTACTACTTTTCGGTGGTTCTCTACCGGTACCATGCCGGGCGCCACAGCGTTTACCCTAACATTATAGGGTGCTAATTCGATAGCTAATTCTCTTGTCTGGGCTATTATCGCACCTTTTGTTCCTGCATAAACAGAATGTCCCTTTGAAGCCCGGATCCCGTGGACAGAAGATAGATTCACGATAGCCCCTCCTCCATTATTTATCATAGCTCCTGACACGGTCTGAATGAGAAAATATTGCGCCCTCACGTTTACGTTATATAGAGTGTCAAACTGTTCCGGCGTCACCTTCTCAAATTCTAAAGTCATTGTAATTCCTGCATTATTTACCAATATATCTATTCCTCCAAACGTATCAACTGCCTCGTTCCCTAGCCTAATAGCTTCAGAGGCATTGCTCAAGTCAGCTGAAATAAGTTTTGCCTCACCTCCGAAAGCAAGGATTTCTTTTTCGGCTGATTCTGCTCCATCTATGCTATGAGCATAGTGTAAAATTACGCGGGCACCGTTACGTGCAAACTCTATGGCAATTTCTCTACCCAAACCGGTACCCGAACCAGTAACAAGTACTCTTTTACCCTTCATCTTGTTTTCCATTTTCTTATTGTTTAAATAGTTAATTCAATATTCCACTGATATTTTTTCCCGCCATTAACAGCACTTGTTTGACCATTTCGTTTGGCAACATCGGGTCTATCGTAACATACAGTACAGGGTTCAATAAAAATATTGTATAGGTTATTCCAATCATCATTGCCCCACCCATTTTCATTCATTAATATACATAGGTAGGGTACCGTTTCTGAAGAAAAAGAAACAATTAGCTGATCTTCTATATTAGGATAGATTAACTTACACCACCCTTCTTTTAATTTATTCTGGAAGAAGAACTTCTCCCATCCTCTACTCTTGGGTGAGCGGCTAATATCAGCTCTGTACCCACGACCCTCTTTATCTTTAAATATAGGCCAATCCATAATCTCTCCATAAGGTCTGTTAATATTTGACAAGGCAGAAATTACCTTCTTACAGTCTCCAGGAACATAAATTTTTGTTCCCGGTTCAATATTCAACATTATATGGGCGGCCCATAAAAATTCAAATTTATATTCGCTCAAATTTTCTAATGTATACTGTAGTTGTAACGACTTCCCGGATCTGAACGAAACATTCTTTTCTAATCGATATGGAAAGCGGAATCCTTCGACACTCAAAACCAAATTATCACCATCAATTTTATAATTCCATGGTCTATTCCAAACCTCTCCATGATCGCCCATCGGAAATCTTTTCCAAGGATCTTCCTGATAATCGCATGCATCAATGGTGGGGAACATATCATCATATCCACTACATTCCCCTTTTAAATAATCTCCATCTGCAGGCTGATCCCGATATACCTTACCCGGGCGTTGCACGAGGTATTCATATCCGGTTTCTTTCTTAATTAATGAAACCATTTTCCCCCCGGGTTCTGGAATAAATTCAGCCCGCATGCTATCGTTCTCAATGATAATGCTTTTCTTATTTTTGTACCTGGAAAACCTTATTGCCATTGCACTTTATTTCTTTATTCAAACCTAATTTTTACCTTTATTGGTTTAACGAGCCTTATTAATAGATAAACGGGAATAGATCTTCTCGTTAATTTTTATACTACACTATTTTATTCTTTAACTTTTCACCATTGAGGCCGCGAATCATTTCCTGAGTAGCTTTATATTGCAATGAAGTGATAGCCGATGAACTATACCAGGCACAATGTGAAGTTAAAATGACATTTTTGAACTCCATTAATTGATGGTTACCTGGAAGCGGCTCTTTCTCATAAACGTCCAATCCTGCAGCAACAATTTTATTATCCTGAAGAGCTTCAACTAAAGCTTTAGTATCAATGAGCCCGCCTCGTGCAGTATTAATTAAGATTGCCGACTTTTTCATTTGTTTAAAACTTTCCCCGTTAATCACATGATATGTTTCGTCATTCAATGGCAAATGAAGCGAAAGTATATCTGCTCCCCTAAACGCCTCTTCTTTACCAACGGGAACTACGCCATCCGCTTTCATAATTTCAGGCTGGATAAATGGATCGAAGGCTGCTGTCTTGAAGCCGAAAGCTTTTGCTCTTTTAATCACTTCTCTGGCTATCCGGCCATACCCCATAGTAGTAAACGTCATTTCTCGAAAAGAAGGTAAAGAAAGGGGCGGAGGGAATTTCCATATTCCTCTTCTCATTAACTTGTCAATTTCAGTTATCTGTCTTCCCAATGCCAAAGCCAGTGATAGAGTATGATCCGCTACTTCCTGCAGGGCATAATCCGGCACATTACATACAGCTATTCCTTTCTTTTTAGCTACCTCCAGATTCACATTGTCCACCCCTATGCCGTACCGAACGATAATTTTACAATTTTTAAGATTATCAATTACTTTTCTGGTAACAGGTGCCCACTGAACAAAAACACCTTCAGCTCCCTTTGATAGTTCTATAACTTCATCCTCAGTTTTACATTGGCCGGTGTCTACTTCATATCCAAGCTTCTTCAACATATCTTTTTCCTGGTCTACATTAGGAAACTCATAGTCTGTGATCACTACTTTTTTACTCATTTATCTTCGATGTATATTTTTTGACTTTAGTTCATTTAAATAAGTCCCCTGGTATGTTCATCGTCAGCCCGAAGCATACCGCAGAAGTTTCCAGTTCACTTCCGCAGATGCCGCAGGCTTTCACCTGAATACCCTGAGAGTCAAGCAGGAATAGTCCTAAATCGGCAGTAGATTCTTTTGGGGTTTTCTTTTTTAGTGTTTCAAAGATTTCTGGATTTTTTCTGCACTTACTCCAAACAAAATTGTTCCCCCATAAATGCAACTCATCCGCTTTGACGTTCCCTGCCTTTTATTAATCTCGCTTTCACAAGAAAGTCTATCAAAACTTCATCTTCAGGTGATCATTCCCGGCTAATTTTAAGTATTGAGCTTACTTTCTACTTTCTCATCGAAAGGTTTTCCATTAATACGAATATCTACAGTTTTAATCTGTGAAGGAATACGAAGGAACAAGGGAAACCCAGGAACTTTTGAAGGGGAAATTCTAAGTTTTATTTTTCCATTGTTTCCCTTTTAATCATATAGAAAGATTATCGAGATTAAAATATTGTCTACCACTATTACTGAGCAAAAAAATTATCTAATACACTTTTACCTGATAAAGATTTCGTTCTCTTTGATCTCATATCTGAAATTTACCATCATCTGCAGGATCTGTAAAGCCTGCCGGACATCTACCCTGTCAAAATCACCCGTCATTAGAATCGTCTTTAACTTCTTATTTTCAAAATGGATCTGCACGTCATACCAGCGCTCCATCTTCAGGGCTACCGTTTCAAAAGGCTCATCGGTAAAGATCACTTTTTCCCTGACCCAGGCGGCTTCTTCGGGCATGCCTGTCTTGTTGATATCAGGCTGAACGGTTTTTACTTCATAGCTGATCCCCGGGCGGGCCACCCGGGATGTAGCGCTATCTTTAATTATCCTGTTATTCTTCAACGAGATTTTTTCACTCGGCAGCAGGATCACCTTTTTTTCTGCGCCTTCTTTCAGGTTCACTTCCACCTTGCCTTCCACTACTGTTGTTTCTATATCCTCTTTCGTATTGTACGCCTTTACATTAAAAACGGTACCCAGCACCTTCACTGTCATACGGTCGGTATTCACCAGAAAAGGATGGGTGGCGTCTTTGGTTACTTCAAAAAAGGCTTCACCGTTCAGCCACACCTGTCTGTTGCCTTTACCAAAATCTTTATTGTATGACAGCCGGCTGCCGCTGTTCAGGTGAACAGTTGTACTATCAGGGAGCAGCACTTTCTTCCTTTCCCCGTTGAGCGCTATTACAACAGAGTCTTTTATACCGCTTACAGCAACAGGAGCAGCTTTTTCTCCCTGTCCCGGCCACACCAGCCATACAGTAAGCGCAAGTAGCGCCGCCACTGATGCCGCAGCCAGCATTCTTCCTACAGAAAAGACAGTCCTTTTTTTGTCCTGATTTGGGATGTATTCATACACCGCCTCCGGCTGACTATAGAGCCGGTCGGAAATTTTTTCCCATTCCTTATCAGGCAGAAGCTTATTCATCTCCGGCTTTTTTTGCCATACCTCCCGCAGCAGTTCTAATTCGTAAGGTCCCACAGACTTATCCTCCAGCAACCGGTCTAACTCAGCCAATTCCTCTGCCGTTGCTTCATTACTCAGCTTCTTTCCCAATAAAACAAAAATCCTGGATTCGTTCATATGCTGCACTGTATGTTAAGGACACCATAAAAGAAAACACCCCCTACAACAGGGTAAAGTTTTTTTAGATAATTTTTGCAAGGCGGGTATTTGTCGCAATTATCAGTCGGGCAACAGTCTAAAATACTCGTTCACAAAAATTTTTTGCCCCTCATGAAAAATATTCGAGCAGTTAAAATTAATAAGAATCCCTTTAGGGCATTTTAATAAGTTCATATAGGTTAGAAGTTGCGCTTCAAATGCATTTGTCATTTCCTTTACAGCTTTCAGCTCTACAACAATACATTGCTCAACAAACAAATCACATCTGAAATCTCCCTCCAGCATTTTCCCTTTATATACTAACGGAACTTTCATTTCTGTCAAAAAATTTATCTTTCTATATAGCAACTCTTCTTTTAAACATTGATGATAAACACTTTCCAGCAACCCTCTGCCCATTATCCTGTGAACTTCAATTGCACTACCGATTATCTCATAACTCAAATCATTTAGGTATTTCTTCGTTATCATAAAAATAGGTTAGGTAATTAAATATGAACGACAAAAGAATGAATCTGCATTTTCTATAAAACACATAGGTACATAGTTTTTTATAAATGGAGAACAAGTAACACATAGATTTTCATCGAAGATGAAAATACTATGGTTGACTATGCACACTACATTGGACCTTAATGCATTGACCCTTATACATCCTATGTATCTATGTGGTTAATTAAAACCCTTTTTAAACTATTCAGGACCGCGATGAAAATGAAGACGATTGCCGGTAAGCGGAGAAATCAATATTAAGCGAGGCGGCGATTTTTTTAACTGCAGTGGCGATGTGGTTTTCCACCGTACGCGGAGAAATATCCAGCACTTCGGCAACTTCTTTATAGGTAAGCCCGTCTTCCCTCACCAGCTTATATACGACCCGGCATTTCGGCGGAAGCTCGCGGATCGCCCTGTTGACCTGCTCAAGCAGTTCTGCTGCAACCATCAGATCTTCGGGATTAGGTACCAGTTGGCCGCATTCAACATCCAACAGCTCGGGGTCAACAGCACATATAGCCGCCTTCCTGCTATTATAATTAATACAACGGTTTTTTACGGCAATGTAGAGGTATACCTTAAGGTTTGAAATATGTGTAATAGCAGAGCGTTTATTCCAGATTGCCACGAACAGGTCTCCCACAATTTCCTCAGCGGGTTCTTTTGCTTTCACTATAGATACTGCAAACCGGAAGAGACCGGTGTAATAATACCGGAACAACTGCCTGAAGGCATCCTGGTCATTGAACAAAGCAACCCGTTCCTGTAGTGCAAATATCTCTTTTTTCGTCATTACAGATAGTTTAGGACCTATTGACGCAATGAAGTTATTATTATTTTTAAAGAAAACAAGAGCATTTTACGACACTACCGCTATCCAACGGATAACATGAATATTAGTTGCTTTGTATATTTTTATAGGTTTACACTCCCGCCTAATTCATCAATAAACATCCTGCATCGTCGGATGTTTTAAGATTTGAGCAGGGTCTCTGAAACAGCTCTCCGGTATCCTTTTATTGCTATATTCAGATCATCCCCGATCTCCACAATGGCATAGCTGTTGTTTTCTGCGCCACTGCCTTCTATTAAAGCTTTCAGGGTATAATAAGATATACCATTAATAACATGATAGCCCCCGTCGTGGTAATGACCCTGGAAAACAACAAGCACTTTACCCGATCGTTCGAGGATTGCTCTCACCTGGTCTGCATTGTTCGGACAATACCTGGTATGATCACCCTCAAAAGCCGGACCATCCAGTTGCTGATGAATAAATACAACGGTAGGCCGGGGGTGCTTCTTTAAATCTTTTTCTAACCATTTTAATTGCTCCTCAGGGATATGACAATCCCTCCAGTCAAAGTTCCCGCGGTCATATCCGATGCCTTCCTGGGTATAATTGGCATCCAGCACTACAAAATGGATATGCCCCGCATTAAAGGAATAATAGCTCCTGGCTTTTGAGAAACCGGTGTTATGAATCTTGCTTAAAAACTGGTCCTTTGAAATAGAATCCATATCATGGTTGCCTAAAACATGGTATACCGGTCCTTTAAATTGCCTGAACTCTGATTCAATGGTTTCCAGGAATCCCAAGGTTTCTTTTTCATCCGGGTGGATATTCTGATCTTTAAAGTCGCCCAGTTCAATCAGAAAATCCACCTCCTGCTCATTCATCAACTCAATGCATTCGGATAATTTGGGTAAAGACTCCTTATAATACCTGGTATTGTTGGAAGGCCGGTCGGCATAATGAAGGTCTGTAACGATGCCAAACCTCAGGGCCGGGGCCGCAGCCGTTTTTTCTCTTCCTGCAAGTGATAGTTTAGTGCCTGCGATCAATGTCAGCCACGACAAAATAAATTTTTTCCTGTTCATATCAATTGTGTCTTATTATTTTCCCGGGATTTCCAGAGAAGTGAGAGGTGAGAAGTGAATAGTGAATCGCTTACCAATATCCGGAAAGCTCCAAATCACAAATAACAAGTTCCAAAGAAATTTCAAATCCGAAAAGGGACTCGCATGCCATATTCCCCTTTGCGCCGCTGCTCCTTTACGCTCGCTGCGTGAAACAGTAGGTAAAGCACCAAATCAAAAATCAGCCTTACACCCTATACCATACGCCTTACACCTGATACCTTCAATAAACCAGAAACCAGAAACTTCCAAACCCCAAACTGTCATGTCCTGAAACCTGTGGCTTCCCACCTCACACCTTTTTCCTCAATAATCTCCCAAAGTTTCCGGCAACTGGGCCAGTGCTTTTTGCAGTTGATCATCATTAGGAGCTATTCCATGCCATTCATGCGTGCCTTCCATAAAATCCACGCCTTTTCCCATAACGGTATGCATCATTATGGCAGTGGGCTTACCCTGGCCACAAAATGATTTCGCCTTATTTAAAACAGCGATCAATTCGTCCATATCATTACCATCCGCCCGGAGGGTCGTCCAACCAAAAGCTTCAAACTTTCTACTGATATCGCCCAGGTCCATTACCCTTTTTGTTGGGCCATCAATTTGCTGGCCGTTCCAGTCAATGGTGGCAATAAGATTATCCACCTTGTGGTGTGCAGCAAACATAATCGCCTCCCAGTTCTGCCCTTCATCCAGTTCTCCATCGCCATGCAGGGAAAATACCAGCTTATCGTCTTTATTCAGCTTTTTTGCGAGGGCGGCACCAATGGCCACGCTCATACCCTGTCCAAGCGACCCGGAAGCCACGCGTACCCCGGGCAGATGTTCATGGGTGGCAGGATGCCCCTGAAGCCTGGAGTTTAATTTTCGAAAAGTTGCCAGCTCAGCAGGCGGAAAATACCCCGCCCGGGCAAGCGTGGCATAAAATACCGGCGAAATATGCCCGTTTGAAAGAAAAAACAGGTCTTCTCCCTTACCATCCATATTAAAAGAAGGGTTATGCTGCATTACCTTAAAATAAAGTGCGGTAAAAAAGTCGGTACATCCTAATGATCCTCCGGGGTGGCCGCTCTGGCAGGCATGCACCATTCTTACGATATCTCTTCTGATCTGGGTAGCTATGTCTTTTAATTCTGGCATAATTTTTCGCTTTTAAATTGGCGTCAAAGCTAAATTAAACTGTTGAGATAAGGAGAAACGATTACACTTTTCCGGGAAATATAGTTCTATTTATTGATACTAACCCCGAATACCAACCGTTCTATACAGACTGTACGTATCCATTTTAATGACACATTGATTTATTTCGCATTTATGCGATCAAAATAATTGTCATATTTTCGCACCTCTAAAAGGGAACCGGATGGAGATCATTTTGCTGGCAACTATATTGGCTTTCATTATCACATTTACGGCTATCCCTGTGATCATCAATGTATCTGAGATAAAGAAGCTCTACGATCTGCCCAATGCAAGGAAGATTCATGCCATACCGGTGCCCTCACTTGGCGGGCTGGGCATATTTGCAGGCTTTATCATTTCCTGCCTTCTGACCATCTCTTTTAAAGCCGCCCCCGGTTTTCAATATTATTTTGCTGCGGCCCTCGTGGTGTTTTTTCTTGGGCTGAAGGATGATATCCTCATCCTTACCCCCATGAAAAAGATCATTGGCCAGATCATTGCCGCATTCATTATTATATACAAGGGAGGCATCGTTATAAAAAGCATGCATGGTTTTCTGGGAGTACATGAGCTGCCCGAAGTGATCGGTTTAACCTTAACCTATCTTACCGTTATTGTAATTATTAATTCCTTTAACCTTATTGACGGCGTGGACGGGCTGGCTGCAGGATTGGGGATTTTCACTACTTTAACTTTTGGCGTATATTTTTACATTGCCGCCCACGCCGAATATGCGGCACTGGCTTTTGCTATGTGCGGCAGTCTGCTGGCATTTCTGATCTTTAACCGTTCGCCCGCACGCATCTTTATGGGCGATACCGGATCCTTATTGATCGGGCTGGTCAATGCCATCCTGGTTGTTCAGTTTATCAACTCTGCCGGAGCGGCTGGAACAGCGGTTCACCTTAACGCACCTCCCGCTATTGCCATCGCCATACTTATTATACCTTTATTTGATACGCTGCGGGTTTTTTCCATCCGCATATTTAACCGGCGTTCGCCCTTCAGTCCCGACCGCAATCATATCCACCACATCCTCTTAGACCGGGGAATGAGCCATAAAGCAGTGAGCTTTACCTTAATCGTAGTAAATATCTTCTTCGTAGCAGTAGCTTATTTTTTAAGTCCGCTGAACATCAACATACTCATCCCTGTTTTGGTAGCATTGGCCTTCGGGGGATTTGCCCTGGTGTACCTCCGCAAACCCAGCAGGCTCATAGTAGTTGCCAAAGAGAATACAGAAGATGTGCTCCGCCTTGCCAAAGGATCCCGCATCATGCCGCTAACCACTGCTAAAAAAGCGGCCGAAAGCAATTAGCCAGGCGATATCAGGTTAAAGTCGGATATTTTTAATTACCTTTATCGCTTCTTGTGTACACTACAAATGTAGGTGCCCAGTAAAAATGTAGCACCATCGTTTTAGCAAGCGAAATTTAAGTGCCCGCTACGTATTCTTCCCGGTTGTCCGCTATTTAAGAGTTTTATTATATCTCTTCCGGAACGCTGCGGGATGCCGCATTGCCAAAGAATTTCACTATTATATTTATTAACATTCAAAAATCAAACGTCATGAATGATTTCTGGGATAATAATTATTTAGGCAACTCATTACTTTCCTGGACAATTACCATTGGCAGCATTACACTGGGGTTTCTACTGATCAACGTGTTTAAAAAAATCGCATTACAATGGTTTAAAGGATGGTCGCGCAGAACAGCCACCACCTTAGATGATTTTATGGTAACTGCCATTGAGAAGTCTGTTATACCCATTTCCTATTTCCTGATCGTCTACCTGCTGCTCACCAACCTTGATCTTCCGGAGAAGGTATATCATATCATTCGCATTGCAACATTGCTGGCAGTAACTTTTTTTGTGCTGCAGCTTATCACCAAAGTGATACAATACTTTGTGCTGGGCATTTTAAAAAAGCAGGAAGATGGCGATATAAAGCAAAAACAGGCCAGGGGACTGCTGGTCATTGTTAAGACAACTGTATGGATACTGGGCATCGTATTCCTGCTGGGCAATCTGGGGTATGATATTACTGCAATCATTGCAGGGCTGGGTATTGGCGGTATTGCAATCGCGCTGGCAGCCCAAACCGTGCTTAGCGATCTCTTCAGCTATTTTGTGATCCTGTTCGACAGACCTTTCGAGATCGGTGATTTTATTATCATTGATGACAAAATGGGGATCATAGAATATATCGGCATAAAAACTACCCGATTGAGAACATTGTCCGGTGAACAGCTCATATGCTCCAATAAAGATCTTACAGACTCCCGCGTGCACAATTACAAGCGCATGAAAAAAAGAAGGGTGGTATTCAGTATTCGGGTTACTTATCAAACCCCGGCGGAAGTGCTGGAAAGCATACCGCAGCTTGTTAAAGAAATCATAGATAAAACTAATGGCGTCATGTATGACCGCGGGCACTTTTCGGGGTTTGGAGAATTCAGTCTGGATTTTGAATTTGTTTATTATGTGCTCTCTTCCGATTACAACGCGTACATGAACGCGCAACAGGATATTTTAATGAACATTTACAGGTCTTTTAAAAAGAAAAAAATTGATTTTGCCCATCCGATACGAACCGTTTTCTTCGGCGAGAAGAAGCGGGAGGAGGTAAGTCCTGTTTAATGCAGTACAAATTATTCAATAAGTGCTCAGGAAAAGAGCTTCATATTTATTTTATTCTTTCCATTCATTAGCTTTGCAGCACATCTAAGTATCTTAAATATGCAGGAAGAAGTATCATTTGTTTTGGAGGTTGCCGAAGATGGAATGAAAAAAGCCATCGGTCATTTAGAAGCGGAGCTGGCAAAGATCAGGGCAGGAAGAGCTACGCCCCAGATCCTCGACGGGCTGGTTGTAGATTATTACGGATCTCCCACCCCTATTAACCAGGTAGGTAATATTTCAGTGGCCGATGCACGCACCATCACTATTCAGCCCTGGGAAAAAAACATGCTCCAACCTATTGAGCGTAGCATCATTGCAGCCAATATAGGCATAACTCCCCAAAACGACGGTGCGATCATACGGCTTTTCCTCCCTCCACTAACGGAAGAACGAAGAAAAGAACTGGTTAAAAAAGTGAATGCCGAAGGAGAGCAGTCCAGAGTAGCCGTGCGTAGTATACGACGCGATGCAATAGAAGATATTAAAAAATTGCAAAAAAACGGGTTGAGCGAAGATGCAGGTAAAGATGCGGAAAAGGAGATCCAGCAACTGACCGCTAAATATATTGCTTCAATCGATGCTTATCTTGCCTCCAAGGAAAAAGAAATGATGGCAGTGTGAGATAGTGAAAGGTGAATGGTAAAAGGAGAGAGGTGAAGGAATAGTTTATGGTCATTATTGTCCGGGGGAAATCTTAAACAAATAGGTGAAACCTACTTCGGAAGGAAAGCTTAGCCCCTCGCCGGGCGGAGAGGGGTTGGGGTGAGGCAAAACGAGGCTGATAACGGTTTTGAGTAATTCCCCCGGATAACAGTAATTTATGGTTTATAGTTTGACAGTTTATTGTTTGTCCTTTCTCGTTTGTCGTTTCTCGAAGAAGGGTAAAAGTTCGTAGGAAAGGTGAGATAACAAGACGAGGCGCTCTTCTTTGCGATCGTTGCTCCTCTGCGTGAAACAATGGGTAAAGCACCAGGAACCAAATAGCAGGAACCAAATAAATATCAAATAACAAATCCGAAATCGACAAATCAGCAATCATCTCTGTCCCCTGAAATACAGATACTGGATCAACTTTAATCAAACGATCATGGCTGCCATAAAACTAAAAAAGATCAGCACCCGCGCACCAAAAGAGTACAGCAAGGAAGAGACCAAATTAAAGACAGAGAAAATACTGCTGGAATTAGACGACCTGCAGAACCTGGTGTTTGCCGAAGGCAGGCATGCCATATTAATAGTGATACAGGGTATGGACGCCAGCGGCAAAGACGGCGTGATCCGCAACGTTTTCGGAAAGCTCAATCCACAGGGAGTGATGGTTAAGTCTTTCAAAGAGCCCACCCCGGAAGAACTGTCGCACGACTTCCTGTGGAGAGTACATGCCGCAGCACCCCGAAAAGGAACGATACAAATATTCAACAGATCACATTACGAAGATATCCTGGTAACAAGAGTGCACAAATGGTGCGATGATGAAACGGCAAAAAAAAGGATGAAAGCCATCAACGACTTCGAACACCTGCTTACCACGCATAACAATACCCATATCCTTAAATTTTATCTTCATATTTCCCCCGGCGAGCAACAGGAAAGACTGAACGAAAGAATGCGCAATCCGGCAAAAATGTGGAAATACAATGAAAAGGACTTTGAAGAAGCCAGGCTCTGGAACAGTTATATGAAAATGTATGAAGATTGTTTCGCACATTGCAATACCGTGCCCTGGCATATTGTACCTGCAGACCAAAACTGGTATAAGGAATACATAATCGCTTCAACTCTTCACAGCACATTAAAGCAGCTCCGGATGAGATACCCCGGCTTAAAAAAGTAAAAAGCAACTCAGGGAAGTGTATTATTTGTGTATAAACCATTATGCTCTCAATGGGCACTATAATATATATTAAAATATATTTACCCTTAACAGAGCA